>JAWLFY010000027.1:33113-41296 GCA_041685355.1 Pirellulaceae bacterium | reverse complement strand
GGACTCCCGGGGTCACGCATGGCGAAGGGGCGGCCCCTATCGCTATACTCCACCAGTCGGCAGGCAAATCGGTTGCCTGAGCGACGGAACCGACATGACGCGACGCCAAGGAGCGCCCGATGGATACCCAAGCGATGATCGAACAACTGAACGAAATCCTCAAACACGAGTGGACGGGGGTGGCTCAGTACTCCCAGGCGGGGTTCATCGTCGAGGGGTACTGGCGAGAGGTTTACGCCGAAAAGTTCCTGGATGACGCTAAAGAGTCGTTCGGCCACGCCAAGTTGGTGGGCGACAAGATCGTTGCCCTCGGCGGTGTGCCGGCGGTGACCCGAAACGAAGTCAAGCAGTCCCGGGATTTGAACGAGGTGCTCGAGTTCAGCTTGGCGTTCGAGTCAAAGGCGGTCGAGATGTACGGCCGCGCGATCGAACTCGCCGAGGGCCTCGGCGATCGGCCGCTGGTGGTCTTCCTGGAAGACATCCTCAAGGAAGAGCAGGAAGGGGTGGACGAGTACACCAAGCTGCTCCGCTCGACCGCCGGCGCGTCCGCCCAATCCGGTTCGGGACGAAAGGCCGCGGGGGCCTGACGCGGGGGATTGATGCCAAGCCGCAACTTCAACATTTTACTGTTCGCGATCCTGATCGCGTGGCTTTGCCATGCGACGTTTCGGCGGGCGCGAACCGCGATGGTTGTCGGCGACGCACTCGGGTTGATCGACCAGTTCTATGTCGAACCGGTGGACGACCGCGAGCTATTGATCGCCGCGATGCGGGGGATGACCGGGGCGCTGGACCGTCACAGCGAGTTCATCCCGATCGATGCCTACGGGAGCTTGCAAGATAGCATCAACCAAGAGTTCACCGGCATCGGGATCTTGATCGAGCAGTCCGAACCGGGGGAGCCGGTCCAGATCGTCACCCCGCTCGTCGGTTCCCCGGCGCGGGCCGCGGGGCTCCGCCCAGGGGACGAGATCGTCGAGGTCGACGGCCGCGACGTCAGAGATTGGGATCTCGTCAACGTCAGCAAACGCCTCAAGGGGCTCGCCGGATCGCGGGTTTCTCTGGTCGTGCGACGCGACGGCGAGCGGGTCCCGGTCACCGTTGCCCGTTCTCGGATCGAGATGGAATCGGTGGTCGGGGAATACCGCGATAAAGACGACGCGTGGATGTATTGGCTCCGCGAAGCTCCCGACATCGCGTACGTCCGGTTGACCGGTTTCGGTGAAAAGACGGTCACCGAATTGGAGTCGGTCCTGAATCAGCTGGACAACGACTTCGACGGACTTGTGCTCGATCTGAGAGGCAACAGCGGCGGGCTGCTTTATTCGGCGGTCGGCGTGAGCGACATGTTTCTCGACTCGGGACGGATCGTGTCCACGAAGATGCGAGGCGGAGTCGTCGAAGAGGAGTTCGTCGCCAATCGGGGGACGCTTGTCGACCCAGACAAGCCGATCGCGGTGTTGGTCGACGGCGATTCGGCCAGCGCCAGCGAGATCGTCGCCGCGGCGATCCAGGATCACGACCGCGGCGTCGTCGTCGGCACGCGAAGCTATGGCAAGGGAACCGTCCAAAACATCTTGCCGCTGGAGTACGGCCGCAGCGCATTGCGGTTGACCGTCGCTCGGTACTATCGCCCCAACGACAAGAACATTCATCGCACCGACGACGCCACCGAAGAGGACGATTGGGGTGTCCGCCCCGACCCCGGATTCGAGGTCAAGCTCGAACCCGAAGCCGTCGCGAAACTGGTCGAGCGATGGCGGCGTTCCGCTTACCCGATGCTCGCGGTCGATCCCGAGGCGGAGGGGCCAGAGGAGCGGGAGGAACCAGAGGAGCCGGACGAAGCGAGCTCGCCGATCGACGACGCGGCGGTGGTGACCGACGGCGGACGGCCCCTGCTTGAGCTCGATGCCCAGCTCCGACGAGCCGTCGAGTATCTTCGTGATGCGGTTGGGGAAACGGACTGACCAGGGGACGCTCGCGTCGGCAGCGGAAAACGTTTGCCGGTCGGCAGCGGGATGATTAACATGAGGCGATCGGGCCACCCCGAAGTGGCCACTTTTCGCTGACTCGATAGCCCCGATCGCCCCCGCCAGAATCGGCTAGATTCCCGTACCGGGGGGAGGACCCGAATTGATGATCCGAACGACCGTATTTGCAGTCGCTCTCCTGTCCCTCGGGTTCGGCGTTGCCGGCCCCCGTTCCGCTTCGGCAACGGACCCGGTGTTGATGGAGACGTATGGCCGCGGCGTCCACGCGTATTTCGCGGGACGTTATGACGAAGCCTACGAGTTACTCACGTTGGCGATCGAGAACGAGATCCAGGATCCCCGCGCCTACTATTTCCGGGGAATCGTCGCGGCGGCGACTGGCCGTCCCGAAGAAGCGGAGAGTGATTGGCGAACCGGGGCGGAAATGGAAGCGACGCGCCGACCGGTCGCCGACATCGGCCGCTCGTTGACCCGTGTCCAGGGATCGACTCGGTTGAAGCTGGAACGGATCCGTCAGTCGGCACGAATGAAGGCCACGGCGGCGGCGGCCGCGCGGTCAAAAGCCCGTTACGGCGAAATCCGTCAAGCCGAGGGGCGGGTCTTGAAGGCACCGCCCGTCGCGGTTGACGCTCCCCCGGTGCCCCCGTCCGCCGCGGAGGACAACCCTTTCCGGGACGATTTCGCCGCCTCTGACGCGGAAGTGGAATCGGATGATGCTTTCAAGGGGGCGATCGAGAAGGCGGAAGCGGATTCCCAGGCCAAGAGCGACGGGGCAGACGCATCGGGAGATAGTGGGGACAGCGAGACCGATCCGTTCGGCGGATCGACGCCGGATGAGGATCCCTTCGGGGGCAGCGGAGATGACCCGTTCGGCGGTTCAGGTGACTCCGAAGACCCGTTCGGCGGCGACGATCCGTTCGGCAACTGAGTGGGCGACGTGACCCCCGCGAGCGACGTGACGGGAGATAGCGTTGCACCCGGAGACAGCGTGACGTCTGGAGGCAACATCGCACCACGAGGTGAGCCCCGGGCGGACGGGTCGCTGATGACGGATTCCGATTCGATCGCTGCGGTTGACGGTTTGTTCTTGGGGATCGACGTCGGCGGAACGGAGGTCAAGGTCGGGCTGATCGATCGCACGGGTCGGATCGTCCGGCAGGGACGTGCCTCGACGCCCCGGCTGAAAACGCCCGAACGGATTTTTCGTTTCGCGGCTGAATTCGCCCGCGAAGAGCCTGGGTTCGCCGGGAATCGGTCCGGGTTCGCCCGCGAAGAGTCTGGGTTCGCCCGCGAAGAGTCTGGGTTCGCCCGCGAAGAGTCTGGGTTCGCCGGTGACCGGACCGGGGTCGCCGGTCATCGGGGGCGGCTGCTCGCGGTCGGGCTCGCCGTGCCCGGTGTTCTCGACACGGATCGCTTCATGCTCCGTGAGGTGGTGAACCTGCCCGGGTGGCTTGGGGTTCCGCTCCGCGACATGTTGTCGGCCTCGACCCGCTTACCGTCGGTGGTCGTGAATGACGCGAACGCCGCCGCGTTTGCCGAGCATGCTCGGCGGCGATTGGGCGACCGGTCGTTGGCCCTGGTGACGCTGGGGACCGGGATCGGGTGCGGCGTCGTGATGCGCGGCAGCCCCTACGGCGGGGACCACGGGTGCGCCGGAGAGCTCGGACACATCACCATCGATTTCGGTCCCGACGCCATCCCTTGCACGTGCGGCAGCCGCGGACATCTCGAAACCTACGCCGGGGCGCGGGGGGTGATCGCCCGGATGCGAACGCGTTTGGCGGCGGAATCGGCCCGTGGTGTCTCCTCGGCGTTGAACGCCGACGACGTGTCCCCTCGAGACTTGGCCGAGCTCGCGGAATCTGGCAACGCGCTCTGCCGAGAACTGATCGACGAGACCGCCCGCTACGTCGGCTCGGCGATCGGGCTGTTGGGACAAACGCTCGACCCCGCGGTCGTTTTGTTGGGCGGCGCGATGACGTTCGGTGGCGAAGCGACGGAGACCGGGCGGGCGTTCCGGGATGGCGTCCGGTCCGCCGTCCGCGAGACGACGTTGGTCCAGGTCGGGGAAAACATGACGGTCGACTTCGCTTCGTTGGGGAACGATGCCGGAATCGTGGGAGCGGCGATGTTCGCGAAGCAAGAGTGTGAGGATTGGAGCGGAGAATGAACACGCCATCGGTGGGGACGATTCGCGAAAAGATCGCGTCGCGGGTCTATCCCCGGGCGTCTCAGGCGAGTGTCGCGGCGGCCCGGGAGATCGCCGAGTTGATCCGCAGGCGGGCGAGTGAGGGGAGACCGTGCGTGCTGGGGCTCGCCACCGGCTCTTCGCCGGTCGGGATCTACGACGAGCTCGTGCGAATGCACCGCGAGGAAGGCCTGTCGTTCGCCAACGTGATCACGTTCAGCCTCGACGAGTACTTTCCGATGCGACCGGACCAGCTGCAAAGCTACGCCCGGTTCGTTCATGAGCACCTGATCGATCACGTCGATATCGATCCGGCATCGGTGCACGTCCCCGACGGCACGATCGACAAGGGCCAGGCCTCGGCGTCATGCCGGCGGTACGAGCAGCGGATTACGGACGCCGGCGGGATCGACATCCAGCTGCTCGGCGTCAGCCGCACCGGGCACATCGGGTGCAACGAACCGGGGTCGGAGCTGACCAGCCGGACCCGCATGATCACGCTCGACCGGATCACACGGATCGAGGCGGCGAGCGATTTTTTCGGCGCCGAAAACGTCCCGCGACACGCGATCACGATGGGGATCGCGACAATCCTCGAGGCGCGGCGAATCTTGCTAATCGCGTTCGGCGAAGGGAAGGCCGGGATCGTCGCGAAAGCGATCGAGGGGGACGCCACCCCGGCGGTCCCCGTCTCGTTCCTGCAGCATCACGCGAACGCCGAGGCGTTGCTCGACGAAGCCGCCGCGTCAGGCTTGACCCGAGTCCGCGCGCCGTGGACCGCCGGGCCGATCGAATGGGACCAGCCGGTCACTCGCCGCGCCGTGATCGGACTCGCCGAGAGCTGTGGCAAAGCGATCCTCAAACTGACCGAGGCGGATTACAACGAAGCGGGGCTCCAAGACCTGCTCGCCGCCTACGGCCACGCCTACGACATCAATCTCGGTGTGTTCCGCCACTTGCAGGCGACGATCAGCGGATGGCCCGGGGGCAAGCCGGAACACCGCAAGCACCCCGGCGACCGGCCGGGCGATCGCGATCACCTGTTCCCGAAACGCGTCCTCGTCTTTTCGCCCCATCCCGATGACGACGTGATCTCGATGGGGGGGACCTTGATCCGGTTGGTCGACCAGGGACACGAAGTCCACGTCGCCTATCAGACGTCGGGAAACATCGCCGTGTTCGACGACGACGCGCTGCGACACGCCGAATTCGTCGCCGATTTTTGCGAAGCGTTCGGGATCCGCTCCGGCGAAATCGAGCGGCTCGAGTCGCACGTCGACGAGTTCCTGCGGCGGAAGCGGTCGGGGCAGGTCGACAGCGAGGAGGTTCAGAAGATCAAGGGTCTGATCCGCAAATCCGAAGCGCGGGCCGGGGCGCGGGGCTGCGGCGTCCCCGGCGACCGGCTGCACTTTCTGGATCTCCCCTTCTATCAAACCGGGCGGGTCAAGAAACGGCCGCTCGGCGAGGCCGATTTCGAGGTCACCATCGATCTGCTCCGGCGGATCCGCCCGCACCAGATCTACGCGGCCGGAGACCTCTCCGATCCGCACGGGACCCACCGCACCTGCCTCGCCGCGATTCTGCAGTCGTGCAACCGTTGCCGCGACGACGCTTGGTACCGCGACTGCGTGATCTGGCTGTACCGAGGCGCATGGCAGGAATGGGCCCCCGACGAGATCGAGATGGCGGTGCCGCTCAGCCCCCAAGACGTCGAACGGAAACGGGTCGCGATCTTCAAGCACGAATCGCAAAAGGACCGGGCCCTGTTCCCCGGGACCGATATGCGGGAATTCTGGCAACGGGCCGAGGCCCGCAACGCCGAGACCGCCCGCCGCTACGACGCCCTCGGGCTCGCCGAATACGAGGCGATCGAAGGCTTCGTCCGCTGGGACGGCGAGTCGGGATTGCTGCTTTAGCCGCCAAACACGACTCGCCGATCACAGACACAGACACGGACATGTCGGATGGCACGCGGCGGGGCTCACCGGGTACGCTGTCGGAATCACCAATTGATTCCCGGAGAAAACCATTCATGGGCGTATTGCAAGGACAACGAGCCGTCATCTCTGGATCGTCCCGCGGGATCGGGCGCGGCATCGCGTTGCAGCTCGCCAAGGCTGGCGCCGAAGTCGTCGTCAACTACCGCAGCCACCCCGACGAGGCGGACGAGGTGGTCGAGCTGTGTACCCAGGCGGGGTCCCGAGCGCACAAGGTCCAAGCCGACATCGCCGACCGGAAACAGGTCGAACGGCTGATCGATGAGTCGGTCGCCGCGATGGGGGGAATCGACATCGTCGTCAGCAACGCCGCCTACAGCGATCGACACCTGATGCTCGAATCGGACCTCGATGAGTTTCGCAAGACGATCGACGTCAGCATGTGGGGGGCGTTCTATCTCGTCCGTGCGGGTGCGCAAAAACTGGTCGCCGCGGGGAACGGGGGAAACATCGTCGTGATCAGCAGCCCGCACGCGCAAATGGCGATCCCCGGCTCGATGGCCTACAACATGGCGAAAGCGGCCAACGACCAAATGGCCCGCACCGCCGCCTGCGAGCTCGCGCAACACCGCGTCCGCGTGAACATCGTCCATCCGGGATGGATCGACACCCCGGGCGAACGGAAATTTTTCACCGAGGAAACGCTTCAGCGGGAAGGGAGCCGACTGCCCTGGGGCCGGCTCGGCCAACCGGAAGAGATCGGCCGGGGCGTTGTCTTCCTATGCGATCCGGCGAGCCAGTACGTCACCGGGAGTACGCTCACGATCGACGGCGGAATCCAGCTCCCATGGCGAGAGATGTACCGCGTCGATGAAGAGGCTGAATAGGTCAGCAAGACGGGAGAGGGCAGCGATCAACCTGAATAGGCCCGCGATCCATGTGGCGTCGCCGTCAATCGCCCTGTGAGAGCTGCCTCGTGACCGCTTCGATCGGGATCGGGATCCCGCGGAGCACCCCTTCGAGCACGATGTCGCCGTCGACGACGCCCTGAAAGCGGGCGACGATCATCCGTCCGCGACGGGCCTTTTCCAAGATCACCATCACGATCAACTTGTCGCCGGGAGTCACGACGCCCCGAAACCGCACCTCGTCGACGCCGCCGAAGCCGACCATCGCGGCGCCGAGCAGATCGTGCTTTTGCGTGAAATAGCTGGAGAGCTGGGCGACCGCCTCGAGCATGATCACGCCGGGCATCAGCGGCATCCCCGGCATGTGCCCCCGCACCCAAAATTCGTCGGCGGTGATCTCCTTATACGCCGCGCAAGCGTTCCGTTCACGATCCTCGTACAGGATCGCGGTCAACTGTTCCATCTCGTGCCGCTGCGGGTTGAGCGCCCGAATCGCCTCGATATCGGCAATCGGTCGGTCGAAATCCAACAACGACGGATCGATGATGAATTCGCTTCTCGGCATCGGATCGCTTCTCACCCGCGAGGAACCGTCGTTGATCCGATCAGGTTTTGATTTTTCGACGCTTGGCCTTGCGGGCCTTGGCGTTCGCGGGGCGGCTGCCGTGGTTGGCTTTCTTCAATGTTCGGTGAGGTTTGGCCATGGCAATGGGGCAAGCCCGAGGGCTCGTCGATCGAGGACGGTGAGTTGAGAACGGGTCGGAAATTCGATTTCGCGAAGCGAAGAAAGTAGCAGGTTTCCTTGCCGCTGGGTAGTCGATCCCGGCGGCCTCAACGCCAACGGCTCCCGCCACCACCAGCCCAGGGCGTGGAGGTGGGCGTGGAACGGGGCATGACATTCGGTCTGGCGGTGGGCGTCGGCGTCGCCGCGGGGACAGCCCCCCCCTGCTCCGGTTGCGGCTGGGCCGCCGAGTAGCGGCCACTGTCGCGGATCGACGGGGGAATCATCGACTTCGGGACCGGGGTGCGGTTCGAATCGGGGACGCGGACCGGCGTGGCGCGGGTCGCATCGGCAACATCGTCTCGGTTGCGGACGTAGAATCCGTCGCCGACGGTGCCTCGGTCGCCTCCGTCACCTCGGGCGACTCCGTCACCTCGG
>JAWLFY010000027.1:0-33013 GCA_041685355.1 Pirellulaceae bacterium | reverse complement strand
CTCCGTCACCTCGGGCGACTCCGTCACCTCGGTCGCCTCGGGCACTCGCCAAAGCGACGTCCGACGAACGGCCTGGGGACGGGTCACGTTCCGGATCGCCGCCAGCGGACGGGGCGGATTTGGCGTATCGGTCGACCGGACCGCTGCCGTCAGAGACCCACGCGACCCAGTTCTCTTGAAGCTCCCCGAGCGATTCATAGCCGTAATGCTTGCGGACGTTGTCGGTCCACGAACGGTGCCGCATGTAGTCCTCCAGAAACGAGATGAACTCCCGCGGCCCGCGTTGTCGAATCAGGAATTGGCAGACCGAGTAACCCTGGGCGTACATCGGCAGGACATCGGGCGGATATTCGGTCAGCAAAAACAGCTGGTTCATCGCGATCCCTCGCCGAGTCCGCAGGAACTCGCGTAGTTTCGCCTCGTGCTTCGCCCGCTCGGACTCGTGTTCGACGGTGCTGCAGATTCCCTCGTCCGCCCATCGTGGCAGCGGTCGTCCGAAGTGCGTCGCGAGAACCGTGTGGCTGACTTCGTGCGGCAGGACGCTGTCGAGAATCCGCTGCTGCGTCCCGACAACCTCCATCACGAAGTTGCCGACCGGCGCCCGGTCGTATTGGGTCACCCCTTGGGCAGCCATCCGGGGGCCGTCGATGACGCGGATCGGGCACGGGTTGGGCCAGTCGTTGAGCGGTTTGCCGGTCCAGTAGACCGCCAACTCGTGCCGATACCGTTCGGCCGCTTCCCCGACTTCGCGGGCCAACCTCGAGGAAGAGGCTTCGACGAGAAAGTTTTGCGTGCGATGCCCCGCCGCAGGACTCGAGGTGGTCGCGAAGCACGCGGCAAGGCAAGCGGCCAAGCCGGCGGCGCGGCAAAATCTCCGGCCACGGGGAAATCTCCGGCCAAGGGGAAATGTTCGGCCGCGGGGTGGGTGAGAAACGGCATCCATGCCGGACGACTCCGTCGCTTGGGTCGAGACCGGAAACCGTCCCGGTCATCCGCCTGACAAGGGGCGGCGACGCGGTCGGGGCACCGATCGAGGGTCGTTCACGACGCATCCCGCGTCGTCGATTCGGGAGGCCGGGCCTCACGACGATTCGGAGTTTAGGGCAAGTGACGAGACGGCCGAAAGACGAGTTCCGGGACGCGGGGCTCATCGCTGAGACCCGATCCGAAACGTTTCCGCCCCCCGACCGGAAACGGGGCTCGCCCACTAAGTCGCGGCGATCACCGACAAGCCGGTCGCCGCGTCCGCCCGTGGCGCGTCCTGCATCTCCGGGTCCTCCCCGTCGCCGGCGGCGGGACGGACCGCGCCGAAATAGAGCAGACACGTCACGGCGATCGCGATGCTCAGTAGCGCCCACATCGGCTGGTAGGCCGGCCCGGCTTCGGTCTGGCGAAGCAAAAATCCGGCCCCTCCCCAACCGCTGTCGCTGATCCGCTGGAGCGAGACCGAGAGCCCGTTGTTGGTGACGTGAACCAAGATGCCCGGCAGCACGCTTCCGGTCCGCAGCGCGATCCAACCGAGCATCAACCCCATCAGCGTCGCCGCGATCGATTGCTGTAGCACCCCGTGGGAGATCCCGAACATCAGCGCGGTGACGACGACGGCCCGCAGCCGTCCGCCGTCGCGGACAAGTCCGCCGAAGATGAAGCCGCGGAACGCGAGCTCTTCACAGATCGCCGGGACGACCGCCATGAAGAACAAGATCGTCAGCCACGGCGCCGCCGCGATCTGCTCGGCGAACGGCCGCATCGCGGCCGCCGCCTCTTCGCTGATCGGATAGGTGTAACTGATCCACTGGGTGATCGTGATGTAGGTCGGGTGGAGTGTCGCACCGAGCAGCACGGCGAGCGGCAACGTCGTCCAGTGGGGCATCCGCACACGGAGACTTTGCCGCAGCGACGTCGTCAGCACCGTCGCCATGATCAACGTCGGGGCGAGAATCATGCCGATCTGAGGCATCAGGATCAGCCGGGCCATGGCGGCGAGCGAATCGGGCATCTCGGTGACGGCGAGCTTGCCGAAGAAGAGCGCGACCAGGATGATCGCCCCGCACGCGAACGCCTGAGCCGGTGTCGCGGTGGCGTGCCGGTCCCGCCACAGGTGCCGGACCCAGATCCCCAGCTCCCACTGCTCGCCGCCGCCAAACAGCACCGATTCCTCTTCGAACTGCCGCCGCGCCCAACGCGTCGCCAACCACAAGCAACCGATCGTCACACCGGTGACGATCGGCAAGTGCAGCAGCGCCGACGCGTACTGGGCTTCGACCAACGCCCGGACCATCAAGAACATCCCGGTGACCGGGATCAGACTCGTCCCGGCGTGGAGCGTCGTCCCGGGAAGCATCGGCAGCATCACCAGCGGGAGCGTGACCATCATCAGCGGCATCAGGTAGTACTGCCCTTCCTTGCTGCTCCGTGCCATCGCCGCCACGGCGAGCGCCAAGGCGCTGAACAACGTCGCCAACGGGATCAACGCGACCAGCAGCCACAACATCGGGCCGATCGGGGGCGCTCCGATCGCGACCCCGCCGCCGATCGAAATTTGTCGAACCACAAACGAACTGGTGACCAGCATGCTCGCGGCGTTGAGCGTCGCGGTGAGGATGCTGAACGTCGTCACCGTCGCGAGTTTCCCCCACACGATCTCGCCGCGGAGCGCGGGGCTGCACAGCAACGTCTCGAGCGTCCCCCGTTCTTTCTCGCCGGCGACCAGGTCGATCGCCGGATAGAACGCCCCGGTCATCGCCCATACCAACATGATGAACGGCAGCAGCTTGCTCCAAAACGCCGCCTCGCGGGTCCGCTCGGGCGAGATATCGATGTCGCGGAGCTGGAACGGATCGAGCACCTTCGGCTCAACCCCCGATTCGCTGAGCCGGTCCCGGATCCAGCCTCCACGCCAACGGTCGAGAATCCCGGTGGCGCGGTCGCGGGCGACCATCGATTGGTCGGAGGCGACGTTGAACAACACCTCGACCGAAGCGTCTTCGGCCACCGATGACCGCTCCGACGCGAACGCCGGCGGGATCACGATCACGACGTCGTACACCCCATCGCGGACCCACCCAGACGCCTGTCCGGTCACGTCGCCGTCGGAGTCGACCTGATCCCAACGGAAAATCGATAGCTCGAGCCGTTCGGCGTCTTCGACGACGCCGTCGGCGAACCCGCGCTCCTCGATCAACGGCGGGGCGTCCCGCAGGTGTTCGGAGCCGACGAGACAGATCGACGTCGGATGTTGGCGGGTGAACTGTGCGATTTGCAACAACATCGTCCCGACCAACGGGTACAGGACGATCGGCAACACGGCGATCGTGAACAGCGTCCGCCGATCGCGAAGCTGATCACGCATCTCGCGAAGGTAGATCAACCAGATGATCGCCAACCGAGGCTGCCCCGCCACCTCCGCTCGGGCCCGTTTCGCGTCCGACGATTCGTTCAAAATTCTTCCCCCGGCGTTGTCCCGACGACGGCCCCGATCTCGTCCCCCGAATCCCGCTCGTGTCGGCTCAGCAATCCGAAGAAGAGCTCCTCGAAATCGTCCTCACGGTGGCGTTCGGTCAATTCCTGGAGCGTCCCGGTGTCCAGGATCCGGCCGCGGTGCATGATCGCGATCCGGTCACAAAGCCGTTCGACCTCGCTCATGATGTGGGTCGAAAAAATCAAACACTTCCCGGCTTCGCGGAGCGAACGGATCACGCCGAGCAGGTTGCGGGCGACGAGCACGTCAAGTCCGAGCGTCGCCTCGTCAAACACGAGCACCGGCGGGTCGTGGACCATCGCCCGGGCGATCGAGACCTTCTGTTTCATCCCCGTCGACATCTTCGCCCCGGGGACGTCGGCGAAGTCGTGCATCCGTAGTTGCGTGAATAACCTCTCGACCCGGTCGCCGAGCTCGCCGGTCGACATCCCGTGCAGCCGTCCGAAGTAATCGACCATCTCCCGCGCCGACATGCGGTCGTAAATCGCCGTGTTGTTGCTGACGAATCCGATCTGGCGGCGGACCTCGGACGGGTCGTGGACGACGTCGTGTCCGGCGACGGTCGCGATCCCGCTGGTCGGCGTCAGGATCGTGCTCAGAATCCGCAGCACGGTCGTCTTGCCGGCGCCGTTGGGGCCGAGCAACCCGAAGATCTCTCCGCCGCGGACGGTGAACGTGACCCCGTCGACGGCGTGGAACCGTCCCCGCCGCAGATCTTCGTACGTCTTCGTCAGATGTTGGACGTGAATCATGGGGCGGGCCGGCGCGTCGATTCGTGCGGTGGGGGAACCCGCTTGATGATCCGGCCAATCCTGCGACGGCCGATCCCCGGAGCTGCGGGCCGGATCACCGCCTCTCGTCCCCTAACGCGACGCCCGACTCGCGGGACGATAGGCGACAACGATCCGGTCCGACCCGAGCCTAGGGGAATGTAGCCCCTGGCGGGTTCGGCGGGCGAGCGCCGGCGAGGTTCAGTCCGGAATCGAGATCCGACCCACCGGTCCAACCGTTAGTCTTTGACCCGAAGCCTCACAACCGGACCGTTGACCACCCCGAGTGAGGCGATTTCTTCGGTGGCCCGCCGGGCCGCCCCTTCGGTCGCCCGGTGTGTCATGATCACGATCGGCACCGGGTCGATCTTGTCGGCCGGACTGTCTGAAGCCCCCCCAGGAAGCTCGTGTTGGATCACCGACGAGATCGAGATTTCGTTCCGTGAAAGGGTGTTCGCGATCGCCGCGAGCGTCCCCGGGTGGTTGGCGACATGGAGCCGCACGTAGTAACGACCGCCCACGGTGTCCGCGTCCCGCTGCTTGGCCCGCG
The DNA here is from genome assembly GCA_041685355.1 of Pirellulaceae bacterium. GTDB lineage: Bacteria > Planctomycetota > Planctomycetia > Pirellulales > Pirellulaceae > JAWLFY01. The sequence continues at coordinate 28,212 of JAWLFY010000027.1, read as the reverse complement.
GCGGATGCTCGTCGGTGAAATAAGCGAGCGTCTCGAAGGTCAACCGGGTACGTCCGACCGCCGTGTCGATCAGATCCGCGGTGACGGCCGAAGCGGTCGGCATTTGGCCGGCCCCCTGGCCATGCAGGAACACCGGCCCGACCGCGTCGCCAACCACGCGGATCGCGTTGAACGCGTCGCGGACCTCGGCCAACGGTGTCCCGGTGCGGACCAGCGTCGGGGCGACCGATAGCTCCAAACCGTCTTCGGCCAAATGGGCGACCGCCAGCAATTTGATTCGGTACCCGAGTTGGCGGGCGTACTCGAGATCGATCGGGTCGAGCCCGTCAATCCCCGTGGTCGGGATGTCTTTCCAGTCGACCGTCGCGCCGAACGCGAGATGGGCCAAAATCGCGAGCTTCTGCGCCGCGTCGGTGCCGTCGACATCCATCGTCGGGTCCGCCTCGGCATACCCCAAACGCTGCGCCTCACGAACCACCTCGTCGTAGCTCGCCCCGTCTTCGGCCATCTTCGTGACGATGAAATTGCTCGTCCCGTTCAGGATCCCTTCCAACGAAACGATCTGGTTCGCCGACAAACACTGGCTGACGTTGGTGATGATCGGGATCCCCCCGGCGACCGCCGCCTCGAACGCGATCGAACGGCCTAGCTGACGGGCACGGGTGAAAAGCTCGGGACCGTGCTCGGCGAGCAACGCCTTGTTCGCGGTAACCACATCTTTTCCGGCCTCCAACAGCCGTAACATCACCGTCCGCGAAGGTTCCAACCCGCCGATCAGCTGGGCGACGACCGAGATCGCGGGATCGTCGATCACGTCGTCGACCGAATCGGTGAGGATCCCCTCGGGAAGCTGCACGTCGCGGGGTTTCGACAAGTCGCGGACGACAGCCCGCTTGAGCCACAGCGTGCGCCCCGCGTGCCGCGCGGTTCGGTCGCCGTGGTCGAGCAACAGCTTCGCCACCCCGGCCCCGACGGTCCCCATCCCGATGATCGCTACGTTCGTCTTTTCCATGGGGGAAGATCGTAGTCGGAGACCCGAAATGCCGCGAGCCCGCCCTGACGCCCCAGCGGGCCAGTGCCCCATGCCCCTTCCTTCTCTCGCGAAACGGCGCAAGCCGTCCGGCCCCCCCCCGAAGAATCCCTCGAAACACCGGGCGGCTTGCGCCGCTCCGCTACTAAAGATACCCCGGATCGCCTCCACGGAAGCGGCATCGGATCAGTGCCCGCCCGCCGCAGCGGAAGGAGAGCGGCAAACGACCTCGGTCGGAAAGCGATCGCTAACCCGAAGACCGGGAATCGATCCGTTTGGCGTCCCGGCCGGGCACGACGTGACGGGCAAACGGTATAACCAACGCGTCGGCGTTTCGGCTTGTTCGAGAGCTCGCGTCGGCGTGACCCCTCCCACCCCGGCCGAGAGCGATGGGGGCACCTGCAACCAACTGGGGCACCGCGAGAACAACGACACTTTTCGGAGAACGAACCGATGACCGATCCTGGCATTTCCGCTGCGAGGCGCTCAGCCGGAGATCCCCGCCGCGATTCCGATGCCCGAATCCGTTGGGACCCCGCCTCGCCGGTGACGACGTCGATCGCGACGTCCGATGGGGATTGCCGAACGCGGCACGGCCGTTTCGTCGGTGGGGCGGCGGACGGCGTCGAAGTCGTCGAAATCGACACCGGGGCGGCGAAGGCGACCGTGTTGCCGGGCCGCGGGATGTCGCTCTGGCGAATCGATGCCGGGGGAACCCGGTTCGGCTGGGAATCGCCAATCCGCGGGCCGATCCACCCGGCCCGTGTTCCCATCGATGACCCGTCTGGACTCGGCTGGTTGGAAGGTTTTGACGAGTTGCTCGTCCGCTGCGGGCTCGAGAGCAACGGGGCGCCGGAATTTGACGAATCGGGGCGGGTGCGTTATCCGCTGCACGGACGCGTCGCCAATCTCGCCGCCGATCGCCTGCGAATCGAATGCGACGGGGGAACCGGCAGCGTCGATCTGATCGGTGAGGTCCGCGAAACACGGCTGTTTTTCAAACGGCTGCGGATGCGGACCCGCGTCCGGTTTCACGCCGGTCGTCCTGAGGTCGAAATCCGCGACGAGGTGACCAACGAGTTGTCGACCCCCGCGACGATCCAGATGCTGTATCACATCAACATCGGCCGACCCCTCTTGGACGACGGATCGGTTGTCGAAGCCCCGATCGCCGAACTCGTCCCGAAAGACGAGCTCTCCGCCTCGGAAATCGACCGTTGGGACCGCGTCGGGCCGCCACAGTCGGGTTTCGCCGAACGGGTCTACTTCACCGAACTGGTATCCGACGCGGGCCAGCAGACCACCGCGATGATCCGTTCCCCCGGCGGTGACCGCGGCTTGGCCGTCAGCGTCGATACCTCGACGTTGCCTCGGTTCATCGTTTGGAAAAACACGGCCGCGGAATCGGACGGGTATGTCGTCGGTCTGGAACCCGCCACCAATTTCCCGAACGGACGTTCGTTCGAAGCCGAGCAAGGCCGGGTAGTGACGTTGCAACCGGGAGAGACGATTCGCTTTTCGCTCACGCTGCACCCGTTGGCCGACGCCGATTCGGTCCGTGCGATGTCCGACGCGATCCGGGCCCTCGGCGAAGGGACGTCACCACGAATCGGACCGACCCCGCGCCCCGGATGGAGCGTCCCCTAAGCAACGGTCGGGACATATTTGACGCACTCACCCACCCGTAGCGGCACGGCGCGAGCCGTCCGGTCCCATCCGCCGCGCGACGTACCGGAGGGCTCGGCGGGGCGGAGGACATGGATGTTCCGCCCGAGTCACGCCGGGCCGATCCCGTCGGGGGTCGCCCAGTAGCCGCCGCGGGCGTGGTCGAACCGTAGCTTGTCGCCCCGCGCGGTTTCGTCAAAGCCGCCATCGCGGCTCCACACCGCACGCCCGGCGACCCACGTTTGCACCGGCCAACCGGTGAGCGTGACACCGTCCCACGGGCTCCACCGGGATTTCGTGTGCTGGTCGGCGTCGCGGACCGTTCGCCGTTCACTCAGATCGACCAGCACGAGGTCGGCGTCGTAACCGGCCGCGATCCGTCCCTTGCCGACAATCCCCCACACCCGCGCCGGGGCGTCGCACATCCATGACGCGACCTGCTGAAGCGTGCATTTTCCACGAGCCGCTTCGTTCAATATCAAAGCCAAGCTGTTCTCGACGGCGGGCAACCCCGACGGGCTCGCGGGATACGGCTTCGCCTTTTCCTCGATCGTATGGGGCGCGTGGTCGGTGGCGACGACTTGCACCGTGCCGTCCAGTAGCGCCTGCCAAAGGGCCCGGTTATCCGCGGCCGACTTGACCGACGGGTTCATCTGGATTCGCGAACCCAGTCGCTCATAGTCGTCGGTGTGAAAAAACAGGTGGTGCGGACAGACTTCGGCGGTGAGATACGGGGCGGGATCGGCGAGCAACGGCAATTCCGCCGCGGTCGAAACGTGCAGGACATGAAAGCGGTGACGATGGCGGCGAGCCAACTCGGTCGCCTGCCGGGTCGCGATCACGGCGGCCTCGACGTTGCGGATCGCCGAATGGTCGGCGACGCGGTCCGTCCCCGCCATCCGCTCCGCGTTGCCGCGGACCGTCGCCTCGTCCTCACAATGGGCGCAAATCGGCAACGTCGTCTCCGCAAAGATCCGCTCCAGCGCCTCTTGCTTGTCAACAAGCAGGTTCCCCGTGCTGCTGCCGATGAAAATCTTGATCCCCGGGACCTCCGTCGCACGCGACAACTCCTCGACGTTGTCCGGCGTCGCCCCGATATAAAACCCGTAGTTCACCAGCGATCGCTCGGCGGCCAGCCGTTCCTTGTCCCGCACCCCTTGCAACGTGATCGCCGGGGGGACCGTGTTCGGCATCTCGAGGAACGACGTGACGCCGCCGGCGGCGCAGGCCCGCGAGGCGTGCGCCAAATCTTCCTTGTGGGTCAGCCCCGGTTCGCGAAAGTGAACCTGGTCGTCGACGACGCCAGGCATCAGGTGCAAACCGTCACACTCGATTCGCCGGTCGGCACGCGTGTCCGGACCCGCGTCGACGTCGAGGATCACGCCCCCTTCGACGAGCACCGAGGCGCTACGGGTTTCCTCGGGAAAGACGACCGAGGCGTTGACGAATAAGGTGCGAGTCATGCGGCGATCGGGACACGGGGCGACGAAGGGGCTTCGTTTCGGGAAAGACGAATTCGGAGCGAACGCGTTCCCGCGTCCGGATTCACTGCGCTCCGGTTCATGCGGCCTCCCGAGAGTAACGGTCACGCCGGGTCGGGGCAATCCACGCTCGGACACCCGAACCGAGCGTCAATCGATCCGCCGAACGCGACCGCTCCTGATCCCGCCCGACATCTCGTCAGTTCACAGACTCACCCGATACGATAGGGCGGACTCCGCGGTTCGTGTTCAAGTCCCTCGCGGATGGTAGCCAATTCCCGTACCCGCGTACCGTTCCCGTCCCAGGATGATCGCCGCGTGATCCCCCCGATCGTCTTTTGGTTCGCGGTGCTCGCCTCGGTGCTCTACACGTTCGGCGTGCTGTTGCTCAAGCGGGCGACGCGATGGCACCCCGGGGCATGGCGGACGACGTTCATCTGCAACTGGGTCACCGCCGCGTTATTCCTCCCCGTATTCGGGTTCGGGGGCCAGATCCCGTCGCCCTCGTTGCTGTGGCAACCGGCGGTGGTCGGGACGTTGTTCGTGGCGGGCCAGATCTTGTCGATCGTGGCACTCACCCGCGGAGACGTATCGGTCGCCACGCCGATGCTGGGGGTCAAGATCTTGCTCGTCGCCGCGTTCTCGTCGTTGGTTTCCGACGAAGGGTTGAACGGCCGAGTTTGGATCTCGGCCGGGTTGGCGACGTTGGCCGTCGCGTTACTCGGAACCAGCGGCGGCCCGGGCCAACACCGGCGGGTCGGGTTCACGTTGCTCTGCTCGACGGCGGCGGCGGCCAGCTATGCGATGTTCGACGTGTTGGTCCAGCACTGGGCGCCGGCATGGGGCGTCGGCCGATTCATGCCGTTGACGATGATCGCCGGTGCGGTCGTCTCGCTCGCGCTGTTAATCGGCTTCGACGACGGGCTCCGCGGCCTCGCCCGCCCCGCCCTCTTTTGGGTCGGCTGGGGAAGTCTCCTGGTCGGACTGCAAGCGGTCGTGTTCACCTCCACGATCGCGACATGGGGGCACGCCGCCGGGGCGAACGTCGTCTACAGCGCGCGGGGGCTTTGGACGGTGGCGCTGATCTGGGCTTTCGGCGAATGGTTTTCGCACGCCGAATCGTCTCGAGGCCCCCGGGTGATGTTCATCCGGTTGCTCGGCGCGGCGTCGCTATCACTCGCGATCTTCCTGATCCTCTGACGATCCGGTCGTGACGGTCGATCGCGAGCGGCGCGAGCGGCGCGAGCGGCGTGAGCGGCGCGAGCGGCGCGAGCGGCGCGAGCGGCGCGAGCGGCGCGAGCGGTTCAGTCACGAGAGCAGGGCGTCTACGGGTCGCGTCGGTTCTGCCTGATGGGGCGTCCCCGCCGTCGAAGTTGGTCATCAGGAAAAGTCTCAGACGATAAACGGGAGAACGCATTCACCCACCCGTTCACGGAAACCTCCTCCCCCAGGCCTTCACCAGTGGCGTCGTCCCCATCCGTCCATCGATCGCTCGCGACGTCGAGTTCGGCCGAGGGTCGATCGATCGCGGGACGGCTCGCGCCGATGATCTCGAGACGGTCTGCGGCGTCGTGGGCCGCGTTCGCCTGGTTGCTGCTCGGCGCGATCGTTTACCGCGATGTATGGGACCAGTTGATCCAGCAGTGGCGTTCCAATCCGAGCTATTCCCACGGATGGCTCGTCCCGCCGCTCGCGGCGTGGTTGCTGTGGTGCCGACGCGCCACATGTCCCGCGACGGGGCGTCCCTGGTGGCCCGGGATCGCGACCGTCGTCGCCGCCCACGGGGCGCTGTGGATCGGCGCGGAATGGTACCTGCCGGCGCTGCAACGATGGTCGCTTCCGGTCTGGATCGCGGGATGGATCGGCGTCGTCGCGGGACCATCGCGACTCCGTTGGGCGGCCCCCGCGATCGGCTTTCTCGCGTTCATGATTCCGCTCCCCTTTCATCTCGAAACCGCCAGCAACCAAGCCCTGCAATCCGCGTCGGCGTGGTTGGCAAGCCGTCTCCTGGTGTGGGGCGGTGTGTTCGCGGTCGCCGACCCGCACACGTTGACGTTACCGGGGGCGAGCGTCCAGATCACGTCAGCCTGCAGCGGGATGCGGCTGTCGATGGCGATCGCGGCGTTCTGCTTCTTTCTCGCCGCGATGCGGGGCGGTGGAGGCGGTCGACTCGCCCTCACCGCATCACTTGTCGTACCGTCCGCCGTGTTGGCCAACGCCACACGGATCGCGCTGTTGGCGGCAGCGGTCGACCTTGGCGCCCCAGGCGGCGTGACCGATTGGACGCACACGATCGGGGACTGGGTGGCGGTCCCGTTCGCAGTCCTCTTGTTGCTGTTGGTCTCTCGTTGGCTGCGCGAGTCCACATCGCGTTTGCGGGATCGACTCGACACGTGGATGACGCGGCGAGATGACCTCGGCCCAGACGGGTCTGGACGGCCGCTCGACATGGCGTCGTTCGTCGCGGGCGGATGCCGGGTGTTGCTCGTCCCGGTCGTGTTGGTCACGTTCGGGGTCGCAACGACATGGCGGTACGAATCCCGGCAACGATCGGTGTACGAGCAAGGCCTCGATCAGGCGGAACGCCTGTGCGAGTCGGGTCGTCTCGCCGCGTCCTCGGATACCTACGAGCGGTTGTTGCGACTGTTTCCCGATTCCGTCGAGCTTCGTTATCGCTGGGCAGCATCACGGGATCGGTTACCGTCCGCGGCGGAGGACCAAGCCGCCTCGCTGCTGCGGTACGCGGCGATCCTCGAACGCGCCCCGTATCACGCCGCGACGCTCGAACGATACCTGGAAAAGTGCCTGACCCTCGGTTTGAGCCGCCCCGCACTGGCCGCCGCCGGGCGTCTTTACAGTGTCCGCCGCGATGACCCACACGCGTCACAGATTCATGCCGAGGCGTTAATCCGGTTCGGTGGCGGCATAGCCCAACGTCCGCCGGTGCGAGCCGACGCGATCGCACGCCTGCTGGACCGCGTCGAGGGAAAGGCGGTCTGCCGTGACACGTTCCTGTTGGCGTGTGCCGACTTCGCGAGCGATCATCCGGAATCACTCGACGAGACGACCCGAGTGCGGTTGGCGTCACGATTGCCCGCGGCCGTCACCGCGACCGATACCGCGGACGCACACTTCACGGATTGGCGGTTTCGTCGCCGATTCGACATGCCCGACGCCGATGTCGCATTGTCCCGCGCCGTGACACGGTCCCGAGCCGGAATCGCAGGCCCGACGACGCCGTTGAAGATCTATCTCCAGGCGGCATCGGAGGCGCGTCGCAGAGGAAGGATGGCCGACGCGTTTCGATTGTTGACGGCGGCTACCCTGCAAGACCAAAACGACGTTCGCGTATCGACCCAGTGGGGCGACTGGCACCGTAGCCGCGGAGATTGGCGTGGGGCCGCGATCGCGTATCAACAAGCGCGGATTCGGGGCGGCGGGGAGGACGTTCGGCTCGCCGCGAATCTTGCCGAATCGCTGATGCGGATCGGTCGGCCCAACGAATCGCTCAGGTTGATCGAGCCGATCGTGACATGGCTCGATCGCCCCCGTTCGCTCGATCGCCCGCATCCACGCCAAAGCGAACTCGACGAACTTCGCACCCGGCTCATCGGGTTGCGTGCCCACGCGCTAGCAGCCGCGGGGGACCATGCGTCGGCGCTCCGCTGGGTCGATCGATTCCGTGCCGAGACCGCGACCGCGGCCGCCGAGCGCCCAGGCGAAGAAGCGGCTCGCGCGTTGGCGATTGAACGTTTGCGGGCGGAGTGTGAGACCCGCCTCGGCCGTTACGCCGACGCCGCGAACACGCTCCAGCGGATCGCCGATCAGGTGTCGAACCGGGCCGAAGTCTTGACCGCGGCGGCACACGCTTGGGAACGGGCGGGAGACAGTGGTCGATGCTTGGCGGCCTATCGCGGTGCGATCCTCGCGGGGGAAAGGCTCGACGAGGTGTGGCTCGAATACGTCAGCGGCTTGCGACGGCATGTCGGCAATGAGCGAGCGGCGGGCGAAGTCCGCTGGCGGGAAAACAGGCATCGCGCGAACGACGACTTCGACCCGTCGTTGTTCGCACAGGCCTGGGAGATCGTCGGCGACTCGGAACGTGCGATCCGCCACTATCGCGCCGCCGCGGCACGCGATCCGGATCGGCTCGCCGCGTTGGCGATCGCGGTCGCCCGTGACGGCGACGTCCCAAACGCCCTCTCGCTCGTCGAAGACCCGACATGGGACGTCCGCCCGCAAGCACGAGCCCACACCGCGGCGATCGTCGGCCGCACCGCGAACCCGATTTCCGCGGCGGAGCGGCAACGGATCGACCGGATCGTCGATGCCGGGTTGAGAAACGCGTCGGACGATCCGCGGCTGTTGGTCGCCGCCGCCGAGTGGCGCGACGTTCGCAACGACGACCCGTCGGACGTCATCGAACTGTTGTCCAGAGCGGTGGCGATTGCCCCTGACGATCGGGTCGCCGTGAACAATCTGGCGATGCGGATGGCAGACCGCCCCGAACATCACACGACGGCGCTTCGGCAAATCGACCGCTTGATCGAGACGGCCGGACCGGCGTCGGCGTTCCTCGACACGAAAGGGTGGGTCCTGTTGCAAATGGATCGGGCGGTCGAAGCGGTCGAGACGCTCACGCGAGCGTTGGAATCCGGTCCATCCGCTGACCCGGTGACCCGACTTCACTTGGCCGCCGCCTACTTGGCGGCCGGGGAAACCGACCATGCGGCCGACCAATGGCGGGCGGTCGATCGCGACCGTATCTCGGTCACCGAACTGACCGCCAGCGAACGGACGGCGTGGGAAGACCTGACGCGACGGTGGAGACCCGACGATGCCTGATCGGAACGTCGCTTCGGCTTACGGCGACCGCCGCCGATTCGCCGCCGTCTGTTTGGGAGTCGCTTGCACCGGGATCGCGCTGGTCGCGGGTTGGCCGCGGCGTGATCTCGATCAACGCCCCGGAGGGCGGCTTGTCGCGCCGCCGAAAGTGCTCACCGGCACGTCGGGCACTTGGCAACGCTTCGACGGACGCGAACTGCCACCCTCCGCACTGGCGACTCTCGGGGCGCGGCAACATTGGCAACACGCGTACCGATGCGTCGATTCCGGCCGTCCGGTCAACGCGACCTGCTTGGAAGGTCCCCCCGGACCGATCGCGGCTCACACCCCAGAAGCCTGTCTGGCACGTGATCGCTTTCGTCTCGACCACGCCCCACGCCGGGTGCGGATCGATCGTCGACACGCCGTATGGGTCCAATCGTTCCAGCCACGTCGATTCGGCGACCCGGCACTCACCGTCGCCTACGCTTGGCGCGACTCGGCGGGATGGTCCGCACCACAGTACCCCCGGTTTGCGCTCGCGGGAGAACCGTCGATCTGTCGCTTTCAGGCGACGACGCGCCACTCCCCCGGAACCCGCGCGGCGGCCGAACGCGACTTGCTTCGCTTTGTTGAGGCGTCCCTGCCCCACATCAATGTCGACTCCCCCCGGCATCGATTCCGGCGCGAAGTCGGCCCCGCCGAAGTCCCCTCGACCAAGGCGTCCGCAACCAACAGAGCCCAAACATGAACGAAACCGTATTCGACCCGGATCAACGTCGCGTGACTCGGCATCGCACACGGGTCGGACGAACCCTGCTGCTTCTCGCGTTGACCGTCTCCGCACCCGAGATCCTGTCGTCGCCCCTCACCGCGGGGACGATCCGCCACGACCGCGCGGATTCGCTCTACACCAGCTTGGCGGCGAGTTATCCGTCGGTGGGACGATTGACGTGGGGCAGTTCGCTCTGTACCGGTACGCTGATTCGCGAAGACTGGGTCCTGTCGGCCGGACACTGCCTCGATGCCGGTGGATTCTCCGCGAGCGACTGGACGTTCAACCTCTCCGACAGCGACGGCGGCATTCATGTTGGGGCCGAACGGTTCATCCATCCCGATTGGACCGCAAGCGGTGGCGACCTCAGTTCCGGCGCCGACATCGCCTTGTTGCGGCTGAGTACCGCGGAAACCGACGTCACCCCCGCAAAGATCAACCGCGACACGAGTGAAGTCGGCCGGACCGCGACGCACGTCGGCTACGGGCGTACCGGGACGGGGTTGACCGGCGATTCGCTCGCCGCCGGGACGAAGCGGGCGGGGAACAATGTTGTCGACCTCGACGGCGGTTCGGTCGTCGGCTACCAAGACAACGTCCTGTTCGAAGACTTCGACAACCCGTCATCGGCGGCAGACAGTTGGTCCGGTTCGACGACCCCGCTGAATCTGGAATACTTGATCGCCCCGGGTGATAGTGGCGGCGCGATGTTCATGGACTTCGGCGACGGCGAGGTCGTCGCCGGGGTGCACTCGTTTATCGCCAGCGTCGACGGGAATACCGACGCGTCTTATGGCGACATCGCGGGCTCGGTCCGTGTCTCGTCCTACGCGCACTGGATCACGTCGACGATGGAAGCCGTCGATCCGGTCGCCCCCGAACTCGCATCATGGTTGACGTGGGCGTTGCTGATCGGTGGCGTCGCGATCTGGCGGCAACGCCTCGCCCGCCAATCGTAAGCCCCGGTGCCCGTAAGCCCCGGTGCCCGGAAGCCCCGGTGCCCGGAAGCCCCGGTGCCCGGAAGCCCCGGTGCCCGCCGCGGAGCAATGCAGCGGCGCGAAACTTTTCCGACTGGGCAATCGGTTTCACGTCGGCGAGCTTTCTCGCGACGGAAGGTTGGCGGATTGTAACGAACATCCCGACCAAGCCAATTCTGCTCGTTTTGCCACGCAAGACCGCCGAAACCACTTTTAGTGGGTGTCACGCCCCGTTCGTGCCCTTCTCGCCGTGATCTCGAAACGGATCGACCGCGAGTTCATCAGGATCGATCGATGAACGACCCTGCCGCGTCCCCCAAACGAATCTCTCGGACGAAGGCCCACGCGTTACGACAACTCCCGCCCGCTTCGGCGTCGGATTCGAGCACCGCTGACAAGATCGACCGCCGACAAAGGTCCGACGTCCTCGTCGAACCCGCCACCGTGCCCGAAGTCAGCGAACTGATGTTCGCCGCCGCACAGCACACGCTGTTAAGCGGCATGGTCGGGGTCTCGGTCGCCGTCGTCTTGGCGACGGTGGCATGGTCGTTCGTCCCGGCAAATTACGAGGCGTCGAGCTTCGTACAGGTCCGCTCGCGGGTCGCTCCTGGCTTCGCAAATTCCCAGTCCCGCGCCGAAGACGCCGCGTTCGCTCGGGCCCAGAAAGCACGGGTGACCGAGCAGCCCGTCCTCGCCGCCGCGTTGCAACGCCCCGAAGCGGAAGCGTTCACCCACGCCCTCCCGGAGTACCGCGTCGTCGAATGGCTTCGAAACCGAACCCACGTCAAACTCGATCCGGGCTCGGAAGTGATGACCGTCACCGTCGACCACCCAACCCCGGACGTCTCGCTCGCACTCAATACGGCGATCACCACCGCCTACCTCGAAGATCATCAACGACGGTCGCGTGAATCTCGAGAACAACAACAGGCAGAACTGAAGACCGCCGCTAACGAGGCCGACCGACTCCTCAGCGAACAGTGGCAAAAACTCCACGAAGCCGCCGGCCAAGTCGGCAGCGGGAGCCAGCGGCAACTCACCGTCCGCGACGAAATCCAGATGCAAGGGTACCGCGAGTATGCCCAACGACTTCGTGCCGCACAGCTTGAGGCGAACCAACTACGGAGCCGACTCGCCGACGAACAAATCCGGCTCGAAGAACAGCAGCAAGAACCCACCGATGCCTCCCTCGAAGCGTTATTGCTCCAGCACCCCCAAGTGGTCGTCAACCGTGAACGGTTGCGGGCGATCGAGACGCAACTGCGCGAGATCTCCGCGATCGCGTCAAGCGATGACTCCCCCCGGATCCTGCGGCTCAAAGAAGACCGTGACCGTTACGCCCTCGAACTCGAAAATTTACTGGAAACGCTCCGCCCCCAGATGCGGGAACGACTCGCCGAATCACGGACCGATCCCCGTGGGGACCGACTCGCCCTTGTCCGTGAAGAGATCGACCGGAACGGCGACGAGATCGCGTTCCTGCAAGACATGCTGACGCAACTCGAGTCCCAGCTCCGGCGAACCGGCAGCAGCGGCGGCGTCCGCTTGGAAATGATCCGACACACGATCGACCGCCAAGCCAAACTCGCAGACTCGCTGTGGGAGTCGCTGGAGCGATTGAAGATCGAATCGCGGTCGCCCTCCCGCGTGTCGCTCATCGAATCCGCGAAGCTGCCCGAAAGCCCCAACCGCGGTCGCCAACTGAAGGCGGCGTCATCCGCCGGCCTCATGGGACTGATCTTTTCGGTGCTATCGATCGGATACGTCGAGTGGCGAGGGTGCCGGGTCCGACATCCTCGCGACGTGCTGCTACGAACCAAGTTGTCTCTCTTCGGGACGGGAAGTTTCGCCCACGGATTGCCGTGGCTGTGGCGACTCCGTCACGGCAAACGAGATCCGCTGGACAGCGGCGTTCATGAGGTCGTCGCTCACCTGATGCTGAAACGCTCGCGGCCCGACCGACTCCCCAGCGTCCTCGTCTCCAGCGCGACCGACGGCGAACCCCGACACGTCGTTGCGGTCGAACTCGCCCGATCGCTCGCAGCCTCCGGCTTCCGTACGCTCCTCGTCGATGCCGACCTCGCCACGTCACGGTTGACACGCTCGCTCGACGCCGGTGATCGTCCGGGGGTCGGCCAGTGCGAGGAACAACCGCTCGACGCGGACGCGTTGTGCGTCTCGACGAACGAGCCGCGACTGTCGTTCCTGCCCGCCGGGACGAACACCGACGGCAGCCATCGCGGTCACTCCGCGTCTCGCGCCGTGTCATCAATCCTCGACTCGGAATCCGAAACCTTCCACGCCGTCGTCGTCTGTGGGCCAGCAGTCCTCACCAACGCCGAAAGCATCCTGCTCGCATCACGGGTCGACGAAACCGTCTTCGCGATGGTGCTCGGGCGGAGTCGATGGAACCTGCTCGGTACCGCCCATCACCGGATGGAATTCGCAGGCGTCTCGGTGCTCGGTGCCGTGCTCCACGTCGCGTCCCCACGGGCTCGACAAGACCGACTGCAACTCGCCGATGACCACAACGCCTGCGACGATAGCCCCGAGGAGGCGTTACGCGAAAGCCTTCGAGACCTCGGCGAAGACGTTCGCCGTGTCTCCAAAATGACGCCTCCCCTCAGGCATGCCGCTCCCGCCAAGCATGCCGCCGAACCACCACCGGCGAACGGGACCGACGCTGCCACCGAAAACCCGTCGCGAGGAAAGCTGCCATGAGCCATCTCGTCCCACCGGTCTCGGGTGGCCAAGCCGAGTCGTTCGTGCTCACCCCCGCGACTTCGACGGTCCCGACAACGTCGGCCCAGATCCGCCGCGTCGATGTGCCGCCGGAAGTCGTCGCCCCGATCCCCGACGCATCGGCACCCGACGCATCGGCACCCGACGCATCGGCACCCGACGCATCGGCACCCGACGCATTGGCCCCCATCGCATTGGCCCCCATCGCGTCCGCCTACTTCCGCGTCAAACCGTGGATCGACCGGATGGTCACGTGCGTCCTCTTGATCCCCGCGACGCCTCTGATGCTCGTCACCGCCGCAGCGATCCTGGTGTTCGACGGTAAACCCGTCTTCTACCGCCAAACCCGTGTCGGAAAAGGGGGACGCACGTTCCAGATCCTCAAGTTCCGATCGATGTCCCGTGATGCCGAACAAGCCACCGGGCCGGTCTGGGCCGGCGATCACGATCGACGGATCACGCCGCTCGGTCGTTGGCTCCGCCGATCCCACCTCGACGAACTCCCCCAACTGATCAACGTCGTCCGTGGCGAAATGAATCTGATCGGGCCACGCCCCGAACGCCCCGAGTTCGTCGACCAACTCGCCGAACAGATCCCCCGCTATCACGGCCGACTCGCCGTCCGTCCCGGGATTACGGGGCTCGCCCAATTGCGACTCGGCTACGACCGCTCGGTCGCCGATGTGGCCCGCAAGGTCGAGATCGACCTGTCCTATATCGAGTCCGCCTCCGCGTCCACCGATGGGAAGTTGCTGCTCCACACCGTCCCCTACCTCGTCAGCAAGATCATTCGCCCCGGCGGTCGACCCACCCGAGACGATCGAAGTCGGGTCGCTCCGTCCCCTCCCGCGCTTGATCCGCCAACCACGCCATCTCCCGAGCGGTGACGTAGTAGTACGCGAACCCGCGAGATCCCGCCAACTCGCGAAGCCCCGCATGAAAACGACTCATCGCATCTCCCAGCAACACGTCCGCGTTCTTCTCCGCCGCGCCGTGCGTGTGCAGCTTGACGAATAACCAATCGTCCCGCCCCGCGACGCACACGCCCGCACGTACCCAATCCTCGATCCGTCGTGCGTCAGGCGGCTGTGACCCCGACAAGTTGCCGTTCTCGACCCGCGGCCGCCGCAGCCCACCGCCGGTCACGACCAACGGCCCCGAAATCATCAACAGCCCACCCTCGGGCGGCTCTCTGCCCACCGACGCTCGCAAACCGGTGTCGTGGGACTTCGGTCGCCCCGGATCATCGATCGCATAATAAATCTGATTGATCGCCCGCGGCTGCGCCGGGTGAGGCGCCGCCGGGAACGTGAAATCGGCATAACACCCCGTCCGTACCAACACGCTCAACTCGTCGTTCACCCCACACCAAAGACCCCCGGGATGTGAATTGTCGAGTGCCCAGTTCCCGTGGATGAAACCGTAGCGAAGGGCCCCCCGTCCGTCACGGCTGAGCAACCCGTGTCGCTCATGAAGCGTGCGGGTGTACCCGGAAAGAAACGCCTCCAACCGCTCCGACGTGTCGTTGTCGTGGTGCAAATGAACCTCCACGTCGCCGAACCCCCCTCGCACCAAACCGCACAACGGCTCGACCTCCCGCGGGTCATAAACCTCCGCCGGATAAAAAAACGTGTGCTGCGGCGGCCGGCCCCGAGAATCGACGAACGCTCCGAATCGACGGGGATAGTCCCGCACCCACCGCTCGACACGGGCCCGTCGACGCGATTCCGTTGCCCCGCTCCAATTCGGCTCGAAGTGGTCGGCCACACACACGAACAGGTGACGCGGCCACCTCGGCAATCCGATCCCGCGGACCACCGCACGTGTGAACGTCCCCGCGGTCATCCCCCGCAATCGAAACATCTCATTCCACTCGCGACGCGGCACTAACCGTTGACCCGATACTTCCCGCTCACCACGTTACGAAGCGTTCCCCGTCAACGGCGTTACCACCGCGAACGTTTAACCACCGCGAACGCTTCACCGCCGCGAACGCTTCACCGCCGGGGACGCCGTGCCGTCACGCCCGCAACCCCCGTCGACGGCCGCGGCGTCGGGCTCCACACCGCGGCGTCAGGGTCGAATACCCAACGCACGAAGCCGATCAACAACGCGGCATTCATCGCGGCAAACGACGCGGCAATCCGGGGCAGCCGACCGAACGCCCCCCCATCCCCGACCACGACCCCGAACAGGGCCAATGCGTAACACGATAGCTGCAACGCGAGAAGTACTTCGTACAACCGATCCCCCGCCAACCCGATGTTCGTCACCAACGCGACGAACAACAGGAACGGTGCCAACCACCGCAACACCTTATGCGAACCGAACGCCAACGCGTGCCGCCAATGTCGCGGCCGAAGTCGTTCAAGGATCACCCCCAACGACTGATAGCCCCCCGCACCGATCCGGCATCGACGGCGAAAATCGACGCCGATTCCCCGAGGGACCACCGCAACCGCGCGCGCCGAATCGTCATACACCGCCTGACAACCGTGCACCAACTGGACAAGCATCGGAAACACCAAATCGTCGTTGATCACCGGTCGCCCCGGATCGACGAATAGCCGCCGCCGGACCGCGTAGATCGCACCGCTCGCCCCGACCACCGTCCCCAACCGAGTCTCGTCACGACGAAGCTTCGACTCGCGTCGCCAATAAAATCCCTCGGCCGCTTCCCCGCGATCATCGACGATCAACACCTCGCCGATCGCGACCCCCACGCCGGAGACCAAAAAGTGGCGGACCAAGCGGCGAATCGACCCGGACTCGAACCGGGTCGTCGCGTCGGTGAACAACACGACCTCGCTCCGCACCCGCGGCATCGCCGCACGGATCGTCGCCGCCTTGCCCCGGCGAATCGATCCGTCCATCACCTCGACCCGCGGGTCCGCCCATTCCCGGACCTGGGACACCGTCGAGTCGGTGCTCCCGTCCGACGCGACAAGCACCGAAAGCTTCGCATCCGGATAGTCGCACGCCAACACGTTCTCCAAACGCGACGCGATGTGCCGCCCCGCGTTGTGTACCGCGATCAACACCGTCACCGTCGGCAACCGACCGTCCCCCGCTTCCGGCGGCACCGGTCGCGGAACCCGTGACGCGATTCGGGAGACGATCGACGGATACGCCACATAGGTGAACGCGATCAGCGAAACGCTGGACCAAAACAGCCACGCCGCCACGCCCCCCAATGACGCGAAGTCCCCGACCATGCCGCCCACGCCGATTCCCAACTTCACGCTCCCTGATCGTCCGCCGCCATGAACGCCACCGACCCGGTCGACCAACGACCACCCGAATTCGACGTCACCGATGAACGCCGACTCTCACCCACCTTGGCATCGGCGGCCACGACGAACCGCCCGGGGAAATTCGCCGATCCCGAACCTCCCCAACCGTTCGCCCGCACCCCAAACCGACAACACCCGGCGAACCGGGACCATCCGACGAATCGGCATCACCGTCAAAGTCGCCTCATCGGTGGCAAACCGCGGCCGCGACAAGCTCGTCCAAAAGCCGCGCCAACTCACCCGTCAACACCACCCGCGAATACCGACTCCGAATCGACTCCCCTGAATCTGACTCATAAAGGCCCGCTTCCCCTGCGGCCTCCCCATGCACCGACTCCCCATGCACCGACTCCCGACTCACCGACTCGCCCACCCCGCTCGACATCTCGGAACGTCGTCGCCGCACCGCGTCCCCCAACCACTTTGCGATCGAACCGGTCTGCTCTGGGCCAAACGTCGCCACCCCCGACTCCCCGCCCAAAATCCGTCGAGTCTCCCCCGACGGCAACAGCCCCAAGATCGGCCGCCGCAACGCTAAGTATTCGAACACCTTCCCTGGCACCACCCGCTCCGCCCCGGGTCGATCCGCCAACAACAGACACAACCCGTCGGCCCCTGCCGCCCGCCGAACCGCCTCGTCATGCGGAAGATAATCCTCGCGCCGGACCCCGACCCCCGTGCCTCGCAATCGATCGAGCGCCACGTCCTGCGCCGCCGTCCGCCGACCGACGAACTCGAGCTCCAGGTCGCTCGCCAGGTCAGGCTCCTGTTCGACAAGTCTCAACACCGCGTCGACCAACGGGGTGACATCGGTCAACGTCCAAAGCGTCCCGATGTAAACGATTCGATACGGCAACCGCCGCCTTGCTGGCTTCGGCACCGCGTCGAAATCGTCCGGATCGAAACCGTTCGTGATACACCTCACCACCGCGTCAGATCCGACCTGACGACAAGTCCGCTCGAGCTCCGCCCGGCTCCCCTCGGTCGTCGTGACCACCCCGTCCGCCGCCGCCAACACCCGTAATAACCGGCGACGATGCCGAGCCTCGTCCCAACCGCCACCACGAAGGTTCTCAAAGTAACGTTGCCCCAAAACCCACTCGTCACGAAAGTCGAGTACCAGCGGTACCCCGAACCGGCGACGCAGACGACGACCGACCAGGAACGACGAAAAAGGCGGCCCCGTCACCAAGATCGCGTGATAACCGCCACGTCGAAGCAACCCCGCCCCCCGGCGGAATGCCGCCCCGTTCCATAGCACTTGCGGATCCGGGTGAAGCGTCACCCGCACGACCCGACGAGCGACCGACACCGCCCGCTCCCGAAACCACGCCCCCATCGAGCGCGCCGTCGCCTCGGACTCCGAACCGGCAACTCGACGTCCCGGCGGCAACAGCCACCCCTTCAACCCGTAACCCGGCTCCCAAGTCCTCGCGCGGACCACCGTCACCTCGGAACCGACGTCGCGGACCAAGTCGTGATCGAACACCGGGACCGACGGGTTGGCGACCGTCAACACGGTCGGGAGCCACCCATACGCCGGCAAATACTTCGTGAACTTCACCGACCGTTGCACGCCCGCACCTCCGACCGGAGGATAGGCATAGCTGACATACAACACGCGGCGGACCGACGGTTTACCACTCAACGGAATTCCCCCATCGCCCGACAACCACTCCGGGCCACGTCCGCCGCGAACTCCTGAACCGATCGCGGCCGAAACGTCCGCCGCGCGAACGCCCCCGAACCGTCACCGCCGTCATCCCCCGCCTCGACCCGCCTTCGTTCCGCCAACTCGATCACGGCCCGACTCAAACCGCCCGCGTCCCCCGCCGGGACGAGCCGATCCAAACTCGCGTCCGAGATCTCGCCCACGCCACCGACGTCGGTGGCGACGAACGGGCTTCCGCACGCGATCGATTCGAGCAACACGTTCGGCACCCCTTCGCTATCGCTCGTCAACACCGTCACGTCCGCGGCACGGTACCAATCGGCCAACTCGGATTGTTGCCGTCCGCCACCCATCGAAACGACGTCCCCGACCCCAACCCGCTGGGCCGCCGATCGAACCCGCTCACACAACGGCCCCTCGCCGATCACCTCGACCCGCAACCGAGGCCCCCAGCGTTCCTTCCAAACCCGCGCCGCCTCGATCAACAAACCCGGATTCTTCACCGCGACCAACCGCCCGACCCACACCAGCAACACCGTCTCGTCGTCGATCCCGAGCCGTGACCGGGCACACGACTGACGCCCTGGAAAGAACGTCTCCCGATCGATCCCCCGATACGCCACATCGATGCGCCCCCGATCGACCCCCAACGCCTCGACCCGTCCCGCGAGATCGCGGCTAAGCGTGATCACGCGGGATGCCCGTACCAACACGTCTCGGATCCGCGCCCGCCGGGAAGCATTCCGTGTCAACATACGAACGTCGGACCCGCCGACCATCACGACCGCGGGGATCCCACGCCGCTCCGCGAACTCGACAGCCGCCTCCCCGTCGGGATGCGCCCAATAGGCAAGTACCCACTGCGGATCGATCGCCGCCGACGCCCGATCCAACGCCCCGCGAACCGACCAAGAATAAAAGCGCCCATAACGCGACCGGGCGACCTTGGGCGGATAATAGAACGTCGGGCAACTTTGCCAGCCGGGAACGCCCCACCGATCATCCGCCGCCCGCTCACCCAAGCCAGAACGCATCCGTCGAAACGAACCGCCCACGCGTTCGATCCAGGGGACCGGCGAGACGACTCGCACCTCGTGCACGCGGCGAAGCGATTCGACCAAGACCCGATTGAACGCACCTTGCCGCGGCCGCGTCGGGGTCGGATAGGTCGTGCTGACGAACAACAACCGGCCCCGAACGACCGCATCCTCGCCACTCATGCCGACCGCACCAACTCGACGACCAACGGGCGGTGATCGCCACCCAACGCCGGACCCGTCCACGCCGTCCGCGGCGTCCAACCGTCGTCCGTTAGCACGTGGTCGATCCGCACCCCGTGCCACCGCGTGTACTTCGTGTAACCGAAACCCGATCCGACTTCGCTAAACGCGTTGCGGTACGCCCCCCAATGCCGACGATAATCGTCACCCTCCACCGGCATATTGAAATCGCCACCGATCACCGGCGAACAATCAGCACGGGCCGCGACAACATCCCGCAGTTCCCGGGAAAGCCCCTCGCGGTACCCCGTAATCGCCTCGATCGACGTCGCCGCCGCGAGCCCCGAAGAGATCAGCCGTTGCAACCCGGGACGGAGCGTCGGCAAGTGAACCGACACGGCACAAACTCGGCCCCCCGGAAACCCCACGTCGCAAGCCATCGCGGCGACCGCGTTGTACGCCTCCGGCGGTTGCCGCACCAAAACCTCCGACTCGCCCATCGGGTGCGGACTGGCGATCGCAAGGTTCGTCGCCGAACGGACGTCCCACCCCAAACCCGACGCGATGCGGCCGGCAAGCTCCGGCGGACACTCCTGCAACAACAACAGCTCGCACCCAGACGTCATCGCCAACCGCACCAAGTCGTGCGGATCGATCTCCCCGCCACCCGCGTTGTAGCTGATCACCCGGACCGACATCGCCGGCGAATCCGACCCCGCGATCCGATCACCCGCCATCCGATCGCCCGCCATCCGATCGCCCGCGATCTGAAACCCCATGATCGGGAACAACAAAATCCACGTATGAACCGGGTACAAACAAAGCTGCCGCGGGCGGACGAGCAACGTCAGCGGAATCAACCCCAAAGCCGGAACCGCGAACACCCACCGTGGCGAAAACAACAAAACCGTGACCGGCCACCACCGCGTCCCGACGACCTGAATCAGGACCGCCACGACCGCCAGCCCGATCAGATAAAGCCACCCCAGATCCCGGACTACCTTGATCATCCCTCGCCCGATTCGTCACGCCCCCGATCCCGTCCCTGCTCGGCGCCCAATCCCCTCAAGCCCGATCCCCTCAAGCCCGATCCCCTCAAGCCCGATCCCGACCGACGCGCGATCGCCCACTACTCCGCACCGTACGCCCCAAGCCCCATCCCCCGCAAGCTCGATCGGCTACCGCCACGTATCCTTCCCCCGCTCAAGCCGCCGAGTGTCGGAGACATCGTCGACCCGGCAAGTCGTGGGTCGGGAAACGTCGACACCGGCAACGACCTCCGAACGCTCGACTCGGCGTCATCCTCGCGGCCCCCGATCGTTTTCGCAAAGACCCCGGAGCCTTGTCGACTCCCGCTACAATCGATGCCGGATTCCACAAGAGGCTGGACATTTCCTCCCTCCCAACCGATCGATCGAACCGTCACTTCCGAAGAACCACGATGACCGACGTCAATCCTTACAGTAACCCCGGCCACGAACAGCCGCCCCGTTACGAAGACGCTCGCACGTACGCGTCCGGAACCCGGATGACGCAGATCCGTCGGGTCGACGTCGTGTCGGCCGGCAAGATCGCGGGAGCGATCTACGTCTTTTTCGGGTTGGTCATCGGGCTGATGGTCTCACTGGTCGGCGCGGCCGGAATCTTGCTCGGAGGCGGCGCCGGCGATGGCAACGCGCTCATCGGCGGTGCGATCATCAGCCTGATGGCGGTCGTGATCTACCCGCTATTCCTCGGAGTCAGCGGCTTCATCGGCGGCGTCGTCACGGCCCTCATCTACAACCTCGTCGCCGGCGTCGTGGGCGGAGTCTGTCTCGAGTTGGAGACCTAAAAGGCCCAACCACGCAACAATCCCTCGGCCCAGCGGACCAGGGTTCACTCCCAGCTCAAAACCGCACCCGACCCGCCTCCAACGGATCGAAAAAGGGGGAAGGCGTGAACAGCGTTGTCGTGCGAAATTTGCCGGGCCTTATCCCGAGGCGGCCTCGATCGCTCAGTCAAATCGAAGCGCCGTGTCACCTTCGACAAGATCGCCATGGTCCGGCGGCGTGAACCTGGATTTCATCCGCCGTGTCTGGGACGATTCCGCCAGTGAAAGGAACCCCCGGTTGAATAGTCGCCAGCTGAAGAACCTCGGCGTCCCCGCCGACTGCGTGAAGAGCGCCGTCGCGGCGATCCGATCCGCCACCCAGACCGGTGGCCTGCGTCGCAAGCAGCTGAAGGAGACGATCAAGAACGTCGTCGCCCGCCCGAGCGTCTTTCTCGACGACGTTCACTTCGGCCGATTCGCGAGCGACGTGATCCACCGGCTGGTTTCGAAGCTGCTAGGAGCCGAAATCGTCACCGGCGTGGAAAATCACCACAACTTCGCCTGGAAGGAGATCCACCGTGGTCGAGAGCTGGTCGTACACCGAAAAGGGGCGACGCCGGCGGGCAAAGGCGTGCTGGGGGTCATCCCCGGCTCGATGGCGTCACCGGCATTCGTCGTGCGGGGTCGAGGCAACCCCACGAGCTTCGACTCCGCTTCGCACGGAGCCGGGCGAGTGATGTCCCGCCGAAAGGCAAAGGAAACGTTCCACTGGAAAAACGTCCAGGCCGACTTGATGGAGAAGGGGGTAACCGTCTTGTCAGCGGGAGCGGATGAAGTTCCGGGCCTCTACAAGAACATCAACGACGTCATGGACGCGCAGTCCGATTTGGTGGAGATCCTCAGCCGGTTCGACCCCAAAATCGTGAAGATGTGCGGCGACGGAAGTAAAGCGGAAGATTGATTCCGTCCTCGCCTCACGCCTCGCTGGGCGGTAACGCGGTGCCGCCACGATGCTCTCCAGTCACCTACCAAAACCGTTCGACCTCGATGACCGGCACGACCGCCGCGGCGACCACGGAAACGTGTCGCAGGAACCGTGATGCCGGTTTCAGTCCTTCCGAGTTCCTCTCACCGATAACGTTCCCATCCGACCCGCCTGGTAGTCTGCGATGGCATCCCGAATCTCTTCTCGGCGATTCATCTCGAAGGGCCCCTGCCCGACCACCGGCTCGCCAATCGGCTCACCGGTCAGGACGAGGATCCGAGAGGAGGCTTCCGCCTGAAGCGGCAAGCGGGAACCCTCCCGGGTTAACTCTGCAAGCTCCCCAGTTTTGAGTTCAGTGCCATCGATTCGAACGTTTCCGTTTTGTACCAGCACCAAGGCGGTGTGGCCCTCGGGCAGCTCCAGCTGCAGGTCGCCAGAACCATGAAATTGCACATCCCAGACGTTAACCGGCGTTGCCGTCTCTGCCAGACCTCGGCTGCCCCGGTACTCCCCCGCGATCAGACGCAGCATTGCGGTCTCACCCAGCGATATCGTGGGGATCTCCGTACCGAGTAGTCCCTGATATCGCGGAGCAGACAGCTTCTTCTCAGCCGGCAAGTTCACCCAGAGCTGAACCATCTCGAGCGTCCCGCCTTCGCGGGTGGCTCTTCCGCGATTCTCGCGGGTCGCGGGGTCCAACGCGCCCTCACTCCCCGTCGGCCCATGACAAACCCAGATGGACCAAAAGGGCTCTTCCGCGATTCTCGTGGCTCGCGGGCCGGCGTCGGCGAGGTTTCTTCAGGTTCGCTGCGATGTCCGAATGGTGAATGAAGTACACCAAGCGACGCTAGGTGATGCGGTGGCGCGCACTGCTGAGCGGCAATCTACCGAGGAATCGCCCGGTCTGCGGTGCGCCGAAGGTGCTTCGCGTCCTGCATCGGGGATTGCCGGCGGAGGACCCTCTCGAGTTCGTCCGCGCTCGCACGCATCCCCACTTCGGACATCGCAGCAATGCCTCCAAAACCTACGTTCTGGGCAGTTGCCACTAAAATCGTGGAAGAGCCTCCATTTGGGCGCTGATGTTGATCCCCTTTTGGGTGATTGCCGTGGTACAGAATCAAAAGGTGCCGTTCGGTTTATTGGTCATGATCGTTCTGTTTTCATTGCTGCCCGCGATCGGTATTCCGCTTTTGGTGAGCAGGCGGCATCGAGCTGTCGCGATTTTGCGTCGCGGACGAAGAGAATCGGCGGAAATCGTGGATGTCCGCAGAACCGGCGTGGAAGTGAATTCCCAACGACAATACAAGGTTCAGTTTCGCTACCACGCGTGCGGTGAGGCACATTTAAAAACGCTCAACGTCTACGGGGGACAAGGCGAACTTGCCCGCGACGCGTTGGATTCGGGGCGCGAGACACCAGTACTGGTTGATCCGGGCGCCCCCGACCACTGTGTGCTTGGAATCCAGCTCACCAATCCGGTTCGCGTGCGTCTCTGAACCTGGATCTAACGGCCTTCCGCGGACAGGTATGCGGTTTCATTTGACGGACGCTAAAGGCGTGTAAGTCGCCCAAAAGCAAGGCCGCTCGATTACTGTCAACTTGCGGAAGGCGGACCAACCGACGCAGGTTCAGCAACTCGCTTCGGCGCGTCGGTGTAGGAGACATCCGCAGTTAGAGAAGCACTTTGACAACACACGTGCGCCCCCCAACGGATCCCTGACCTGCCGTTCCCGAAGTGCGTAAGGAGGGCGTATCCTGCGTCGGCAGCAGGCTATTCTCACACTTCCACCATACGTCGGCACGCACCGCTACGTATCGGCCTGGGCGGTGACGCACGGCGTGACGCTCCCGAGGAATGTGGTTATCCCGGATGCGTCGCCTTGCCACGCCATCTTGCTATCGATCAACTCGGTATAACGCTTCGGCCGTTCGAATCAACAGGTCGTCGTCGATCACGGCGGGCGAAGCCAGAGTCCGCTCACCCAAGTCGTTGACCGCGATTTCGGAGGGCGTTCCGGACACATCGAGCACCGTACAGACACCTTCTTCACTTAGCAGATAGAGCCGATCGTCGGCGAGCAACGGTGACGCCGAAAAATCTCCTCCGATTCGCTCGATCCATTGTCTTTTGCCGGTCTCTGCGTCGTAACAGCTGGCGATCCCGTCGTCGCTGACCATGGCAATCTTGCCTTCGAAGCCGACCAGCGAGGGCGTTTTGGGAATCCCCGAATCGGCCCGCCATCGTACGTGCGTCTCCGTCACATCACCGCGACCGGACGGATCGATTGCCAGCAGCGTGGCGCGGTCAAAGCTGGTGCTGACAAAGACGAGCCCGGCGTGGTAAATCGGTCGGGGGACGACGGAGTATCCCTCGTAAGTCACCCGCCAAAGCTCGTCGCCGGTTTCTGCGTCAACACTCTGAACCACGTTGCTGCCGGGAACGATGACCTGCGTGAGCTTTCCGTCGTCCAGTACGAGCGGCGTACAAAACGAAAACGTTTTTCGGGCTTCCACGTCCCGCGGCGTCTGCCATGCTAACTCGCCGGTGGACGCGTCCAACGCAGTGATTTCGCTCGTTTCCGCACCGTCACGGGCGAAGATCACGTTGCCAGCGACGACGACCGGCGATCCGCCGTTACCGTGGACGGGCCGGTACGCGAGCGCATCGTTTTTCCAAACCACGCCGCCGCCAAGCGTTGTGCACGCGGTTCCGTGGTGCCCGAAATGCACGTATAGCCGCTTCCCGTCGACCACAGGGGTGGCGCTGGCCCGAGAGTTCTTCTGGTGGATCCGGGGCGCATCCGGTCCTTCGCCAAAGAGTGTTACCTGACGAAGCAGTTCTCCCGAATCTGCGTCGACGATCAGTAGGACGAGGTCAAAACCCGAATCGGGTTCCGCAGGCAATTGCGGCACAGCGGCGGTCAGGTAGATCTTGTTGCCGATTACCACCGGGCTCGACCAACCTTTGCCCGGCAATTCCGTCCGCCAAGTCACGTTTTGCTGGCGAGACCACTCCGTGGGAAGGTCCGCATGCCGTGCCGTGCCGTCCCCCGAGGGCCCGCGGAATTCCGGCCAATCGGCATGCGCCGGAGACGTGCTCGCAACGACGAGCCCCAGAATCACCAAAGTCGCGGCTTGGATGCGAATGCTCATATCATGATGGCCTCATAATGAACCAGAAACAGCAGGAAGGAAGTCATTCGCGGGAAGGTGTCTCTTCATCCTTAACCTTCACGACCACCGACTTCCCGCTCACTTTCTCCAATTCTTCAAGCGGGAACCGGCACACAGTGGGCAGTCAACGCGGACCGTTCGGCGGCAACAACATGAGCGGGTGTTCTCCCGAAGGACGACTCGAACGCATCCGGCAACAAGTGGTAAACGGATTCTACCGCGCATCCAACTCCGCATGACAGTCGGTGCCGATTTGCAGCCGTGCGAGTCCGAACGACGTGGTCGTGGTCGCGTTCGTGAAGGGCGTGCTCGACCAACTGCTCGCCGAAGGGCCAGCCTACGAGACTGGCTGTTCCGCGATTTTCGTGGGCCGTGGGGTCAAGGTCTCCATGCTCGAGATTTTTTTAGGCATGCTCCGGTCTCCAAAGGCTTCCGTTGTGAAGACACGCCAAATGAATCGTCCCCGGCCACGATCCGCCGCCAGGGGGACGAAAAGCAAACTTGGCGTCCCGCCGGCAAGATCTCGCCGGTGAAATCGCGTGCCCGCGAAACCGGATCCCCGTTGTCCCGGTGCTTGGGAGCCAATTGGACTCGGCGAGAAGATGAGCTGCCCTTTGGACACTGGAGCCATGGAGTGCCGGGATAAACCGGTTTGGAATAGAGAATGAGAGTTTCTTACGAAGAAGGTCTAGCCAATCACTTCGGCCTCCGGCGGAGGGGCGAGGACGGTAACGTCCTCGCGCGAAGCGTCCGTACCGGGGGAAGCGTAGGCCAGCTAATGAGCTCCGAAATCAGAGCTTCCGGGTGTCGACCCTGTCATGGCGTGGGGAAGACAACATCGGTCACACCGCTAATGGCAAGGCGTGACCCGGACCCGGCGGAGTCGTTGAACCTGTGCATGCGTGGAAAATTCCAAACGCGAGAACCGGGAGATCCCATCGGTCTCTGGCGCAGAGCCCACCAGGCGAACTGCCAGAGCGGACAGCGAACCGCAAGGGCAAGGCTGTCATGAACGCTGATGGGAAGTCTGATGGGACCGTAGTACCGTCGACTCGGGCGAACAACGCGGGAGCTGAACCCGCCGCGGAGCCCGCCGAGGGAAGGGACTCAGCCAAGAGGAACGCCGAATCGTCCGGCCTCGACCGCCCACCGAAGCGGAAGAATCGAGGTTCACTCGGATTGGCCGGCGTGCGCATGACAGCTCAGGCACAACCCGAGCTGAAATTCACGTCGTTGCTGCATCACATCAACGAGGCCATGCTGTACGAGGCATTCTTCGACCTGAAGAAAACCGCGGCGGTGGGAATCGACGAAGTGACGTGGCATGACTACGAACAAGACCTAGAAGAACATATTCCTGATCTTCACGGTCGTATTCACCGCGGAGCCTACCGGGCGAAGCCTTCCAAGAGAATCTACCTCGCCAAACCTGACGGCCGGAAACGACCGATCGGGATCGCGGCGCTGGAGGACAAGCTCGTCCAGAAAGCGGTCGTGTGGGTGTTGCAGAGTCTCTATGAGCAGGACTTTCTCGGATTCAGTTATGGGTTCCGGCCCGGCCGTAGCCAACACATGGCGCTCGATGCTCTGAGTGTTGGCGTGGCCGATCGCAAGGTGAACTGGGTATTGGACGCCGACGTGGAAGGTTTCTTTGACAACATCGACCACCAGTGGTTGATCAAGTTTCTGGAACACCGCGTGGCGGACAAACGGATTCTACGTCTGATCGGCAAATGGCTTCGCGCCGGTGTCAGTGACGACGGGGAGTGGTCTGAGACGACTGTGGGAACACCCCAGGGGGCGGTGATCTCACCGCTGCTTGCGAACGTGTTTCTGCATTACGTCTTCGACTTGTGGATCCAGTGGTGGCGCAAGAACCGATCCACCGGCGAAGTCGTCGTGGTTCGGTACGCGGATGACTTTGTGATCGGCTTTGAACGCAAGAGCGACGCCGAGCGATGCCTGGCAGAACTCCGGGATCGTTTTGCGAAGTTCGGTTTAAGGCTGCACAAAGAGAAGACTCGCCTGATCGAATTCGGCCGCCACGCGGCTCGCAACCGACTAACACGCGGAGAAGGACGACCGGCAACGTTCGACTTCCTCGGCTTCACGCATCGCTGCGACGTGACCGGCCAAGGCTGGTTTGCCCTTCGCAGGGAAACGATCGCGAAGCGTCTGCGTGCCACGGTTGCGGCGATCAAGGTGCAGCTCATCCAACGTCGCCACTGGCCGATTGACGCGGTGGGGAAATGGTTGCGCCGGGTGTGCCAGGGCTGGCTGAACTATCACGCCATCCCCGGTAACCTGGAACGGATGACCCAGTTTCTCGACGAAGTGAAGAAGCACTGGCTCTCCCAGCTTCGTCGTCGAAGTCAACGTCACCGGATGAACTGGACCCGCTTCCAGCGGATCCTCTCTCGTTACCTCCCGACGCCGAAAACGGTCCACCCGTTTCCCAGTGTTCGATTCCGCGCTCGACTCAAGGCAGGAGCCGTATGAATTGGACGTTCGAGTACGGATCTGTGCGGGGGGCGGCCGGTGACGGCCGTCCCTACCGCGATCCT
>JAWLFY010000026.1:0-41420 GCA_041685355.1 Pirellulaceae bacterium | reverse complement strand
CGGGATCGTGACCTCCAGCGACCTGATTCGTTTTCTGGCCGAACAGTGACGTTCCGCCGAACAGTGACGTTCCGCCGAACAGTGACGTTCCGCCGAACCAGTAACGTTCCGCCGAACCAGTGACGTTCCGCCGAACCAGCCGGCGGATTACCAGGCCGCAAACGGTTCGAACGGAAACATCGGCCGCCGCCGGTGCTGGAAATTCAGCGTCGCCATATCGGCCGTTGTGCAGCCGGGCGTATTCACCCGGATCAAGTGGCGAGAAACCGGTCCGTAAGCCGCGACGGGTGCGTTCACACCTTTCGCCACGATCAGATGAAATTGCCCCGGATCAAGATCGCAGCTGATCAGCTGTTGCAGGCTGAACGGCGGCATCCGCTGGGTCGTGAGCATGACCGTCAGTCCCTGACCGTTACTCACCACCGCGGTCGGCCCCTGATCGCAATGCGTAAACCCGCCGTGACGTATCTGCGGCTCGACGAATTTGCCGTCGTACAAGCCGAGCACACGAAACGTTCCCTCGAGCGGTTCGCCATGCATTCGGTCCGTCTTGCCGCCCAGTCGCATCGCCAGCGAAGCGCCGACGCCCGCGGCCGTCGCTTGCCGGACGGACGCGGGATCGTACAGGCAGACAAACGCTTTGATGTCACCACGGGCACCGATGGCATGCGCCAAGTGTGTACTGTCGGCGGGCGAACCGCCGCCGACATTGTCTCCCATGTCGAACAGACAAATCGGCCCGTCCAATGTCGCCGCGCGATCGAGGGCTTCGTCGATGCCGACCATGTGGCCCACATAATCCGCTCGATGACCCCACATCTGCTCGCCAAGCTGTTCGGCAAGTTCCTTGGCCAGGCCGGGATCCCCGTCGGTCACGACGATCACCGACGAACCCATTTCTTCGACATCCGCGTAGGGAAAACCGAGCAGAATGCTGTTGGAAAGCACCTTGTCTTGATGCAACATCCGGTCGGCGCGACCGTACAACCGGGCGAGATGCCGTTCGCTCGTCAGTTGCCGCTCGATATTGATCGCCAGCGGCGGATAAGCGGCGGCCTGAACCGGGCGGATCTCCCCTCGCAGCGTGCCAGCCATCAGCCTCGCCGCTTCGACGCCACGGGCGCGTTGATCCAGGTGCGGGTTGGAGCGATAGGCGACCAAGGCGTCGCTCGAGGCGACCATCTGCGGCGAGAGATTCGCGTGGGCATCCAGTGTGCCGATGATCGGCGTTGCCGCCCCGACCCGCGCCCGCAGCTCGGACATCCAGTGCCCGTCGGCATCGCGATGCGATTCACTCACGGTGGCGCCGTGAGGGGCGATCAGAACACCGTCGAGCGAAGCTGCCGCCCCGAGGCGATCGAACAGCATCTCGCGAAGCCGAGCGAACGCCTCGGCGGTCACCCGTCCGTAGGGAATCGCCCGCGCCGCAAAGACGGGCACCGCCTCGATTTGCGCGTCCTTGAGCCCTTCGAAAAATCCGCTAATTTCGTGCTCTGTGTCGCCCAACTTCTCCCGCATCGCTTCGCCCGACAAGAGCAGGTCCTGGCGAAAATGCTCGAGCTCTGTCGGCCGGGAGATGAACGTATTCGATTCATGCAATAAGGCGATGATTCCGACTCGCACCGAATCCCCTTCGCGTGGACGGCAAACAACCAATGCGACATGACACCTTACCGACCCGACGACGACGCGGCCAGCCAACGGCGACGGACATAACATGACGAAAGAAATCACTTACGCAATGATGCGAGAGTCTTTGTACGTGGCCGTGGTGGCCGATGCGCTCGACTCGATCGGATTCTGCAATCAATCGCCACGGATATCGTTATCGCCCTACACGAAACCGTCCCTGCTGGTCGGACGTTGCAAGACGACGCTGTGGGCCGACATGTACCATTCCGTTGAAAATTCGTATGAACTCGAATTAGCCGCGGTCGACCACTGCCGTCCCGACGACGTGATGGTGTGTGCCGCGAACGGATCGATGCGTTCCGCACTTTGGGGCGAACTGCTATCGACCGCCTCGAGGAACTCGGGCTGCGTCGGCGCGATCATTGATGGGGCCGTTCGCGACGTCGCCAGGATACGCGAAATGGACTTCCCGGTATTTGCTCGCGGCACCAGTGTGTACGACAGCCAGAATCGTCAACGGGTAATCGATGTCGACGTCCCCGTCGAAATCGCGGGCGTCCGATTCTGCGCGGGCGACCTCGTCTTCGCGGACGTGGATGGCGTTGTCGTGGTGCCTCAGAAAGTGGAACGAGAAGCGATCCAGAAAGCGTGGGACAAGGTTCACGCCGAAAACGAAGTGCGAGACGCGATCCGCGGCGGAATGAAAGCGACCGAAGCATACGACCGCTTCGGTGTCCTGTAAGGTCCCTCCGGGTTTGTCAGGGGGACGAGTTTGTCAGGGGGACGAGCCTATCCGATCAACTCAGGGATCGGCTCGCCGTGATCGACGATCGGCGTCGGGCGTCCGTTGAGATCTTTGATGAAGACCTTGGACGAATCGATGCCCAGATGTCGATAAATCGTCGCCAGGAAATCGCCGGCGCCGCACCTCCGTTCGATCACGTCCTCACCCCGTTTGTCGGTCGCTCCGATAAAACGGCCGGTTTCGATGCCCCCGCCCGCCCAGAGATTGGAAAACGCCCGTGGCCAGTGGTCGCGCCCCGGCTGCTTCGTGCCCGAAGCGGCGCTGGCGTTTCCCGCTCCGGTGCTAGGCTGGTAGTTGATTTTCGGGGTCCGACCGAACTCGCCGGTGACGACGACCAGCACCCGCTTATCGAGTCCGCGATCATAAATATCTTCGATCAGCGCCGAGACGGCTTGGTCGTAGGCTTGAGCACGAAATCGGAGGGCGTCGAAGACGTGGTGATTGACGGCATGGTCATCCCAGTTATTGACGCGGCCACACAACGGGCCGCGCAGACTCGTAGTCATGACTTCCACGCCGGCTTCGACGAGCCGGCGAGCCATCAGCAGTTGCTGCCCCCAGGTATTCCGCCCGTAACGGTCACGCGTCCGATCGCTTTCTTTGCTCAGGTCGAAAGCCTGTTTGGTCTTCGGATTCGTCAGCAAAGTCATCGCTTGCGTTTCGAATTCGTCGAGCGCCTCCAGTTCGCCAGCCTGATCGAAAGCGCGTTGCAGCGTATCGAGGTTCTGTCGGAGTGACGCTCGGCGGTTGAGACGCCGCACCTCGCTGCGGTCCGCCAAACCGATATTGGGAACGGCAAAATCGGGAAGATTCGGGTCGCCGGTCACGGAAAACGGTGCGTACGCGTCGCCCAGGTAAGCCGGACCGCTGTACGTCGTCGGCGGGTTGACGCCCACCGATCGGGGCAACGGGTTCGCCCTGGGGCCCTGTTGAGACCGCAGGTAATTCGCCACCGACATCCAGTCAGGGTATTTGGGCTTCGGTTTGTCACGCGTATCGGTATCGCCCGAGAGCATTCGCATGCTTCCCGCGGGGTGGCCGGGGCTACCGTGCCGCATCGACCGTAGGACGGTGAATTTATCGGCAATCTTCGCCTGCAGCGGTAAGAGCTCCGTGAATCGCATGCCGGGAACTTTTGTCGCGATCGTCCCGAACGGCCCACGATACTCGCTGGCCGCCTCCGGCTTGGGGTCGTAGGTATCGATGTGCGAACAGCCGCCGGGTTTCCAGACCATGATGACGGCGGTCTTATCCGAAGGCTTCTCCGAGGCGTTTGCGGCACGCAACCGCAGCACCGCCGGCAAGCTCAACGTGGCGAATCCGGCCAACCCCATTCTCAGGAATCCACGACGGCTTTCCGGACCGGCACAATGGCCGGTCGACGAAGCATGAAACGGATGGGTCATCGTTTTACTCGGCTGGCTGAACACGAATCGAAATGGGCGTCGACACAACGATATCGACGATGTCCTTGGGATCGGCTTCCGGATTCGACCGGTACTGAGCGACGGCCTTACCATAGAACGCGACCACGTAATCGCCGGGCGGCGTCTTGAGCGCGGCCAGGTCGAGCGTCACCGTCGAGGCTTCGTCGGTGAGCGGGAGGTCGAACGCGGGGGTGTTCTCGAAGCCGTTCCCGTAGGCCTTCAGTTGAATCGTCGCCCCGGAGAAATCGCAGCGGCGAGTCACCGCAAGCGGGAGCGTCAGTTTCTCGCCGACGGTGACGTCCCACCGTTTGTTCTCGGCAGCCGCGATCGTGATCGGAGCTCGTTCGGTGCCGCACACGGAGACGGGCACGTCCGTCAGCAGTCGCGGGCTGGGAATTTCGCTCCACGCGTTGGTGACCGGCCACTCCATCGATGCCAGCCGGCAGGGACGCGTCACGGTTTGGCCGTCGATCGTGGCCCGCCCAACAAAGGAAGCACTCGTCACGCCACGGGGAGCGTCCTGTTCGGCAGTCACCAACATGATGCCCCGCGACTCGCCCGCGGGGATGCTCAGGCCAGTGGCGGTCACCCCCGGGGGTAGGCCCTCCATCGCCAGTTCGATTTTGCCATCGAAGCCGTCTCGCCGGACCGCGACGACTTCGAGCGGCATCGTCGCCCCGCCTCGTAGAGCGATCGGTTTGGAAAGGGCGTTTCGATCACCGTTTCGCAGGTTCATGTGCAGGGCCCAACCGACGAGGGCAAAGTCCGGCTCGGCCTTGCGAATGACCAACCGATAGACGTTTCCCGGGTCGTCGCGGGTACCACCGAACAGGTCACGAATTTGCAGCCGATGCACGCCGTCCTGTTGGATCTCCAGTTTACCGAGGACATCCGTTGATCCGGCATTGTAGGGCGGACCGTCATAGGAGTAGGCATTGCTCGACACCTTGACCGGGCTGGCGATGTCGGTCAGCTGCGCCACGTCCGTTCGCTTTTCGTTCGTCCCCGCGCCGCTGACGTGCTGAACGACGATCGACGGATCGGTCGACAATCCGAGCCGCTCCGACGCCACCTCCACCCACCAGACGTCCCCTCGCTTTGCGTTGAACTCGAACGTGTCGACGTCCGCCGCAGGAAAAAAGCTTCCTGCGATGTCGCACGGCAGCGTGATCTTCTGGGCTTCGGCGTGTCCGTCGTTGGGTTCCGCCTCGGAAAGATCCGCCTCGGCGGTCAGACCCTGCGGCGGCCAAGAGAACGCGCTGACGGTCTGCGTGGTGGGCAGCGGAGGCACCGATGCGTCGTCCTTCGCTTCTCGAATGGCGAGCCGATAAAAATAATGAGGGCCGCCTTGGTAGGTCAGGTCGTGGACTTTGATGACGTATCGCCCCGTTTTCGGGGCGGTGAAATCGAGCCCGCGGCCGCGCCGTTCGACCTGCAAATCGGTCCCCCGGTCGTCCGCAATGATCAGGACCGGTTTGAGTTTCGACTCGATCCCTTGGGCGGCGCAGTCAACGATCATCCGCTGCCCCCGTTCGGCTTCGAACGAGTAGTAATCGACCGCTTGCTTGGTCATCACCGCGTTGCAGACGGAGTCGACCGGTAACGGGACGGCGGTTTCCAACGACGTGTTCGGCTTCTGTTGAACCGATTCCGGATTCGCCCCGACGCTGAACACCCGCGAGGTCGAAAGCCCGAGCCGCGTCATCAGACGTGCCTCATAGATCCCCGGGGGACAATCGTCAGCGATCGACACCGAGAACACGTCAGGGACGGGCTGTCCCTGGTCGTCCCGTTTGGGTGTCGCGAGGATCGCGGGGTGGGAAAACGTCAGCTCTTCGGCGTCTTCGAGATCCTGACCGCTGACGGTGACTTCCACGTCGCTGCCGACTTGTCCTCCCATCGGCATCGTGGTCAGTAGCCGCGGCGCGGGCAGGCAAACCGACTGCGCGACCAGCGTTGACGTTGCCACCAGGGAGGCAACAACAGATGCCGTGGCAAAAGCGGTCGGAGTTTTCATGACAAAGGATCGATTGCTAGTGATTAAACAAAAACTCTTTGGTGTTGAACAACGCCCAAATCAGGTCTTGGTATTTTTGACGGACGGCGGCCTCTTCGTCGATCGCTTCGCCCTCGCCGTCGAACAGCGGCTCATTGAGAAAAGCGATCGCCGTTTCCAATTCGACCGCTTTCGGCTGACGCGCGAAAGCGGTTAAGTAGAGCGACGCCACCTTTTCCTCGGCCGGCATCGGAGCGGACGCGAGCCGGGCCGCCCGCCCGTCGGCGGTAGCCAGCTTTGCTTTGATCTCGCCCGAATTGATCAGATGAAGACTCTGGGCAAGGTTCGAGGTCTCGACACGCTCACACTCGCAGACACTGCTACCGTTCGGTCGACCGAAGGCTCGCAGAAACGCCGAAGACCTGTTGTAGCTGTTATCGGGCAAGGCGATCGCCCGTGTTCCCGGAGGCAGGTTGGCGAAGGAAGTCGTCGCCCCGGTCATGTCGTCGATCGCGTCAAGCAGGACTTCCGCCTGCAATCGTCGCGGATAAAACCGCGAGTAATTTTGTCGGTCGACTTGATTGTCTCCGTTCGGTTCCGCACTCCGCTGGTAAGTTCGCGAACGCGTGATCACCCGCACCAATTCTTTGAGATCAAAGCCGCTACGGATGAAATGCGTTTCCAGGGCGGCCAGCAATTCCGGGTTGGTCGGCGGGTTGGTGTCCCGAATATCGTCTTCGGGCTCGATCAAGGCACGCTTGAAGAAGTGCTTCCAGTAGCGATTCACCAGCGCCTTGGCAAAGTACGGATTGTCCTCCGACTCCATCCAGTCTGCCAACCGCAATCGTGGGTCTTGATCCGCCGGGATCGACCCGATGTCATCGCCCAACGCGGCGGGAGGCAAGGCCTGGCCCGACTTGACGTTCTTCGCCGTCGCGACACCGCGTGAATGAAAGATCAAATCCTCCCCGCGAGTGCCCGTCGGCTTTCGCCCGACCCGACTAAAGAACGCCGCCATGCTGTAATAGTCATCCTGGCTCCAGCGTTCGAACGGGTGGTGATGGCACTGCGCGCACTGTATTCGCACGCCGAGGAACAACTGCGTGATGTCCTCGATTTGCTCCTTGGGATCTTTCACCCGTTTGTACCAAGCGACCGGCGGATTCTGGACGACCGTCCCGGTGGCCGCCAAGAGCTCCCGCACGATCTGGTTGTAAGGCACGTTCGCCAACAGGCTGTCTCGGATCCAAGCGTGAAAAGCGAAGTTGGACGTGATGTCGCTGGCGTCGTCACGGCGATTTTTCAGCAGCGGCGTCCACTTGCTGGCGAAGTAGTCGGCGTAGTGCGAGCTCCGCAGCAGCCGCTCGATCACTTGATCGCGTTTATCCGGATCGGTGCGGTTCAGGAAGCGGGTCGCTTCGTCGGCCGTGGGAAGCCGTCCGGCGATATCGAGCGTGACCCGGCGGAGGAAGGTGGCGTCGTCGCAAACGGGCGAGGGGGGGATGCCGATCTGCTGCAGGTTCGCGAAGACATGTTCATCGACGAAGTTCACGGGCTCCGGCAGATGATCGACGGTGGCTCCCAAAGGCACTGCGGCGGTGAACACCGAGACCTTCCCCTGAAACCGCACCATGACGGCGAACTTGCCCGGCAGTTCACGGACCCGGACCCGTCCGCCCTCGGTGACCTCCGCCATCGCTTCGAGATTCGATTCGTAAAGGGCCCAACGGGTGACGTCGCGGACGCTGCCGTCGGAGTATTCGGCGAACGCCTTCAATTGCTGTTCGCCGCCCATTTCGACCAGCCCGG
Organism: Pirellulaceae bacterium; assembly: GCA_041685355.1. Classification (GTDB taxonomy): domain Bacteria; phylum Planctomycetota; class Planctomycetia; order Pirellulales; family Pirellulaceae; genus JAWLFY01. Next base: position 33,751 of record JAWLFY010000026.1, on the reverse strand, counting down.
ACTTCGGCTGAACCTTGACCGCCAGCAGTTTCGGTTCCGATCCGATATCCGATCGGGCCCCCTGAGAAATCCATCGGCGGATCAGATCATAACCTTCGGAATCTCGCGGCAGGGGCGTACCGCCGCCATGAGGCGTCCGTCCGGAAGCCTTCATCAAAACCAAGCTTTGCTCGGGGGCTGCCCAAAAAAGCCGCCGGCCACGCGTTTCTTTGACAAGACTGGTGTAGTCGTCTTGCGGCTCGAAACCGAGCAACGAGAGTTGAAAACCGTTCTGGCCGCCGCCCGCCTTGGCATGACAAACGCCGGCATTACAACCTGCTTTCGTCAAAACGGGCATTACATCGTTGACGAAGCTGACCGGACGCCCCGAGTCGTCCGCCAGCCCCGGCCGCAACGACGCGACGCTAAAGAGGATCGCCCAGAGAAGGCTGCGGCGAGAGAAACGCGGCGGAACGGCGCAGGGCAAGCGATCCATGGCTTTTCCGAGGAAGGCGACCAGGGGGCATCGTGGAATGCCATGATCGTTTCGAGGCGGGACGGGGCGAGGCGGCGGTCTCGATTGTATAGGCGGCGGATCAGTGATCGCAACAATTTACCGGGGCAGTTTGATCGGCTCGGGCATCGTGGCGTCGAGGGCCCGCCAACGGTTGACCAGTTCGCGGAGTTTGCCCGGTTGCTCACTCGCCAAGTTTCGGCTTTCTCCGATGTCCCCCGCCAAGTGGTAGAGCTCGATCGAGGCGTTCCGTTTCGGTCGCACGATCTTCCAGTTCCCCGACCGGTAGGCCGCCTTGCCGTTGCTCATCCGCCAATACAGGTCTTCGTGGAGCGACGTCCGCAACGGGTCGTCGAACCACTCCAGGACACTCCTTCCGTCCATCGACTCGTCGACGGGCAGCCCCGCCAAATCGAGTGCGGTCGCGGCGACATCGAGGCTCACGACGGCCCGTTTCTCGGTGTGACGTTTTGGGAATCGGCCCGGCATCGACCACACCATCGGGACGCGAACGCCCCCTTCGTAAACGCTCCCTTTGCCGTCGCGGAGCGGCGCGTTGCTGCTCGTCAGTTCCGCCGTCGGTCCGCCGTTGTCGCTCAAGAAAACGACCATCGTGTCACGTACCAAGCCGTGTTCCTGCAGCGCGTCGGTGATTCGGCCGACGCCGCGGTCGAGCGCGACGAGCATCCCGGCGAAGATCCTTCGCTGGTCGTCTTTGATCCGGCTCAGCGATTCTAAATCGTCATGGAGCGCCTGCATCGGGCTGTGCACGGCGCTGTAGCTGACGACCAGGCAGAACTCGTCGTCGGCGTGTCGTTTGATAGAGTCGACCGCCTCGTCGGTGATCGCATCGGTCAAGTATTCCGGCTCGACGATTTCCTCCTCGCCACGGAGGATCGGGTTGTGCTCGTCGTACGCCGGTTCGCTCATCGGGGCATAGTTCCCACGGATCACGTCCCCTTCGCGGACCCGTTCGCCTGGCGGCAACGACCGGTCGCGGATCATGGTCAACACGTTCTTCCACGGCGGACCCGGGACATAAAAGTGACCCTCGTGAAGGAAGCCATAAAATTCGTCGAACCCGCGCCGCAGCGGATGTTTCGGTTCGACCGTGCCGAGATGCCACTTCCCGACCAACGACGTCGCGTAACCGGCCTCCGACAAGCGAGACACGAATGTCGTCTCCGATTCGGGGAGCCCCGCTTCGGGGTAGAGATTCCGCTTTCCGGTCGGATTCATTTCGTAGCCGAACCGTGACTGGTACCGCCCGGTCATCAGCCCCGCACGCGACCCGCTGCAGTACGACGACGTGACGTACCCCGCGGTGCACCGCACGCCGTTGGCGGCGAGTTCGTCGATCGCCGGTGTCGGGATTTCGCGGTTCCCCATCATCCCGGTCTCACCGTACCCGAGATCGTCGGCGATGATCACGACCACGTTCGGACGCCGCGTCGTCTCCTGCTCCCCGTCCGATTCGTCAGCGATCGCCGGGAGGGCCGAGCCCGCCAGCGCGATCCAGATCATGACGGCGATCCGCCGGACCCGATCGGTCGCCCACGCGGGTCCGCCTCGTCTCTTTTGCGAATCGTCCGTCAGGTGAACGGCAACGCAACTTCGGTCCCTCAACATCCTGTCCAACCCCCGTGCGGTTTCGAACGGCAAAATAACGAGCGAGCAAAATCGGCATGGGCCACGGCGTCGGAACCAGGTGCTGAGATCCACGCCACATGCCGGCGGACACCCCCGTGCGGCCAATGTTATCCGCCTACTCGAGTGATCCGCCCACTCGGCCAATGTTATCCGCTCGATCGCTCGCTGTCGCTCGAAGCCGAGGCGATCTCGACCCCGCGATCCGCACGCGGGGCGCAAGTTTACCGGTCGCGCAATCTACGCAACCTCAGCGATCAGCCGTTCGGAGGCGCGACGTCGTGCAGCGACGCCCCCCGTTCTTGGTCGAGGACGAGGATCGCGAACCGCGACGCCCCGCGGGCGGCCCCGGCGCTGATGCTGGCGTAGTCGAACCGCCCGCGAGCGTCGGTGTATCCGTCCTTGTAGAACCGAACGTCGCCGTCGGGGTAGCGGGCGAACACCTTCACGTACGCCTTGCTCACCGGACGCCGCGTGCGGCTGTCGGTACATTGCAGCTGGCCATAGCTTTCCGACACGTAAGTCTTGATCTCGCCGCCGTAGTAGAGGGCCGTCGACCGTGACCCGCCCGCGACGACCTCCACGAGCATCGTTTGGCGACGCATCGCCTCGTCGAAGTCGAACCGGCTGACCCCGGTTGCGCGATCGAAACGAAGCACCTCGCTTTGGGTCGGCCGCACCATCGCCATCCGCTCCAATCCGTCCCGCACGAACGGTGCCTTGCTGAACAGTTGCTCGAGATCGACGCCGTACAGCTTCAACGTGACCTCTTTGGCTCGACGATGATCGATCCGAAGCCCGTTACCCTCGACCTCCACGAGTACCTCCGGTTGTTCATCCGCCGCCCGTTCTTGACGACGCTCACGGTCCCACACGGCCAAGTCTGCGGCGTCGGCTGGGATCGCCGAATCGTCTTCCGAAGTGACGAGCTGTTCGACCGATTCCAGCGTCGACCGTTGTCGCAGGTGGATATCCATCTCGGCGAACCGTTCCTGCCAACGCGGCACGGGGTAGTCGCGATACCGGGACACGATCGATTCCGCCGCGGCGAAATCCTCGCGGTGCATCGCCAGGTATCCGGCCAGGTAGTCGTACTGGAGCTTCGTCTCGACCGAATCCCGATCGACACGGTCGAAGCGGTCGAGCGCCTCTTCGATCCGGTTCTGGGCCAACAGGTAAACGGCGACCGCGAGCATCTGTTCCTTCTCGAGCGAGGGCTGAAAACTCAACACTTTCATGAACTCGCGGTAGTGCGCGAGGAACGTCGGGTTGAGGATCTCATCGTCTTCGCCCAAGCGATGGGTCCGCCCCCGAACCAGCGGCGCGTACTCGAGGTGTTCGATCGCGTCCCGCTCGACGGGATCGACCCGTAACAACTCGCTCCGCAGCACCGGTCCGACGTCACGGACGAGGTCATCGCGGAGGCTCAGGTAAGCCCGCATCGCCGCCTCGTCACGGTGGTGGAACCCGTATCCCCAAAGCTCCGGCTCGTCCAACTTCGCCGCGTGGAGGGCGTCGGTCACGACGGTGTAGACATCGTTGTCCCGCATCCGATGGGCGACGCGGTCCCATGCCAAATCGCGAAGGTTCGCGTCCTGCAGGAAAGTCTTGATTTCGTCCGCCGTGCCGCGACGGGCGATCGACTCCCACGACTCGGGGTCCAATCGCGACGGTTCGGCGACGACCGGAAACACGCGGGCCTCGCCGCGTCCCAGCAACCGCCCCTCGGCGGCGACCGTCGCGGGATAGTGTTCGAAGTCGCCGGCCGACGGGAAGTAAAACGAGTACGACACCGAGGCGACCGCCAGCGGTTCGAGCTTGACGGTCCGGCTGTCAGTCGCCCGTCCGCCTCCGAGCGGCAAGCTCCCTTGGGGGATCTGCCAAAACACCTCGACCTGCTTCGCCTCGGCTGTCGGGTTTGAGATCACCACCTCGCCCCGGTAGGCGGCGCCCGTCAGATACTCTTCCGGCTCTGGCACGTCACGTCCCGACCGCGACGGGTCCGAGAACCGTTGTCCGACGAGCACCCCCGCCCCCTCCTCCACCGCTTCGAGCGGACGGAGTCGCTTGGTCACGACCGCGACGTCGTGTGGGGGAACGAACGTTTCGTCTGCACCGGCCGGGATTTCGAACGATGGCGAACCGAGCGGCAACCCACAAACCGCCAACGCCATCAACGCCGCGTGACGGTTCGAAACCGGGCGCAGCAACTCCGCCGAGGGTTTCCAACCCGGCACCCCGCCTGACGCTTCGACATCCGTGGCCGAGGCGACGTCGAGCCAGAACGGGTCGATCGGGATCAGCATCTCCGGCGATTCCCTTCCCGCGGTGCGGACTCGATCCCATTGGCTCTCGGCCCACTGCTTTGTCGAGTCAAGGTTTCGGAAGAACGCGAGCGACCGTCCGAGCGAAGAGCGACGCCGGAACGGCATCGACTCGAGTCCCCGCGCGTTACCCGATCGATCCTCCGATTCGGCGAGCTCAACGTTCTTCGATCTCCCCGATTGCCGACCCGCGGTGGCATTGCCTCTCCCGATTCCGCCGCCCATGCCGCCCATCCCGAACGCCCATCCGCTTGAAGCCTTCGCGGCCCGCTCGTCTTTGGCGAAGTCTGCATCCGCCTCCGCGCCGCGACCGCGGCGAAGGTTTTCCTGGAGGCGTTCTCCCGCCAGCGCGCTCTCGATCAGCTTGCGGAGCAGCATCGGGTCGTCGTCTCGCAACTCGATCCGCTCCCGGAATTCGCGGATCACGCCCGGTCGCGCCTCGGCGGAACGGACCGCCAGCAACGTCTTCTCTGCCGCGTTCAGCCGTCCGTATCGCCATGCCGCGTCGTAGTCGCTCAAGTCCTCGCCGAGCAGCCAACGGTCGACGAACTGTTTCTCTTTCTTGTTTGCCAAGTAAGGCCGGATCGTTTGATCGAAGAACTCGCGGTCGTGAGCCCAGAGGAACAAGTGCGTCTCGTGGCTGGCGAGCCGCGTGTACGCCGCCATCCGTCCCTTGGTGTCGAGCTCGTCCCACCGCACCAACGGTTCGAACTCTTCGAACCGGGGATCCTCGACGAGGGTTTGATAGAGCCGGAACAGCCCGCGTGCGTCGGCGATCACCTGTAACTGGCCGCGGCCGATCTTGGCCAGCTCGAGCGGCGAGTCTGGCGACACGATTGAGACCGAACGTTCGAACGTGAGCGGCTGGTCAGCGGCGAGCGATTCGGCGAGTCGCAGGTCGACCGTTTCGGGATCCTCGAGTGACCCGGCCAGAGTCCTTTGGACGACGGTCGCTTGGTCACACGCGATCACCTGCACGATCGGCATTCCCTCGACCGCGTCGGCGGGGATCGTCACGACGCCGTCTTTGTCGGGAACCAGGTTCGCCAGCAGCACGCCGGGGTCGGCGAGGAAGTCGTAATCGGACTCGACCGAACCGGTTTCGCCCTCGGCCTGACGCTCGGCCCTCGACGCCGCCGCCGGGGCGGCGGGCGCGTCGGAGCGAGGGACCGCTTGGCCCGGCGCCGCGGTTTGGCCCTCGTTCGTCGTCTCCTCGGTCTCCCACGGGTTCAACAACAACCCGGGCCGCGGCAGCATCACGCCGGGGTACTTCGCGGCGTACCGTCGCCGCAACACGTAACGGTACTCGTCCCCCAACCGGAGATCGCTGACGTAGCCGCATCCGGGCAACCGCACGCCGCGGCCGTGAAGCGGCAGCGGGTCGAGCGCGAATTCGTCGAACGAGGATGACGGGCCGAAGTATCGTTTCGCGTGCACGTGCACCCGCGTCGCGGAGGTGTCGCCCGACAACGTCACCCGCCACTCCTCCTCGCCGCGGACCACCGACGCGATCCCCAGCGGCTGGGCGTAGGGAAGTTGGCGGTGCCGTATCCGACCGGCGACGACCGAATCGATCACCGGACCGTCGACCACGGCGACCAGCGTCGTGCCACCCGTCACCCGATCGATCAAGCGATAATCGCCGGGCCGGAGCCCCTCGATCTGCAACAGCCCCGCCTTCCCGGCGATCCGGTCGGTGACGTCCGACTCGACCGCCCCGTCGCGGACGGCAAGGAGTCGATAACGCTCCCCCGGGTCATCGACCGCGAACCCGATCGGCAACCGGATCGTCGACCCTGCCGCGGTGTGCACCTCGCCCGGCCAAGTCGCGGCATCGAGCCGCAGATCCCGCTCGTGATCCAGTCCTCCCGTCACACCGAAGCGGATCCGCCGCACCCCCGGAAGGTCCGTCAATCGCACGCGACCGCGGTCGTCGGTCTGCAGCGTCTCGTCAAGCCAACCTTCGCGGACCTCGGTTTGAAACGACAACGACACCATCGCCCCGGGAACCGGCTCACCGGTCCGCCCACGCACCTCGATCACGAACGCCTCGCCGTCGCGGGTTAGGAACGCGTCCCGCGTCTGATCGGTTTCCCGAATCCCGCTCAACTCCCACGTGCGGCCCGCCTTCAACGTTTGCCGTTGGCCGTCGGAGATCCGGTCGAGCTGGCCCGAGACGTCGACCCGCAGCCGCGCGAGCCGATGCGGGACGCGGAAGGGAACCGAAAGCTCCCCGGTTTGTGTGAGCGTCAAGTCGTCCAGGACTCGCGTCGTGCTGATCCCGTCGGCGTCGGTGGCGACCAAGTTCACCTGTACCGCGGACAACGTTGCCGGATCGACCGGCGTGTCATCCAACATCAACCGGGGTCGGATCAACAGCTCGGCTTGTCCCCCGCCTTGCAGTAGCGCCCGATCCAGCGCGAACCCGGCGGTCAGCGTGTATTCTTCTTGGCGATGCGTGAACGTGACCGATTCGGCGATCACCCCGTCGTGGATCACCCCGCGTCGCTCGGTCGGGTCCGCGACCGGTGGCATCACGATCCGGGCGCCGTCGTCCGCGGCGAACTCTCGGCCCGCGAGGATCATCGCCGCGCTGGGGACCGGTTCTCGGAATTCGTCCAAGATCGTCCACGCCATCCCGTCGGCCGTCGCGGTCCGAACGTGATGTAGCTCGCCGCGTCGGATCAGCGCCCGCGCCCGAACGCCTCCGCCGACCAAGTCGATGACCCACACGCCGCGCCCTTCCAGCTCCGGGAACTCGATCCGTTCACGATGCCGAACCGTTGCCGCGTGCGAGTATTCGATTTGGCGTTCCGACGTCGCGACCAACCCGTCGAGATCGATGTCGGTGTCGATCAGCTCGCCGCGGGTGCGGTAGTAGGCGAGCGAGTTGATCTCGTAGACACGCACCGTCAACTCGTCGACGTTCTTTACGTCGGCGAGCAGTTCGACGGGCTCGTCACCGCGGTAACGTTCGCGGTTTTCCGCGGCGAGTCGTAGCACCACCTTGTCACGGATCGCCTGGCGTTCCGCGGGCGACAACATCCGGTACCAACGGTCCGCCGGCTCGACCCCCGCCAACAACTTCGACTCGGCGAACACCCGTCTCAGGTACTCCGGGCGTACGTACGGCTCGAACGCCGAGGCGTCCGCCGCGTCGCTCAAGAAATGTTCCAAGTGTGCTCGCACGACGCCCCGCTCGTCCCCGATCGCCGAGATCAACGCGACGTCCATGAAATCCTGATTCAGGTCGACCCGGGACGCCTGACGTCGCAGGTACTCGTCGCGGATGATCGGGCTGTTGCGGGGAAGCTGCAGGTATCGCAGCAATAGCGCCCGGTCGAACGTGCCTTCGCCCAGGTTCGCCTCCAACAGCCGAAAGCTGGCCGCGGCTTTCAACCCGTCATGACTGGCGGGCAACGTCCGCGTGTAGGCTTCGACGCGCCGCAGGTAATCGAGGCGGACGTCCTCCTGTTGGCTCGGGTCGCGGTCGGCGTCGGGCCGGAGCCGCCGCAGGGTCGCATGGACCATCGCTTGGTCGGCCGCGACCGCCGGCACCGCTTCGGCGACCCGCTTCAGTTCCGCCAACGTCAAATGGGCGTGCGCGGCCCGATCGCCGAAACGACGTTCGTTCGGACGTCGCGATTGCAACTCCGCGATCACCAACCGGTCCGCGTCGTCGAGGTACGGTCCGTCGACCCGATCGAGCAGTTCGGCGAGCGTGATCGGCAGCCCCGCCGTCTCCCCCGCGACGAATCGGGCCCCCAAGAACCGCAGCCCCGCCGGCCGAAGCTGGTCCCCCACACGAATCCCCTCCACCACCAACCGTTCGGTCGTCAACCGGTCCCCGTCCAGTTCGCTCGGCCGTCGCCGCTCGCCCGTGGCCGCCGGGGCCGGGTGCCGAAGCCGGATCCCCAGTCGCCGGACCAAATGCTCAACCGTCCGCTCCGGTGTCGCCCCGTACGTCAGCAACCGTTGGCGGTCGGTCATCGCCCGGATCATCGGCGTCGACTGTCCGTTTTTCTCCTGGAGCCAATCCGCCAACACCGACTCGGCCCGTTCCACATCTCCGATCGTTTGATAATGGAGCACGTGATAGAAGTAATGGTCATCCGTCCCGGGGATCAGTTCCGACAGCACCGCCTCCCGGTCGTCAGCCAACGCGAACCGTTCCACCCATCCGATCGGCTCGCCACGTACCAAACCGGCGGCGATCAACAGCTGGGCCGACACGAGAAACGCGGCCAAGAGACGAAGAGCCATGATCAACCTCGGGAACCGAACGGGGGCAGAAATCAGATTCGTGCTCGTTGCCAGGGCGTGGCGGGTTGCCAGGGCGTGGCGGACCGTGGTTTCGCTTGACAACGATTTGATTAGGGGCGCGGCGTCCGCGCTAGTTGGACGACGAACCCCTGCGGAAAATCTTAGGCTTATCCCGAACGTTTTCCGAAAACTTTCGTCCGGGCCACCCCGGCAGAGGACCTGGCCCACCCCGCCAGAGAATCTGGGCCAACCCGGCAGGGAAATGGGCCGCCACTACCCCGAAGGACGCGATCTCCGTGAATCATCCAGAACTCGAAGTCTCGACCCTGCTTCGCCAAGTCCGCCAGGGGGACGAGTCGGCACGCGACCGGCTGTTCATCGAGCTTCAGAGCGAGCTCCGCGAGATGGCCGCGGGGTTGATGCGTCGGGAGCGTCCCGACCACACGTTGCAGGCGACGGCGTTGGTCAACGAGGCGTGCGTGCGGTTGCTCGACTCGGACGCGATCGCCAACGCCTCCGACCGGCGGTATTTCTTCGGGATGGCCAACCGCGCGATGCGGCAAATCTTGGTCGACCACAGCCGCAAACGGGGCGCCGCCAAACGGGGCGGGGAGTACCAGCGGGGGTCACTCGATATCGTGCTGGAGAATTTCGAGAGCGGAAACGGCTGCCGCTTCGATGACCTCGAAGCCGCCCTCGAGAAGCTGGAACAGGATTCCCCACGTCAACGCGAGGTGATCGAACTGCGGTTCTTCTCCGGGTTGTCGATCGCCGAAGTCGCGGAAGTGCTCGACGTCAGTGTGGGGACGGTCGAACGCGACTGGCGACTCGCGCGGGCCAAGCTGTTTCGCCAACTTCGCGGTGAGTCGCAACCGGGTCGCGTCGAACCCGATTCGGGCGACCCGTCGCGACCAGTCGCCTGACGATGCGTCGGTTCGGAACACCGCTTGCGCGGTTCGGCGAGGGAGCGAGGCCGCAGAGCGTTTGGCCTCGCATCCGAGCTCAGCCTTCTAGCAGTCCCTTGGCGAACGCCGTGTCGACGAATTGGGCGTCTGCCGTTTCCGGATCGAACAGGATCCCATACTCCTCCGGCAAGTACTCCAGCAACGCGTCCCCCTCGACGACAAACCCTTGGACCTCGTCGGACCCTTCAAAGATTTCGGCCATCGCGGTGACGAACTGTTCGGCATGCTTCTCGGACGTGAACGCGACGAGCACGGGTTGGTCGTCGACATCGGCGGTCAGCGCCCCCATGCCGTCTTCTTCGTCATCGTCTTCCTCTTGTACGTTAATCAGGATGAACTCCATCCCGACGATCTCGGCCCGTAACGCCTTGGCGTCACGGTTCGCGATCGCGTCGGCCAATCCTGACGTGGCGGCGGGAAGGTCATCTTCGATCGGGGACGGCTCATCAGACATGGCGGCGATCTTCGCGTTGCGATCGGAGGGCTCCGCGCCAAAACTCCAACTCGAACCTCGAGACGGGGGGCGACGGATTCGCACCAGTGTAACCCCAAACGCGGAGCACTCCCATCGTCCTCGCCGCCCCCCCCCTCGGACGCGGGTTGGGCCGAGAAACGCTGAGGGATGACGAGAAACGCTGAGGGATGTGTCGTACGCCGCGGGACGGATCGGGGGATCCGATGTCCTCGGCGATCCGATGTCCTCGGCGATGCGATGTCCTCGGCGATCCGATGTCCCTCGATCCTTGGGGGTACGACGCGATCCGTGGAGCTACGATGGATCGTGGGGAAACGAAGCGTATCGCGGATCTACCGAGCCGTGGCGACACCCGGACGAGCTCGGCGGCTACAATCGTCGGTTCCCCACGGGTCAGATCCTGCTATCCCCATTCCCTCGCAACCCACCCAGAGGTCCTTCGGTGCCACGACACACGACCCCCCGCCGCGATTTTCTCAAAGCCGCCGCCGCCGGGACCGCCGTGGCGGTTCCGTATTTCGCCTCCCGCCCGCGAACGCTCGCCGACGAGATCCGATCGAAGAACGACCGGATGACGATCGGGGTGATCGGCGCCGGCGGGATGGCCCGCGGCAACATGCGGGCCGCGTCCGACTGGGTCGACGTCGTCGCGATCGCCGACGTCGATGGCTCGCGGCGGAAGTCCGCGAACGGCCAGCTCAGCGACGGCAAGGCGGATCTCTACAACGATTACCGCGAACTGCTCGAGCGGGACGATATCGACGTGATCCACATTGCCACGCCCGACCACTGGCACACCAAGCCGCTCGTTGAGGCGATGTTGGCGGGGAAAGATGTGTACTGCGAAAAGCCGCTCACGTTGACGATCGACGAAGGGAAGTTGATTCGGAAAGTCCAACGGGAAACCGGGCGGGTCGTTCAAGTCGGGACGCAACAGCGGAGCACTTTCCACCTGTTCGCCAAGGCGATGGCGATCGTCAACGAAGGTCGGCTGGGTCGGATCCGACGGATCCAAGCGGCGATCGGGGCGTCTCCCACCAGCCCCGAGATCCCCGTGGCCGAAGTCCCCGAAGAGCTCGACTGGGACCGCTGGCTCGGCCCGGCCCCGAAAGTCGACTACCGGTTCCTCGAAAGCGGCGACAAGCAGGGCCGCGGCAACACGAATTGTCATTACGAATTCCGTTGGTGGTACGAGTATTCGGGAGGCAAACTCACTGACTGGGGCGCCCATCACGTCGACATCGCGAACTGGGCGTTGAAACTGAACGGGCAAACCGAAGGCCCGCTGTCGATCGGCGGCGAATCGGAGCACCCCGTCACGTTCCGCGACGGTTTCCCCGTGGAGAACGACCGGTACAACACCGCGACCGCGTTCCGATTCACCGTCGCCTACCCCGGCGGAACCGAAGTGGTCATCCGCCACGACACCGACAACGGGGTGCTCATCGAAGGGGACCAGGGCCGGATCTTCGTCAACCGCGGCAAGCTCGTCGGCGCCCCGGTCGACATGCTCCGCGACGACCCGCTCCCCGAGGACGCGATCTCGAAGGTCTACAAGGGCTTGCCGATGGAACACAACGAGCGGAAGGCCCATTGGGCGAACTTCCTGCACTGTGTTCGTGAACGGAAAGAGCCGATCTCCGACGTCCATTCGCACATGGAAATGCTCAACGTGTGCCATCTCGCCGGGATCACCGCCCGCCTCGGCCGCTCGCTCAAGTGGGACGACGCCAACGAGCAGATCGTCGGCGACGACGAAGCGAACGGATTCCTCGCCCGCCCGTCCCGAGAAGGCTACGAGATCGAGATGGGCTGACGGATCGCCTGAGAGGAAGTGGCATTGGTCCGCCGCCCCGGCGGCATGAAGGGTGTGGTACGATCGAGCTCGCTTGTCCGGACGTAACCTCTCCGACTTTTCTGAACGCACCCTCCGATGGATCCGCTCGTGGTCTTGCCCGCCCCCTTTCGTCGCGGCGTTTTCGTTCGCCGCGGCATGTCGTGGTTGATCGCGGTCGTAGCGGGCTGCGTCGCGTTCGGGGCGGCCGCGGCGATCGGCAACGACGGCGTCGCGGTCGTTTCGTTATCGACGGCGACGGGGGTGAAGACGTTCACGCCTGGGCGTTGGGGGACGGTACGGGTTGGGGTCTTGAACGAGACTGACCGGGCGGCGACGGCTCGGGTGACGGTGCACGTGAAATCGTCATCGAAATTGCGGTTCGGACGCGACGTCTGGTTGCCGGCGGGGACGTCACGCGATACTTGGATCCCGATTCACTTGCCGGAGGAGTTGGAGGGTGGGAAGCGTTTCGAGATCGTCGCCCGCGTGGTTTCCGGGGCTTCCGACCGGGGCGGGGGAGGCACCCGGTTGGCGGATTTCTCTCCGCCGGGCGCGACGGCGTTGATCGACGACGCGATCTTCGGGGAAATGGTGACCGACGGGCGGGGCCGAGACCCTGCGTACGAGTTGGTGCTGGCGATGTTTGCCTCCCAAGGCATGTCGCGGCGTCTCGCCTCGCCGGCGGAGCGGATCCTGCCATCGACGATCGAAGGGTGGGATGCCGTCCGACACGTGGTCGTCGCCGGAAAGCGTTTATCGGTGGAGGCGGGCGCGGCTGCGGCGCTCCGTGGATGGGTCGCCGAAGGGGGGCGGATGTGGCTTCAGCTCAACCGGGCCGGAGAGGACACCGTGCGGGCGCTGTTCGGGTCGGATCTTCGGGTGGGCGTCATCGACCGGGTCCCGCTGACGTCGTTCGCGTTGGGAGAAGCGGGTCGGCCGCCCGAGGAGGCGGTTTCGATCGAACGTGACGAGGCGGTCGAATTCGTTCGCGCCCGAGTCGACGGGGGGACGACGCTATACGAAATCGACGGTTGGCCGGCGGCGGTCGAGTTCTCGTACGGTCGCGGTGCGGTGTTGGTGACGTTGCTCGACGCGCACGGCTGGATGCGAGAGCGGAACCCGTCCGACCCCGATGCGTCGACCCCGTACCGATATACCGATTACATCGCGTCGGAACCGCTCGAGGACCTCGCCCAATGGCTGTTCAAGATCCCCGAGGTTTCCAAGCCGGACACAGACAGATTGTCCGAGTATGCGACCGACAAGATCGGCTATCAGGTACCCGGGCGGGGGACGGTGCTCGGGACGCTCGGGCTGTTTTGCGGCGGGGTCTTGATCGCCGGGTTGTTGTTGGCCGCTCGAGGGGGGCTGGAGCATTTGGCTTGGGTCACGGGGATCGGGGCGGGGATCGCGACGTTGGTGTTGGTGGGGGTGGGTCGCGCCAGCCGGGATGTGGCCCCACCAAGCTTGGCGGAACTGCGTCTCGTCGAGGTGATGCCCGAATCGGGCGACCAGCTCGAGACGGGCGTGACCGCAATCTATCGACCCGACCTCGTCGAGGCGGACCTGCACGGCCACGGCGTCCGAGTCGATCCGCAGATGCCCGAGTTGACGGGACAGATCCGCGAACGGATTTGGCTCGACCGCGGACGTTGGCGATGGGACGGGACGCGTCTGTCGCCCGGCTTGACGCTGATGACCGGGGAGGGGTTCCGTCCTCTGGCGGCGCCGGTCTCGGGAAGGGTGACGGTCGGTCCCGAGGGGCTGGAAGGATCGGTGTCGCTCGCCGGCTTGAGCCGTACCGTTTCGGACCCGTCGGAGGCGGGCGAAGTGGCGAACGTCGCGATCGACGACGCGGTGATCCTGTTCCCGCATTCGCGACCTTTGGCGGGGAACTTAGACGACGAGGGACGATTCCGCGCCGGCGAGTCGGACCGATTGGCGGTCGGCCAATTCACGAACAAGACGTTACTCGGAGACGAGGAGCGGCGTCGCGGGCAGGTGATGCGTGGGTGGCTCGCGGATCGTCCGCGGTCCCCTGCCGATGACGGCCCGCGGATGGCGGTCTGGGTCGACGGTGGCGATGTCCGCCTCGATTCGGGACACGCCCGCCGGCGGTCATCCTCCGCCGTCGTGACACTCCCCTTGCGATGGGTGCGACCCGCCGAATCGACTCGGGTACGGATCCCTTCGGTCGCGATCCGTTCACGGGCGGTCGTCAGCGACGTCGGACAATCGACGGTGTTCAACAACCGCACCGAGTCGTGGAACTATCCGAACTCGGGACCGCAGGTGACACGGCTCCGGTTCCAGATCCCGGCGGCGGTGTTACCGATCCGCGTCGACGCGGCGTCGTTGACGCTCGATTGCCACGCGCCCTCGCGAACGCTCGACGTGTTCGTCGTGGGAGAGGCGGGACGGGAACGGGTCGGCGAGTACGTCAGTCCCTCGGGAGAGATCACGGTGCGGGTCGAAGAACCCGAACGTCTGGCGACGGACCCGGCTGGCGGGTTGACGTTTGAGATCGCGGTTGGCGAGTTGCGTTCGGAAGTCGACGAGGTGACGCTCGCGACGGGCGGTTGGAGCATCCGAGATAGTCGGCTTGAGGTTTCCGGTTTGACGTTGCCCTCGGCGACGGAGGTGAATTGATGGGATCGAAGGGAAACGACCATCCGGTCGTCGAGGTTCGGAACCTGGGGAAGCGGTACGGCGAGTTCGTCGCGCTCGAGGGGTTGGACTTGACGGTGGCGCGTGGCCAAATCTTGGGCTTCATCGGGCCGAACGGGGCGGGCAAGACGACGACGATCAAGATCCTCGTCGGGCTTGCCAAGCCGACGTCGGGGACGGCCCGGATCGCGGGCGCGGATTGTGACCACGAGGCGGCGAAGATCAAACGGCTGGTCGGGTACATGCCGGACGGGTTCGGCAGCTACGACAACATGCGGGTGAGGGAGTACCTCGACTTCTTCGGCGCCGCGTTCGGGATCCGGCGCCGCGAGCGGGTGCGGCGGATCGCCGAGGTGCTGGAGATCACCAACAGCGGTTACATGCAAGACCGTTACGTGGAGAGTCTGAGCCACGGGATGCAGCAACGCGTGGGGATCGCACGGACGCTGTTGCACGACCCCGAGGTGTTGATCTTCGACGAGCCGGCGAACGGGCTTGACCCGCAGGCGCGGATCGAAATGCGAGACTTGCTGTTACGATTGGCCGCGAGCGGGAAGACGCTGATCGTGACCAGCCATATCCTCCCGGAGCTGTCGCGAATTTGTGACCAGGTGGCGATCATCACGCAGGGCCGGTTGCGGGCGTCCGGTTCGCTCGAGGAGATCATGCGGGGGTTGAACCAGCGGCGAACGGTCGAAGTCCAACTCCCATCCGCCGACGAGGTCCCCGCCGCCGAGGCGGCGTTGCGACAACGGTTGGATGATTCGGCCGAGGTGACGGCGGCGCCGGCCGAGGCGATGGTGCGGTTTCAATCGACGCTCACCGACGCGGACTTGAGCGGGTTGCTCGCGGCGTTGATCGGTGCGGGCGTCCGGGTCAGCCAGTTCCGGGAATTGCAGACGGACCTCGAGGACGCGTTCATGTCGGTGCTGAAACGACACGACGCCGCCGACGGCGTGGAAACGACCGGCTCGGCATCCGGCGACTCGGCATCCGGCGACTCGGCATCCGGCGACTCGGCATCCGGCGACTCGGCGTCTGGTGGCTCGGCGTCTGGTGGCTCGGCGTCTGGTGGCTCGGAATCTGGCAATTCGGAACGGGCCGATCCGACGGCCGCGGCCTCGACGTCGGTCCCCAAGTAAGGTTCCCGCGATGTTGTCGATCTTACGTCGAGAGTTCGTCGCGATTCTGCGAACGCGGAAGGCGTTCGCGTTGCAGTTCGGGGTCGCCCTTTGCTTCGCCGGGTTCGTCGCGTTGCGGTGGCCGAGCGACGGCCAGATGGACCTTTCGGGGACGCGTGCCGGCGAGGCGTTCCGGCTGTTCGCATACGCGGCGCTCACGTCGGTGACGCTGCTATCGCCGGTGTTCGCGTCGACGTCGATCGTCGGCGAACGGCGTGAGGGGACGTTGGCGTTGTTGTTGAATACGCCGCTCGGTCCGGTGTCGATTTATGCCGGCAAACTGTTGGCGTCGCTCGGCTTCTTGGGGTTGTTGTTGATGATCACGTTGCCGGCCGCCGCGGCGTGTTACGCGATGGGGGGAATCTCGTTAACCGCCCAGATGATCCCGATGTACGGGTTGCTGGCGGTCGTGGCGGTGCAGTACGCGACGCTCGGGTTGCTGGTGAGCAGCCTCGCGAATTCGGCCGACGGTGCGGTACGGGTGACATACGCGTGTGTGTTGATGCTCGCGGTGGTCACGTTGGCCCCGTACTTCTTTTTCCAAGAGTCGGTCGGGGTTTTGGGGACGGTCGCGGCGTGGGTCCGATGCGTCTCGCCGATCCCGGCGATGATGGGTTTGGTCGGCCACGGCGATGTCGGCTCGGTGGTGGCGTGGTCGGGCCCTTCGGCGGCCGCGCGGTTTTTGACGCTCGCGTCGATCACGTCGCTGGCGTTCGCGTCGGTGACGATTTCACGGCTCCGTCACCATTTGCTCGATCGCGCCCGTAGCCAGGGGACGATCACCGACGACAGCGGGTTGGGGGTGCGGACGGCACGGCGTGCGTTCTTCATCATCGACCCGCAGCGTCGCAGCCGGAGCATCGGGAACTGGGTAAACCCGGTGATGGTGAAGGAATTTCGCAGCCGGCGGTTCGGCCGCTCGCACTGGATGTTGCGTCTGATCGGCGGGTGTGTGGTGCTCTCGCTGTTCCTCGCGTTTTCGGTGACGACCGGAACGGTGCAGTGGGAATTGGAGTCGGTCGGGGGTCCGTTGGTGCTATTGCAAGTCGGCCTGTTGGTCGTGTTTGTCCCGAGTTTGGCGGCCGGGTTGATCAGCAGCGAACGGGAAGCGGGCGCGTGGCCGTTGTTGCGGACGACGCCGTTGAGTGGCGGCCGGATCGTCCGCGGCAAGTTGCTGAGCGCGGTGTGGACGATGGCTTTGATGTTGGCGGCGACGCTTCCGGGATACGCCGTGATGATCTACATCCAACCGACGTTGTGGCTTCAAGTCGCCCACGCGTTGGTCTGTTTGGTGCTGGCCGGGTTGATGGCGTTGGTGGTGAGCGCGGCGGTCGGTGCGTGGTTCCGGCGGACGGCCGCGGCGACGACGGCTGCGTATGTCGCGGTGATGACGATTTTCGGCGGCACGCTGTTGGTGTGGCTGGCACGGGACGCCCCGTTCGGGTTTCGCACCGTCGAGTCGGTGTTGCGATTGAACCCGATGGCGGCGGCGCTCTCCGTGTTCAACTTGCCCGGGTTCGAAACGTACCGATTGGTCCCCGTCAGCTGGTGGATCGCGGTGGCGGTCGTGGTGGGCTGTTTTCTAGTGATGCGGTTTCGCGTTCAACAGTTGACGAGGCCCGAATGAAACCACTGAGAGACGAGAGTCGGTTTGGGCGATCGTTCGCGTCGCGATTGCTGCAGGTGCCGAGTCGGACGTTGATGATCGTGGCGTTGGTGGCTCTGTTGGCGACCGGAACGGTCGCGGCACAGTTGGCCGAGGTGCAACGTTCGGCGGTGATCGATGTCGATCGCGAGATCGAACTGGATACGTTCAATTTCCCGCGGCTCGACGTGGAGCCGCGGGAAGCGGAATGGGCCACCGACATGCGTCCGACGTGGCGGGCCGCGTTGCGACACCACGAGTCGGACTTGAGACGCGAGGTCATCGACGTGATCCGCCAAGCGCATCGGCTGGGGATGCCCGGGTTGAGCGAACTCGCCGGGGAACTGGTCGGGGTGATGGCGTCGGAAAATGAACAAGTCGTGACCCGGGTGACCGCCGCCGCGGCGTTGGCGGAACTCGATTGCCGCGACCAAGCCTCGGCGATGGCCTCGGCCGTGGGGGATTCCCCGGTTCGTCTGCAACGGGAGATCGAAGCGGCGTTGGCGGCGTGGCAATACGAACCGATTCGGGCGACTTGGATGGGCCGATTGGACGCCCCGTTGGCGGACCCGGAGTTGTTGCGGATTGCCATCGAGGGGCTCGCGAAGGCGGGCCACGGTGACGCCGTCGCTCCGCTCCGGCGGATGCTGTTTTCAGGCGATCTCGCTTCGACGATGCGGCTCGCCGTGGCGCGGGGGTTGGCGGACCTCGGGCCGCCCGAGGTAGCGGACTGGTCGGAGCGGCTGCTCGAGTTGTCAGGTGGGTCCGACAGTTTCGACTCACGGTTCGACGCGTTGCTCGGAGTCGAATTGCTGGCGCCGCGCGGCGCGGACGAGCCGGCGAATCGGGAGCGGATTATCGATTTGCTCGAGCGATACGTCGGACATTCCGATGGCGCGGTCGCGGCGGTCGGGATCCGGCGGCTGTTCGAGCTCGAACCGGCGCGTGTCGTCGCGGGCTCCGAGGCGACGATCGGTCACCGCGACGCGAACGTCCGCCGCGTCACGATCGAGGCGCTCAGCGGGGACGGGTCAGAATCATCGATCGCGATTTTGGCGCGGGGTTTGGCGGATCCCGTTCCGGGGCTGAGACGTGAGGCCCGAAGAGGCTTGTTGCGGCACGCCACGGACCGTTCGCTCCGCGACGAAGTCGTCACACGAGCGCTCGGCCCGTTCGAAGCGGAAGCGTGGCAAGGGATCGAACAGGCGATCATCGTCTTGACCCAGTTGCGTGAACGTCGCATCAATCGACGTTTGGCGACGTTGGTCGATCACTCGCGCCCCGAGGTGCAAATCGCGGCGGCATGGGGCATCAAGCATCTTTATGAACGGGACGAGGCGGGAATCGTGTTGCGGATCGCCAACCGGGTGACGGCGGAGTTCGACCGTCCGGGGGCGGCGCCACACCGCTCGACGGTTCAGGCGCATCTGTTCGAGGCGCTCGGCTTACTGCGGTACCGTCCCGCGATCGATCTGTTGAATCGGTTGGTGCCGAAATTCTCATCGGGGTACTCGCAGCCCCGTGCCGCGGCGATTTGGGGGCTCGGTTTTTTGCTCGACCCCGAGCGGGACGAGGAGATCATTGATTCGCTCGTGGTCCGGCTGGCCGATGCCGGTTCGGAGCCGCCGGAGGAGCCCGAGGTGCGGGCGGCGTCGGCGATCGCGCTCGGTCGGATCGCCGCGGCGAACACCCTGGAACCGCTGCGGGATTGGTACCGACGCGAGACGGTCCAATCGCGGGTCGGGCGGAGTTGCGGATGGGCGATTGCAGAAATGACCGGGGAGCCGATGGACGAATACCGCCCACAGGAGCCGGAGCTCCGAAACTGGCCGCTTCGACCGACGCAAGCGGGCGGGTAGGCGAGAGCGTCAGGCGACACCTTGCCGTCAGCGCGTGTGGGTCAACGCGTGTCGGTCAGCGCGTGTGGGTCAACGCTTGTCGCGAGTCGCCCCGTCTGCGGATGGGAGCGATGCGAGCTCGAGGGGATCGCTAGCGAGCAGCCTTTGTTCGATCTTGCGAGTCGTCTTGTCGACGTCATGGTGTCGCATGACGAGTGTTTTTGCGGCGTGGGCGTGGGCGGCGGCTTGGTCGGGGGAGGTGACGAAGTGGAGGATCGCGTCGGCGAGGGTATCGGGTCGATTCGGTTCGGCCCAGAACGCGGTCGGTGATTCTCGCTGCAACTCGACGGTCCCACCGGCCCGCGTGGCGATCACGGGCGTATCGAGCGCCATCGCTTCGAGGACCACGTTCGGCATCCCCTCGAATCGGGACGGCAGCACGAGCGCATCGGCGGCGGCGATCGCGGGGGCGGGGTTCGCACTCGCGCCCAAGAACCGGACTTCGTGACGGCGGGGGACAGCGTTCCGAAGCGACTCCAGTTCGCCACGGAGTGGCCCGTCGCCGATCAGCCAGACCCGCATCGGGGCGACCGATTCGGGCCATCGGGACTCGGTCATGGCGATCGCGTCGAGCAGGTCGCGGTGCCCTTTTTCCTCCGTCATCCGCCCGACGCACACGAGCGTCGGACGCTCGTCACGGGGCGGTGGTGGGGAGGATTCGGCGACGGCACGGAGCCGGGCGAGGTCGACCGGGTTGGGGATCACTTCGACCTTCCCGGCCGGCAAACGGTAGTACCGTCGGGCCGACCGCGCGGCGAGATCGCTGACCGCGATCACCTGGGCGGCGTCACGGTAGCCGCGGGCGAGTCTCCGTTTTTTGAGCCATCGAAAACGACGCTCGATCGTCGGCACCATCTGCTCCGGCGGGCTGACGATCGTGGCGACCCGTCGGACGCCGAGGCCGCGGGCGGCGGGTGCCGCGAGGAGCGTCATGTGGAACGTGCGGTCGTAGACGACGTCGATCGATGCTTCGGCGATCACCCCGCGTAGGTGGGCGATCTGGCGGCGGAGGATCCGCCCGGGGAAGTAGAAACCGGCGGATGGCGGGAGGTCGTCCCAGGGGTGCACCGGAACGTCCGAGGGAAGTTCCGTCAACAGATCCCCGTCGCGATGGGTCAGGTACAAGTGGGGCTCGAAGCGTTCTCGGTCGAGGTGCCGCAGGAGCGAGACCGTTTGGCGTTCGCTCCCCCCGCCCCGCATCGAACTCGCCATCAACAGCACGCGGCACCGGGCCTTTTGCCGATCCGAGGTCACCATCCCGCGACCTCGATCCAGACCATCCGGTGGTCGGTGGCCTGGAGCAACGCGTGCTCCGCCGTGTCGCGTCGCGGCCAGAACACTTCGCCGCGACCGACCTCAAGATCGCGGCTGGGGAGGACATAGTCGACCCGTAGCGTGCCGGCCCGTCCGAAGTCGGCGGTGGCCAATTCGGGCGGGCCAGAACGCCGAGACGACCCGCCGCGGGCCACGTCCGCCGCGCCGCGGCTCGACGGTTTCGGATCGTTGACGCGGCGATGGGCAAGCAGACTGCGGATCGCGGCGACCCGGCCGTCGCCGTCACTGGGGTCGGCGTTCAGGTCACCCAGAATGACAAACGAGGCGTCCGGTGGCAGCCCGCCGGCGTTGCCATCGTCATCGACCAGGTGGTCCGCCGAAGGCCCTTGGAGGTAGTCGATCCAGAACCGGATTTCGTCGTGGTTGCGGCAGCCGTTGCGGTCCTCGGGGCCGTCGAACACCGGCGGCGTCGGATGGCTGACGAGAAGATGAATCGTGCGTGAACCGACTCGCACCGGGACGTCGACGTGGTTCTTGCTCGAGAGTCGCAACCGGTTCCAGACTTCATCGGGATAGTATGGCTCGCCGGTATCCGGAACGATCGGGCGGAGGGCGCCGGGGAGGTCTTTCCAGAGGAACGTTCGGAAGGACCGCACCGCGTCTCGGTCGATCGGAAATCGGCTGAACACGGCCATCGCGTATTGTCCCGGATAGACGCCGTATCCCCACGCGTCGGTCGGTTCGCCGAGTTCGCCATTAGCGTTCAGGTCAATCCCCGAGTCGACCCCGGTGTTGCTGGGAATCGCCAAGATGTGCGGGTACTCGATGCCGTGGCGGCCGCCGCGTGATTTCGCGAAATGGTTCTCGGCCAACCGCCGCGCGGTCTTGCCGTCGATGTCGTAGTCGAGCTCGTTGATCAGCAGCAGGTCGGGGCGGACGGCGCGGACGACCGAAGCGATCGACTCGGCTTGGGAGTCATCGCCGCCGTCGAGCCGGTCGGCGACCTCGCCCGCCGCCTTGCCGTAGAGCGACGCGTTCAAAGTGGCGATCCGAATCGGACGCGGCGGACCGTCGTCGGCAATCGTGGGCCCCCCCAGGAAAAACGAGGCTAGCGACGCGATCGCGACGACCGATCGGATCCGACCGCGGTGAGCCGGTGCGAACTTTGTACGGAAAGCCCTACCCGAGACGCGGACCGGCTCGTCCCGCAGGCGGCGGGGCTTTTCCCAGACACCACGCCGGGACGGATGAAGCGACCGAGACATGGAGAACTCCGTGGCGCGGGGAGCGCGATGAGATCGGGGCGATGAAGCCGACTTGGCGAAGCCGGCGTGGGGAAGCCGACTTGGCGAAGCCGGCGGCGAAGGGCTTGCGGAAACGGATCGCGGGCGGCTCGAAGCGTACCGCGATTGACCGTGCGTCGCGAAGGTGTACGAATGGGGTCGTCCCGATAGGCGCCTATCCGCAAAGGGCCTGACCCTTTTCGGATCGGCACTGACTCCGCCGCAGGAAAGGATCGCCGCGTGTCCGCCGAAACGAACCCGTCCGAACCCGCTCACGGCCGTTCCGCCATCGGGGACGCCGCGATCCGCGATCTCACCGAGATCCCGGTCACGTCGCTGCATCGCTGGCTCGGCGCGATCCCGCTCGACGACGGAAGCACACGGTTCGGCTTGTGGGCTCCGGAACGAGAACGGATCGAGGTCGAACTGGTCGACTCGGGGCGGAGGGTGCCGATGCGAAAGGTCGGCCCGTTTCACGTGGCGGTCATCGAGGAGACGCCGGCGGGGACGTTGTACCGCTACCGGATCGACGGCGGGGTGTCGCGTCCCGACCCGGCGTCGCGTTTTCAACCGGACGGGGTGCACGGCCCGTCGCAGGTTTGTGGGATCGACTTCGAGTGGCACGACGAGGGGTGGCGCGGCGTCGATCGGGAGTCATGGGTGATTTACGAGTTGCACGTCGGGACGTTTACCGACGAGGGGACGTTCGTCGCCGCGATCGAGCGGCTCGACGAGTTGGTCGATCTGGGGATCAACGTGATCGAGCTGATGCCGGTGAACGATTCCGCGGGGCGGTGGAACTGGGGCTACGACGGCGTCGGCTGGTTCGCGCCCCGGCGGACGTTCGGCACGCCCGACGATTTGCGGCGACTGGTCGACGCGGCGCACGCCCGGGGTTTGGCGATCGTGTTGGACGTTGTCTATAACCACTTCGGCCCCGAGGGGAATTACTTGGGCGATTTCGGGTCGTACTTGTCGGACCGTCATTCGACGACGTGGGGTCCGGCGCCGAACTTTGACGACCCCGTCTGTGGCGAGGGGGTCAAGCGATTCGTCGTCGCCAACGCGATCCATTGGTACGACGAATACCACCTCGACGGGCTCCGGGTCGACGCGATCCACTGCATGATCGACGACAGCGACCCGCACGTCGCGAGGCGACTCGGCGAGGCGGTCAACGCTTGGTCACGCGCGAGCGGACGGCCCGCCGCGTTGATCGCCGAGTCGAACGTGTACGACCCGGAGATGCCTGTTCCGGTGAGCGACGGGGGGATGGGGTTCACGGCGCAGTGGTGTGACGACTTTCTCCATAGCGTCTTTGCCACGGTGCGGCCGGGGGAACAGCTGACCGATCGCGAGTACCACCCGGGGAGCGATTTGGCGAGGACTTTGCGATCCGGGTTCGTTCACCGGGGGACGTGTCGCGAACCGCTCCGCCGCGTCGAAGCTGGTGAGCGGGTCGACATGGCGGGGCTCGTCTATTCGATCCAAAACCACGACTTCATCGGGAATCATCCGCTCGGGAAACGGTTTCATCAGATCAGCTCGACGGACACCCAGCGGGCGGCCGCGGCGCTGTTGATCTTGTCGCCGGCGATCCCGATGTTGTTCATGGGGGAAGAGTTCGCGTGTGACCAGTCGTTCCTGTTCTTTGTCGATTTCCAGGACGAACATCTCCGCCGCGCCGTCGTCGAAGGGCGGCGGACGGAGTACCCGCAGCACGATTGGTCTGCCGGGATGCACCCCACCGACCCGGCCGCCCACGAGGCTTCGCGGATCGGCCCGTCGCACCATGGCGACCCCGCGATGCGGCGCTGGTACCGGTCGCTGATCCGGATGCGACGGCAATGGCTCGATTCGGGGCTGCTGCATGGCGGCGAGACGGATGTGCGGGATGACCTGGAGGCCGGGTTGTTCGAAATCCGCTATCGCCGGTTCGCGGACGACGGCGGGGAAATCGGGACGGGAATCGTGTTCGCGAGACTCGCGGCGGACGATTCGGCCGCGGCGTGCCCGTTGCAGGTCCCGGCGTCCGCGGAGATGGTGCTCGATTCACGGGAGGGGGCGACGTCGCGAACCGAGTTGCTGCCGAATCACGCCAAGGTCTTCGCCCGCCCGACCGGCTCGTAAGGTTTCCAACCTTTCCGTTCCTGGGCACAATGAGGATCGAAGGTTTCCTCCCCTCGTCCGGATTCGCCCCTTTTGACCCCTTATCCCGCCCGCGTCGCGACGTCGTCGAATCGGCCCACCCTCTTCGGTTTCGCCTTCGCCGCCGGTGCGCGGAGAACTTCGGCGGCTCGACGGTCGGAACGGGTGCGGACCCCGGACCGGGATGAAACGCCGGGCGAGCCCGACGATCCGGCGCCGTCTCGGCCGGACAGAACGGGGCGGGTTTTCTGGTTCGTCGTGTCGGGTCTGATCGTCGGCGGCGGGCTGTTGGTCGCGGTCGCGTTGGGGTGGTTCGATTCCGGCCCGTCGGGTCGGTCTCCCTCGGCGGTTCCGGTCCCGGCCCGCTATGACGCCGATCGGGCGTTCGGTTATCTCGCCGAGATTTGCGCGATCGGCCCGCGGCCGACCGGCAGCCCCGGGATGGCGAAGCAGCGGGAAATGCTGGAGGCGTTCTTCACCGCGCGAGGCGGGGAGGTCCGGATGCAGGAGTCGACGATCCGTCACCCGGTCAGCGGCGAAGCGGTGACGATGGCGAACCTGATCGCGACGTGGCACCCCCAGCGTCCGAAACGTTTCGTGTTGTGCGCGCACTACGACACCCGACCCTATCCCGATCGCGATCGCCGCAACCCGAAAGGCGTGTTTGTGGGGGCAAACGACGGCGCGAGCGGGACAGCGGCCCTGATGGAACTCTCGCACCACCTCGGCGACCTGCCGGAAGACGTCGGCGTCGACCTGGTGTTGTTCGACGCCGAGGAGTTCGTGTTTTCGGAGGGGAAAGACGACTACTTTCTCGGTTCGATCCACTTCGCCCAACAGGTCCGGATGGACCCGCCGCCGGTCCCCTACACCGCCGGGATCTTGCTCGACATGGTCGGAGACCGTGAATTGAAGTTACTGTACGAGCGGAACAGCATGCGTTACGCCAGGGACGTCGCGGTCAGCGTGTGGCGGGTCGCCGACGACCTTGGGGTCCGCGCGTTCGTCCCCAGGGTCCGTTCGCAACCGATCCGCGACGATCACTTGCCGCTGAACGAGATCGCCCAGATCCCGACCATCGACATTATCGACTTCGACTACCCCCGGCCCGGTTTCGGGGCGCCGCAGTACTGGCACACCGAGCAGGACACCCCCGACAAATGCAGCGGGGAAAGCTTGGTCGCCGTCGTCTGGGTCGTCCACGAGTGGCTCAAACGGCGATGAAACGAACGGGCATGTACCGAACGGTGGCGAACTGCCGCGCCACGGTCACGACCGCAACCCTTGCCCGCCACAACCCGAGACGAGAAAAGGGTCGATCGCATGCTGTTCGGCGGACTGTTGTTAGGGGGAACGTTGATCGGGTTCGCACTCTGGCTGCACCGGAACGAACGGCTCGGTTGGCCTGACGAGGATTACGACCGCGAGGGGAGCCGGATCGACCGAGAGTACCTGGCGCGGCGGAGTCGGGGTCGGCGGCGGGTGCACGTGTTGTTAGCGGGATGCGGGGTGCTGATCATCGTCGCCGCGTTGGGCGGCCCCGAGACGCCACGGCTCTGGATCGCGTGCTGGTTGAGTGTCGTGTTGACGCTGGTGACCGTGATCTTCTTGGCCGCATTTGACGCGTACCGGACGCAGCGGTACCACGCCGCGAAATTGCCGGAATTGAGGCGGGGACGTGCGGGTCGGTCTTCCGGCAATCCCGAACGACCGGGCGGAAAATAACGATCCGTCGCTTACGCTGCCGTGCCGAGTCGAGGGACCGGACGGCTTGCGCCGTTCCGCGAAAGGGTGAAAGGGTGCGTTAGTGATTGTTCGCTCGCTGCTAACGCAAACGCGGCCGGCGAAAATCGCCGGCCGCGTCGAAATCGTTTGATTCGTGTGGTCATTCAAGAGACCACGTGAATCGAAGGGCTGGGCTGCGAAACGGAGCGTTTCAGCGGCAGGTGCCACAGCTGGCGGAAACGGCTCCACAGGCGGTCGGGCAGAGCGGCACCTGGACCGTCGTTTCGACCGGCCGGCAAACCTTCACCTGGACCTCTTTCATCGACTGAACCGGGACACGCACCGTGTATTCTTCTGGCACCTCTTCGGTGACCGTGTCGTAGACGGTAACGTCGTACTTGCGGGTACGCGTTTCCGGTTTGCACACGACGTAGGTGACCTCACGGGTCCGCTCCTCGGTTTCCATCCGGTGCTTGGTCACCTCGCGGGTTCGGGTCTCGGTTTCGTAGGTCGTCTTCGGGACGGTGCGGGTGCGGGTTTCTTCCACCCACTTGGTCACCGGGACCGTGCGGGTCCGCTCTTCGGTCCGGCACTTGTTGACCGTGTACTCGCGGGTCCGCTCTTCGGCGCGGCACTTCCGAACTTTCACCGTGCGGGTCCGCGTTTCGGGCACCATTTCGGTGTAGCAAACTTCGCGGGTGCGGGTTTCCATTCGCGTCTTCCGGACCGGGACTTCGCGGGTCCGGGTTTCGGTGACGTACTTCACCACCGGGACTTCGCGGGTCCGCTCTTCTTGGCGACACTTGCGAACCTTGACGGTCCGGGTGCGTTCCTCGTTGCGGTACTTCGTGACCGGGATGGTGCGGGTCCGTTCTTCCATCCGCGTCTTGCGGACCTGAACCGTTTGCGTCTTGGTTTCGGTCTTGTAGCTCGTCTCGGTGTAGGTGTACGGCTCTTCGGTCGTTTGGCGTTCGTAGGCCGTCACCGGGACTTCCTTGGTGACCACGTTGGGGACCCATACGCGACGGTAAGCCACCTGGGTTCCGCATCCGTCGCCACAACCGCCGCATGCCGACCCGCCGCACGCGTTGCCGCACGGCACCTCGACTGCTTGGCATTCGTAGCTGCCCTGGTCGCAGGTGACGGTTTTCGTCTTCGTGACCGGGACGCACTTGGTGACCTTGCGGGTGCCCGTCTTCTCTTCCTTCACCGGGACCCGGACGGTGACTTCCCGCTCGATCTCTTCGGTGTACGGGACACACACGGTGTACGTTTGCTCGACTTCCTCGGTGTACGGGACGCACACGGTGTAGGTCTGCTCGACCTCCTCGTAGTACGGAACGTTGACCATGTATTTCTGGGTCTTCATTTCCCGCACCGGGACCTGGACGTTGCACGTCTGGGTCACCATTTCGGTGTACGGGACGCACACCTGATAGGTGACTTCACGGGTCTTTTTCGTCGGGACGTTGACGGTGACTTCCCGCTCGACTTCTTCGATGTAGGGGACGTTGACCGTGTACGTCTGCGTCTTCGTTTCCTGGTAGGGGACGTTGACCGTGTACGTTTGCTCGACCTCTTCGGTCACCGGGACCTTGGCCGTGTAGGTCTCTTCGACTTCCTTGGTGACCGGGACGCGGACGTCGTAGGAGACTTCTTCGGTGTAGGGGACGCAGACCTGGACCTTGTACGTCTCGGTCTTCGTCTTCCGGTGCGGGACGTTGACCGTGTAGGTCTGCTCACGGGTTTCGACGCGGGCGACGCAACGACGGATCTGCTTCATTCGGGTGCGGGTTTCCGTCTCGTAGGTGGTCGTCGGGACCATCCGAGTCTCGGTCACGTACTGCGGCCGCATCACGGTCACTTCGCGGCAACCGGCGGTGGCACAATCCGCGCCATCCTTCACCGACGATTCGGCACTCGGCATCCCCTGATCTGCGGGGGCTTCCGTTTTCACCTGGGTGTCGGAGGCCGCATCCGCGGATTCGCCCGCGGTTGCCGTCCCGCCGGCGATCCCGATCGCCATCAAGGCGACCAACCATTGTTTTGTCATTTCTTTCCTCATCGAAGCGAAACCTCCCGTGCGCTCTCGCCAGTGTGGCATTGCTGAAACTCGAAGTCGCTTGGCGGCCGCGTCGACGGGTCACAGGCCTGCAATCTGTGACGGCTGCGCAAGCTGGGTGAACCCTCACCCGGGGTCCGTCAATCTAGACGACTGGGGTCTTGTGTCAATCATTCGCGGGGGCGCTCGCGCCGAATCGGGTGAAAATGGTTCGGCCGGGCGAGTTCCGGTTCCCACAGCGGCATCGATTCCGTTATGACAAGGCCTGTTCCGTTCCGTAAGATAAAGAGCACAGCGAGGCGAACGTTAGCGGGAGACGGGTCGGGGTGGGTGATGCCCGATTCTGTCGCGTCCGGCGGCCGACGCCCGAGTCAGCGGCATCAGAGGTGGGAGTGGATCGGTGAATCGATCTCCGCGGCCAGAAACGATTGACGCGGAAACGCCCGGCAAATTCCTATGTTTGGGGGATCCGGAAACGTTCCCGGAGGACCTACGGCGGGAACCTGTCGTGGTGGTGGATACAGCTTTGGAGGCGTTCGAGCAGCTCGAGGATCCCGGCGTATCGGGGATTTGGATCGCCCGCGACCAGCTGCCCCAGGTGAGCGAGATCCGAGGGATCACGCAGAGTGGGGTGATGCTGCGGGACATGCCCGAAGGGGTCGCGTTACTCGACAGCGACTTGAGGGTGCTGTGGTGCAACCGCCGCCTGCTTCAGTGGGCGGAGCAGACCGAGGATGCGCCGCTGGGGATGGGGTTTTACGAGCTATTAGCGAACCCCGAGATCATGGGGCCGGATTTCTGTCCGTTCCACACGGCTTTGGCGACCGGGGAGGAGAGCAACAGCACGCTGCACAGCGAGAGCAATCGCTTCTATCAGGTGCACGCGGCGCCGGTCACCCACCCCGACGCGACCCGCCAGCTGATCGTGACCGTCGGCGACATCACCGAAGAGATTCTGCAGCAACAGAAGCTGGCGGCGATCCACCAGGCGGGACGCGAGTTGGCAGACCTGCGGCCGTCAGAAATTTTCATGATGGAGGTCGACGAACGGATCGACTTGCTCAAAGAGAACATCCGCCACTATCTCCGCGACTTGCTCAACTTCGAAGTGATCGAGATCCGGCTGCTCGAGCACGCGACCGGAAACCTCGTCCCGCTGCTCAGCGTCGGGATCGACCAGGAGGCGGCGGACCGGCAACTGTTCGCCCACCCTCAAGGGAGCGGAATCACCGGCTACGTCGCGGCGAGCGGGATGAGTTATGTCTGCAACGACGTCATCAACGACCCGCTCTTCATCCCCGGCGTCGCGAACGCCCGCAGCTCGCTTACCGTCCCGCTCGTCTTGCACGACCAGGTGCTCGGCACGATCAACGTCGAAAGCCCCGAGCCTTCGACGTTCGGCGATAGCGACCTGCAGTTCCTAGAAATTTTCGCCCGTGACGTCGCGTTCGCGCTCAACACGTTGGAATTGCTGGTGGCGCAGAAGGCGAACACGGCCCAACAGAGTTGCGACGCGATCCACAGCGCCGTGGCGATGCCGGTGGACGAGATCCTCAACGACGCGGTCAACGTGATGGAAGGCTACATCGGGCACAGCCCCGAAGTGGTCGATCGGCTCCGGCGGATTCTGCAAAACGCCCGCGACATCAAGCGAACCATCCAGCAAATCGGCCAAAGGATGACGCCACTCGAGGCGGTCCCGGCGGGGATCGAATCGACGCAGCACACGATGTTGAAGGGGAAGAAGGTGCTCGTCGTCGACGCCGACGACCAAGTCCGCGAAGACGCTCACCAACTCCTGGAGCGTTATGGCTGCATCGTCGAAACGGCCCACAAGGGAGACGAGGCGGTGCTCATGGTGCGGGGGAGCGGGGGCCCGGAAAGCTACGACGTGATCATCAGCGACATCAAGCTCCCCGATTACAGCGGATACCAATTGATGCTTCGCCTCGGTGACATCATGGACCGCGTCCCGATGGTGTTGATGACCGGCTTCGGGTACGACCCGGGGCACTCGATCGTCAAGGCCCGCCAAAACGGGTTGCACCCCAAAGGCGTCCTCTTCAAACCGTTCCGGCTCGACCAGCTGATCGACGTGGTGCAAACGATCTTGAAACTCAGCGGGCAACCGTCCCCGTCGAGCAACTCCGGCGACGAAGAGGCGACCGAGGCGGCCAAGGCCAGCCGTTAAGCAACGTTCGCGGTCACGCTGAGCGAGATTGACTTGAAGCCGTTGACGTTCGTGGAGACGATTTTGAAGGGAGCTTGACGCGTGGACGGCACTCGGAAAATTCGGTTATAACCCAGGCGTCTCACGTGGCTCGTGCCACGTCGTGATCGAGAGACGCGATTCCGGCCGGGAGGCGATTTGGGGGACCGTGAAACAGATCGTCACCATCGTCCGACCGCACCTGGCCGAACCGTTGATCGCCGCGCTCCGCCGAGCCCCGTTGGAGGGCTTGAGCGTGACCGAGGTGAAGGGGTTTGGCCGCCAGAAGAGTTATCTCGACGAGTACAGGGATACCGAGTACTCGCCGGCGTTCGTGCCGAAGGTCGAGATCACGTTGTGGGTGGACGATTCGCGGTATGAGGAGATCTTGGACAAGATCATCCGGGTGACGCGAACCGGGCGAATCGGGGACGGGAAGGTGTTCGTGTTGCCGGTCGCCTCGTATGAATGAGGGGGGGCATCGGCGCGGTCAGAAGTCTTGACGACATCTGCTACGGGGAAGTTTCGTCGAGCAGTTTTTCCATACGGATTCCCGGTTCGGCGAGTTGGAAATGGAGTTTTCGGAGCGATTCGATTCGGTCTTCGTGATCGCGATCGACGGCGGTTTCGACGTGGAAGATTCGTCGGTTGGCGAGTGTCCGCAGCAGCGATCCGATGAGAAACAGGTGGGGTGGGTCGAGCGCGCCGTCGGTCGCGACGGGCGTGAAATCGAGGATCGCGTCGGACGGCATCATCACCTGGACTTCCGGGTCACTCGTCCAGAGTTCGATCTCGGCCAACTCGGCGCCGCTGCGATGGTCGACGAGCTGGTGGCGTTCGACGTCCAAGTGGGACATCGCCGAGGCGTGTCGTGGGTCGTCGGGGATCACCCGTTGCGATTGGATGCGGGTGGTGCGTCCCAGCTGGAGTGCCTCGCGGCTGACCGGCAACCGGTAGGGGGCGGTTGAGACCCGCAAGCGTTCGACGGCGTGGTGGTCGTCGTAGCCGGCGTTGCGGAGCAGCGAGGTCAGTCTCGAATCGGCTTCGGGGACTCCGGCCCCATGGCCGATCGGGGCGAGACCCGCGTAACCGCAATCCCGGTCACGGAGCGGCCCGGCGACGATCCGTTTGGCGCCCGCCGCGAGGATCCGCGATTCGGCCTCTTCGAGAAGGGGGGCGGCGATCGCCGCCCCCCCTTCGGGGCTGTAGCAGACCGCCGCGAGGATCACCTCGTCCGCATCGGGGAGCCCGATCCAGTGGCACCACGCATGGACGTAGCCGTCGATTTCGGCGACCAACAGGGTCGCGGGATTGAAGAAATTGCGAGCCAGCACGGCTTGCTCGAACATCGAGACGCTGATTTCGGGGGCCGCGGTGTAGGCGGACGCGTGGCGAACCCACAAGTCGACCAGGCGGGGCAGGTCCGCGTTGCGAAACGGGCGGATTTTGCTCATCGGAGGCTCCGTTCGCCGATCGGTGTGGTCTCACACGTTGACAATCCGCCCCGGTTGCGGTTTGTTCGCCAAAGGTCGAGTGTCGTGTCGACGTTCCCGTTCCCGTCCCCGATCGAGTCCGAACCCCGCGATGGCCAACGCGTCCCGACGACTACCGAGCGACCACCGCAGCCAGATCGGCGGGATTCTGTTCCTGGCATCGTTGCTCGTGTTCTTCTTGGCGAGTCTCGTGTTGTACGCGATTTACGCCGCCAGTCGTCGGGGGGACATGGAAACCGCCGTGTCGCTGCCGAAGAGCTTGTGGGTCAGCACCGTGTGCTTATTAGCGATCAGCGGATTGCTTCATGCGGCGACCCGATCGGTGCGACGGGACCGACGGGCGTTGACGACGACGTTGTTGGTCGCCGGGGCCGCGTTGGCGTGCCTGTTCGTGGGTATCCAGGCGGTGTCGATGCGGGGGATGCTGGAAGGTCCGGCGGCGGTCCGAGGGTTCGGGAAGGGGGTGATCGGGATGGTGGCGGTGCTCGCTTTCCTGCACGCGTTGCACGTGATCGGAGGGATCGCGTCCCTCGGTGTCGTTGCGGTCCGTTCGATCCAGGGCCGTTACGACCACGAGCGGCACTGGCCGGTCGACTTCGCCGCCCACTATTGGCACTTTCTCGATGGCGTCTGGATCTGCATGCTGGCGGCTTTCTGGGGCACGACCGGGGGCTTCGGCGGTTGACCCGCGGGAGCTTTGGACCGCCTCGGTTTACTCCGCGGGGGCTTTGGACCGCCTCGGTTTACTCCGCGGGGGCCGTCGCTTCGTAGCTCGCGTACTCGTCGATCAGTTCCATCGGCAGCGGGGCCACTTGGAGACCGGCTTCACGCGAGATCAGGTCGACCGCTTCTTGGGCTTTTTGGACGCAACTTTCTCGCGTTTTGCCTTTGTACCGAGCGCTCGACGCGGTCGGGCTCACGGGACCGGCAAATCCGATCGACTCCAGGTGCTTGATCAGCGCGACGTGATTGAGGGTCCCTTCCGGCTCGGGAAGGACGCGATCCTTGGTGACGGCTTGTGCCGGGTCGACGTCATCGGGGAGGGTTCCGAGGCGAACGGCAATGATCTCTTCGGCGCTGAGTTCCTGAATTTGGTCCATCGCCCCATCCCCGACGACCCAGTCCCAGGTATCGAGGAGCAGGCCGGCGCCGGAGACGCCGACGGCACGGACCAAGGCGATCAGGCCTTCGGCGTTTCTTATGAACGGAAACTGTTTTCCCTCTTCGAGCTCCTTCCCGGCGCGGAACCCGATCGCCAGTTGGAGCCCTTTGCCGCCGAGGATTTCGGCGATCTGGGCGAGCCGAGTCCGTTGGACGTCGAAGTATTCGTTGTAAGGCAATCGGTCGGTGGCGGCGGGGACGCGGATGTACCCGCAGGTCGCTTCCATCGTCGCCGCGAGATCGGAAAGCGGGTGGAGGGTGGCGACTTGGTTGGTGAAGCTGTCATCGTCGGCGTCCAGGTTCACGTCGAGTTCGAACCCGCCGATCTTGATGTCGGCCGCACGGACGTACTTCGTCGCGTCTTCCACGCTGGTCCGTTGGGACCGCCGAAGCATGTCCCCCATGTCGACGTCCATGCCGCGGAAGGCGTAGGTCAACGCCAGTTCGATCAGCTCGCTTTGGCGACCGTTGATGCCGAGAGATTGCGGGGAGAAGTTCTTGAACATTCGAAATACCTGGGTAAGTCCGGTGGCCTGGGAGGTTCCGATACGGGTAATCTCCCGCGGGGAGCCGTCCGGATGTTCGCCCCACCGCGACGCGTGGGGCCCCATCCGGCGGGCGTCCGACCGCCGTTCCGCCGGGCCGTTCGTGGAAGGGGGTGCTGTCGGAAAGCTAGCGAGTATCGCAGAATCGCCCGTGATGAGCCAAGGGGCTTTCGCACGCCGCCGAGAAAGTTCTGCTGCGATTTTTGAACCACCCGTTAGGTCCAGCTGATGGAAAGCCACTCCCCGCGTGACGTTTCCTCCCCGCGTGACATTTCCGCCTCGGCAGACGTTCCCTCCCCGCGTGACGTTTCCTCCTCGGCAGGCGTTCCCTCCCCGCGTGACGTTCCCTCCCCGCGTGACGTTCCCTCCCCGCGTGACGTTTCCTCCTCGGCAGGCTTGGCTTCCCCCGCCGCGGCTTCGGCCGCGGTTTCGGCGTCGGACGCCGATCGCGACGC
>JAWLFY010000298.1:0-2725 GCA_041685355.1 Pirellulaceae bacterium | reverse complement strand
ACAAGAATTGCGAAGCCTCGGCATCCGCGACGAAGCGGTGCTGCACGCGATGCGAAAGGTTCCCCGCGAAGAGTTCGTCTCCGAAGGGCTGCGTGAATTCGCATATCGCAACACCCCGCTGCCGATCGAATCCGGGCAGACGATCTCGCAGCCGCTGATCGTGGCATACATGACGGAGGCGTTGGAGCTGACGCCCGACGAGCGGGTCCTTGAGATCGGTACCGGCTCGGGATACGCGGCCGCTGTCCTTTCGCAACTGGCACGCGAGGTTTTCACGGTCGAACGGCATCGTGAGTTGGCACAGACCGCGGAGGAGCGACTGCGGCGGCTCGGATACGACAACGTTCGCGTCCTGCACGCCGATGGTACCCGCGGATGGCCCGAGAAAGCCCCGTTCGACGCGATCGTCGTGGCGGCGGGAGGACCGGACGTCCCCCGCCCGTTGCTCGAGCAACTCCGCGAAGGCGGCCGTCTGGTCATCCCCGCTGGCGAAACCCGGGACTCCCAACGCCTGGTTCGCGTCGTTCGCCGCGACGGTGAGTTCGAGTACGAGCCGTTAACCGCCGTTCGATTTGTACCGCTGATCGGTGAAGCCGGCTGGCAGGAAGAAGAGGAGCTGCAACCGACGATTCCACCGGCTCCCACGCGAAAACGCCGACCGGGCCTGCCGGAGATGATCCGCAACGTCGCCGAGCCGATCGAAGCCATCGACAAGCTCGATCTGCAGCCTCTGCTGGAGAGAATCGGTCAGGCCCGACTGGTGCTGATCGGCGAGGCGAGCCACGGAACCTCCGAGTTCTACCGGATTCGCGCCGAGATCACCAAGGCCCTCATCGAACAGAAAGGGTTCGATTTCGTGGCCGTCGAGGCCGACTGGCCGGACGCCTACCGGATTCACGACTTCGTCACCCACAAACACCGCGAACCGCCGCACGAGTGGGAAGCTTTCGCCCGATTCCCCACCTGGATGTGGCGAAATCACGAAGTGCTCGACTTCATTCACTGGCTGCGAGACTTCAACTTGCAGCACCGCTCGGCGGATCGACGGGTCGGCTTCTATGGACTGGACCTCTACAGCATGTACACGTCGATCGACCGTGTGCTCGAATACCTGCAACGTGTCGATCCGAAGACTGCCGATGTCGCCCGAGCGAGGTACGGATGCCTCACGCCCTGGGAAGCGGACCCCGCCAACTACGGCCGGGCGGTGTTGACGGGGCGATATCGCAGTTGCGAAGCCGAGGTCACACGGATGCTTCAGGACCTGATGCGTCGGGATGTCGAATCCGCCATCCGCGACGGCGAAGAACTGTTAAATGCCCAGTTGAATGCCCAACTCGTGGCCGATGCCGAAAAGTACTACCGTCTGATGTATTACGGATCGGACGAGTCATGGAACCACCGCGATACGCACATGTTTGAGACGCTTTTAAGACTGCTCGACCAACACGGCAACGACTCGAAAGCCGTCGTTTGGGAACACAACTCACATTTGGGCGACGCGACGGCCACGCAATTCGGAAAACACGGTCAAATCAATGTCGGCCAGCTGTGCCGAAACGAGTTCGGCGAGGCGGTGTACGCGATCGGCCAAGGTACCGACCACGGAACCGTCGCCGCCGCGTCGCGATGGGAAGGGTCGATGGAAAATAAAACCGTACGTCCGGCCCATCCGGAAAGTTACGAACACCTCATGCACCTGTCGGAGATGGACGCGTTCTTCCTGCCGCTCACAAAGTCACCGAACCGGCAGTTGACGTCGGCCTTGGCGACGCGGCGGCTGGAACGCGCGATCGGCGTCATCTATCGCCCCGAAACCGAACGGCTGAGCCACTATTTCGATGCCTCGTTGTCCCGCCAGTTCGACGAGTGGATCTGGTTTGACGAGACATCGGCAGTTCACCCTCTATCGACAGAACAGGCCGTCGAGCACGAGCCGCCACATCCCTTTGCCGTCATCGATCGATGATCCCGTCACCGGTTACGGAGAAGATTGCGATCGAACCAGTTGCCGCCGGGGATGATCACGCCGTCCAAGTCCTCGGAAGAAACCTCGTCGGACGCCTCGTCCGAAGGTTCTTCGCGTCGAAGATCGATACGCTTCGGTCGGTACGGAATTTGCAATCCCGCAGACGCGAGCGGCCTTTTTGCTAGGTGCGACCGGATTTATCGGCAACCGAAGGTCGCCTGCCTTTCAATCCACAAATCGAGGCGCAAACCGATGCTCGAAACGATGCAAGACACTGTGACGCTAGCGAACGGAGCCGAAATGCCGATTCTGGGCGTCGGCACCTATCGAGCTGACGAGGGCGGCGAGGTGGAACAAGCCGTCCGCTGGGCGTTGGAACTCGGTTACCGCAGCGTCGACACCGCCAGCGTCTACGGGAACGAAACGGGGGTCGGCCGCGCGATCCGCGATAGCGAAGTCGCCCGTGATGAACTGTTTGTCACGACGAAGGTGTGGAACGACGATCAGGGTTACGACCAGACCCTGCAAGCGTTCGACGCCAGCCTCGATCGCTTGCAGATGGAGCACGTGGATCTGTACCTGATTCATTGGCCGGTGAAGGGAAAGGTCCGCGACACTTGGCGGGCGCTGGAAAAACTTCACGAAGACGGCCGGGCCAGGGCGATCGGGGTAAGCAATTTCCTCCAATCGCACCTCGACGAACTTCTCGAAACTTGCGAGGTTCCGCCGATGGTCAACCAGATCGAATTCCATCCG
>JAWLFY010000157.1:0-11325 GCA_041685355.1 Pirellulaceae bacterium | reverse complement strand
CATTCGGACATCGCAGCGATGCCTGAAAAAACCTCGCCGACGCCAGCCCGCAAGCCACTAAAATCGCGGAAGAGCCCTCCGAAAAGGGCTGCCCCTCTTCTTGGCACGTAAGATGTCGGCATGAATGTTAAGATGTCGGCATGAATGTCGTTCCCTGCTACGCATCCCGCCACCACCCCACCCGTCCGAACATGAACCCGATCCGATCGTTCGCCGCTGTCAAGGACGAGACCTCCTCTCGGTACCGGCTGCCGGTTCTCTTACTCCTGCTGGTTACCGCTTGGCCCGCGTCGTCCGGCTTCGCCGAAACGCTCCGTCACCCCGAACCGATGGAGACGTTGCTCCGGGAAACGGACCTGGGGGAACTGGCCCGTCAAGTCGAGTTGCGGGGCGACCCACGTCGCGGGGCGATCGTCTTCTACACCTCGGGCGCGGGTTGCGTGAAGTGCCACACCAGCGGCGCGCCGGCCTCGCCGTTGGGACCCGACCTGGCGTCGCTCTCGGCCCCCCCCTCACGTCCCTCCGATACCGTTGCGGATCGGGTCGAGAACGACCGTGACGAACGCGAACATAACAAACCTTACCGCGACCGCGACGCCGCGATGCGGCACGTGATCGAATCGCTACTGTTTCCCTCCCGGGTGATCCGACCCGGCTACGAAACGGTCTCGGTGCTGACCGACGACGGACAGGTGATCCGTGGGATGGTCGCCCGTGAGGACGATTCCCAACTGGTCCTTCGCGACGCGTCCGACCTGGAACAGGAGGTGACCGTCTCTCGAGACGCGATCGAGGTGATTTCGATCGACGACAATTCGATGATGCCCGACGGACTGGTCGGCGTGTTCCCCGAGCCGCGTGAATTCTACGATCTCGCCAGCTACGTCACCGAGGTCGCGTTGGGCGGGCCCGAAAAAGCCGCCGAGCTGAAACCGTCGGAGGACCAACTTCGCGTCACCGACGATACGCAAAATCTCGACCACGCGGGAATTTTGCGGCGGTTGCGGTCACGCGATTTCGAGACCGGCGAAAAGATCTATCACGGCTATTGCTTCAATTGCCACGGCGTCGACGGGAACACCCCGTCGCTGCCGACCGCCCGTGCCTTCGGGACCGAGAAGCTCAAGTTCGGCGCCGATCCCTACCGGATGTTCCTCACGCTCTCCCGTGGGAACGGCCTGATGGCCCCGATGTCGCACCTCACGCCGAAGGAACGCTACCAAGTCGTTCATTACATCCGCGAAGCCTTCATGAAGGGGAACAACCCCGATTACGTCGCCGTCGACGACGAGTATCTCGCGGGCCTTCCCGAAGGCTCCGATCTGGGAGAATCGGTCCCGACCGTCGAACGCGATTTCGGCCCGGCGCTCGGCTCACAACTCCGCCGCGAAGTGAACAGCGCGTTGACGTTGCCGCTCGGGGACGTGTCGATCTCGTACGACTTGCACTCGATGGACGTCGCCGGGCTTTGGTACGGCGGCTTTCTCGATTTGGACCAAACGCAACACGTCCGCGGGCGCGGTGAGGGAACCGCCGAACCGGCCGGGTCCCCCGTCACCGGACTCGACGCTTGGCAATGGGGCCACGAAGGCAACCTCGATTATCCGACCGACGACCTCCCGCCTCGCGGGCCGATGCCGAAACGCTGGATGGAATACCGGGGCCACTACCGGCACGGCGACAACGTCGTCCTGCGTTACACGATCGACGGCCGACCGGTCCTCGAATGGCCACGTCAAATCGAACGGCCGACGACCGGTCGCGGCAACCATGCCGTGTCGCACACCCTTCGAATCGGCGGCGGTGACCCGCTGGTGCTAGCCGTCGCCCGCGGAGGCGAGGGGTGGGAACGGCTCGGCGGCTCGGAGAATTCGAACGGCTCGATCGGCCCCGGCGGTCAACCGGCCTCGGCGCCGATCGTGCTCGCGCCGGGCGACGACGACGGAGCGGTCGAACGATTTCTTGCCGTCGCCGCCGTGGGAGAAACCGACGGATTGCGTTGGACCGTCGACGACGAGCGACGCGTGGTGTTGAACATCCCGGCTGGGAACGAGAGCCGCGTCGTCGAAATCGTCCGCCAAGTCGGGACCGATGCCGAAGCGATGCGTGACTTTGCGTCCGACTACGCATCGAACCGTTCCGCCGCCACGGACTCTGCCGCCACGGACTCTGCCGCCGCTGACCACCGGACGCCAACCGCGGGCACGCCGGTCGACCCCGAATCGATGACCCGCGGGGGGCCGCCGCTTTGGACCGAAGTGATGGAAACGGTCGGCTACACCGGTCTCGAACCGGGCGGCTATCGGCTCGACACGATCACGATCCCCGAGCAAACGCCCTGGAACACTTGGTTCCGCACCTCGGCCCTCGACTTCTTTCCCGACGGCCGGATGGTGGTGACGACCTACGGCGGCGACGTGTGGATCGTCTCCGGGATCGACCGCGACTTGCTGTCGTTGCGGTGGAAGCGGTTCGCGAGCGGGCTGTACGAGCCGTTCGGGGTGAAGGTCGTCGACGGGAAAATCTACGTGACCTGCAAAGACCGGCTGACGCGGCTGCACGACCTGAACGACGACGGCGAGGCGGACTACTACGAAAGCTTCCATGCCGACCCCGACGTGTCGGTCAACTTCCACGCTTTCAACTTTGACCTGCAAGTCGACAGCGAGGGGAACTTCTACTATGCCAAAAGCGGCCACGGGGCCGACTTCGACTTGCCGGGCGCCGTGTTCAAGGTTGCGCCCGACGGCGAAAGCCATGAGATTTACTCGACCGGTTTTCGTACGCCCAACGGGATGGGGATCATGCCCGGTGACCGCTTACTCGCGAGCGACAACCAAGGCCAATGGACGCCGGCGTCGAAGATCAACCTGCTTAAGCCGGGCGGTTTTTACGGATGGGTTCAAACCTATTCGAAGCCCGGGATGTGGGCCCCGGGTGGCGGCGAGATCGATCTCGACGAGGTGACCCCGCCCGAAACCTTCGACCCGCCGTTGGTGTGGATGCCGCAAGACCTGGACAATTCGTCGGGCGGACAGGTGTTCGCCGATGACCCCCGCTGGGGTCCGCTGGCCGGTCACCTGTTGCACACCAGCTTTGGCAAGGGGTGGATGTTTTATCTGATGACCCAGGAGGTCGGCGAAACGACGCAAGCCGCGATCATCAAGCTGCCGTTCGATTTCCGAACCGGGATCATGCGGGCGCGGGTTAACCCGGCCGACGGCCAGGTCTACGCGACCGGGCTCGATGGGTGGAACGGCGGAGGCCGCGCCGGAATGCTCGACCAAGGGATCCAGCGTTTGCAATACACCGGCAAGCCCTACAAGATCGTCAGCGACTGCCAGGCCGAGACCGACGGCTTACGAGTCGAGTTCAATTTCCCGCTCGACCCCGATTCGGCGCGCGACCCGGAATCCTACGTCGCCGAGCAGTGGGACTATAAATGGCAAGCGTCCTACGGGAGCGACTTTTACTCACCGAAAACGGGCGAACGTGGCAAAGAACCCTTGGGGGTTACCGAGATCGAAGTGTCGGACGACGGGCACACGGTCACGCTCCGCGTTCCCGACTTACAGCCGGCCGACCAGGTCCACCTTCAACTGGATTTGAAGGCGGCCGACGGGGAACGGTTTCGCGAGGAAATCTACTGGACGTTGAACGCGGTCCCCGGAAAGACGCCGAGCAACGCGTCACGTACGCAGTAGCGAACGGATCACGTTCCCCTCGCTACGCTTCATCGGGCGTCCGATCGGGGTCTCGATTTCGTGGCTCGGGTCGATCCCGAAACCGGCCAAAATCGTGGCGTGCAGGTCGGCCACGGTGACCGGTTCGCTCACGCCCCGCGACGGGTCATCCCCCGGCACGACTTCCGACGCCGTGGCACCGTGGACGTGGCCGCGGCGAAACGGGCCGCCGGCGAGCAACGTCGAGAAACCGTGCGGCCAATGGTCCCGGCCCTCCGCCACGTTGATCCGCGGTGTCCGGCCGAACTCCCCGCCGCAAACCACAAGCGTCGTGTCGAGCAAATCGCGGTCGGCCAATCGCCGCAGGAGCGACGCGAGCGCCGGATCGAGCGGTTCGCACGCGGCCGACTGCAACGAGTGATTCGAAACGTGTGAATCCCATCCGCCAAGGGTCACTTCGACGCATCGCACCCCCGCCTCCACCAACCGCGCGGCCGCCAAACACCCGCGACCGAACGCCGTGTCGCCGAACGCTTCCCGCTCGGCGCGCGGCTCGTCTGCAACATGAAACGCCGCCAACTGCTCACTCGACATCAACCGCATCGCCGCCTTCGTCGCGGTCGCGTGGAGCGTCCGGGTCCGCTCGAGATCGGCGATCCGTCCGCGAGCGAATCCCGGTTCGACGACCCGCAGCAAGTCGCCGACTCGGCGTCGATACCGCTCGTCATCGACCCGCGACTTCACGTCCGGTACGGGCGATGCCGGGTCACCCACCTTGAACGCGTCGAACGTCTGCCCCAAATAGCCGCCTCGCGCGGGGTGGCCACCGGGAACGATCGAGATGTGCCGCGGAAGGTCGGACACCTCGGGATCGGCGTGACACAACACCGCCCCGATCGACGGGTGGACCAGCGCCGGCGCGGGACGGAACCCGCTCTTGATCTGATACACCGCCCGCTCATGGTCCCCCTCGTCGCCGATCATGCTTCGGACGAGTGTCGCCCGGTGCAGCTGTTCGGCCGCCTGCGGCAACGTGTCCGAAAACTCGACCCCGCCGACCGACGTCGCGATCCCCTTTACCTCGCCGCCGATCTTGGTCCCCGGGTGCGGGTCGAACGTCTCGAGCTGACTGTTCCCTCCCTCCAACCACAACAAAATGACCGAACGCGGACGGCCGGGGTCTTCACGAACCGCCGTTCCCCCCCTCGCTAACTTTTCCGCGATCCCGGCAAGCAACAGCGAACCGGCGGCACCACCGAGCAGCCGACGACGACTCGATCGAAACGGACCCGCCGGATCCAGATCCGAGTGCACCGGCCTCGGGTGCGGCGAATCAGCCGCGAGAGGTTCCCTCGTGCCGGCTGCCGCTTGGGGCTCGGGGTCGCGATTCATGTCAGAATTTTCCTTAGTGATTCCACGCAAATTCGGAACTGTTCATCAACACCCAAAACAGGTCTTCCAGCGCCTCGTTGCGACGCTCGGCTTCGGACAGCCGCGACGTGAAGTGGGTCCGCTCCCGTTCGGTCGGATAACGATTCAACACCGACAAGTACGCGAGCTCGACGGCGTGGGCGTCGTCGCGAGCGAACATCGCCAAGTGCGATGACGCGTTAAGGATCGGATTCCATTCGGTGGACTCGTCGATCAGCGTTCCGTTCAGCATCACCAATCGCTGGCTGACGGTGACGCCGTCGGTGACGTATTCGTCCTCGCCGAGGTCACCGAAACGTCGCACGAAGTCCCCGGTCGCTCCCAACTTTTGGAGCTGCAGTATGAACGCCGAATCATGATCGAGCCGCTTCACGCGGGACGCTTGGACGATGCATCCGGCGACCTGCTCGGGACGGAGACGCGATAACGGGAACACCGCGAAGGCGGCCTCGTGTTTTCCGTCGATCGGAAACTCCGCGACGCTCGAAACGCGAAACGGGGCCGACCCGGCGATCGTACGGATCAGCTGCCGGAGGTCGTACCCGTCTTCGATCAAGCGGTCGGCAAGTCGATCCAGCAGGACAGGGCCAGGCATCCCCAACGGCAAGTCATCGACTCCGTGGCCGATCGGCCGGCCGAACATCAACGCGGCGATCTGGCTGACCGCGGCGCGTGCCGCTTGACGGTTCTCGGGGTGCGTCATCCAACGCGCCAACTTCGCCCGCGGGCTCCCGCGGTCCGGCAACAACTCGGGTTGATACGGAACCGCCGCCTCGACCGATACCTCTTCGTCGGAACCTAGGTATTGGGTTTTGTAGTCGACGTCCCGGCCTCGGATCCCCTGAAGCCCGTCGAAGCGGGCCGCGCTGAAGAACGCGGCGAACTGATGGAAGTCGCTCTGCAAACCGGGGCGAGGATCGTCGACGCTTCCGAGCGAAACGTTACCGAGAAAATCGTCGTGGCACTGCAGACAATCGATTCGCAACCCGAGAAACACCCGCGCCGACCGCGCCGCGAGACGCTCGGGGTCGGGTTGACCGTCACCGCTATCGAAGGTGACCGTCCAAAAATTCACTTCGGGCCGGTCGGTCCAAAGCCCCTTCGCGTTGATCAACCGCCGCACGATCCGGTCGTACCGTTCGTTCTCCGCGAACCGCTCGCGAAGCCAAACGCGAAAGCGACGCTGGCGGTACACGAGAAACGGGCCCTCGTCCGCTCCGACCATTCGCCGCGTCCAACGTTCGGCCCAGTAGTCGTGAAAGCGGGGGTCGCGAAGCAGGTTTTCGAGATGCCGTCGCTCGCGGTCGGCTTCCGGCAATGCCTCCAACTCGCGGATCTCCTCCAGCGACATCCCCGACCCGACCAACGCGAGTGACAACCGGCGACAAACCTGCAACCAGTCGGCACGTTCCGCCGGCCGCAGACCGCGCTCCGCTAAATCGTCAGCCCACGCCTGGTCAACCGTCGCGATCGCCTCGGCCAATCCGGCGTCCCCCCACTCGGACCAACCAGTATCGTTCTCCGCGGGCACCCGATTTTTCCCCGCGGGCAACGGCGCCCCGGATGACCCCAACAACCGTCGATCCTCTCGCTCGGCGTCTCCCCCTTCGAATTGATCCGTGTCGTCCCCCTTGACGGCGGTTGCATCAGCCTCAACCGCGGCGAACGGGTGCAGCGAAAACGTCTCGCCCAGCGGTGACAGGCCGGCCGTCAGGTAGGCGAACGCGGCGGCAATCAGTGCAATGAACCACGCCCAACGGAGCGTCTTCGTCAAACCGGATGCGTCGCGAGGGGGGCTCATCGTGTCACGAAATGGGGCAGGCAATCGGAAGAAGCAAATAGATTTCCACGCCAACCGACATCGGGTCGAACCCGGCGGTTACGATCGATTCGTCGCCACCCGCCCGATCTTGGGATCGAATGCAAGATCATTCATAATAAGGCGGCGCGCCCCCCCATTTTCACGTGCCCGTGATGAACGCTCTCCATTCTCGTTTCGTTGCCCACGCCGTCGTCTACCGGGAACTCGCCGGCGTGGCCATCCTGGTCGCGTCGATGGTCGTTCCGGTCGCTGCCGAAACGGGCGCTGCCGAACCGGTCGACTTTACGCTCGACGTGCGACCGATCCTGGCGGATCGATGTTTCCCCTGTCACGGGCCAGACTCCGCCACGCGGGAAGCCGGTCTGCGATTGGACCAGCAGGCCGCGGCGTTCGAAGATCTCGGGGGGTACGCCGCGATCGTCCCGGGTGACGCCGACGCCAGCGAAATCGTGACCCGAACCGAGGAACCGGACGACGCGTTCCGGATGCCTCCCGAAGGTTCCGGCAAACGCCTCACCCCCGAAGAAATCGAGACGCTCCGCCGTTGGATCGACGAAGGCGCGACCTACCGACGTCACTGGGCGTTCGACCCGCCCACGCGACCGGCAGTCCCCGCCCCGCCTCACCCCACAACGCCCGCCTCGCCTGGACACGCAACGCCCGCCTCGCCTGGACACGCAACGCCCGCCTCGCCGGGACACGCGACGCCCGCCTCGCCGGGACACGTACTCGCCGAACTTCCGGAGCGGTCCGGCGCCGATCGTCACGCCGGCGCCGGAGATCCTGATTGGGCCGCCAACCCGATCGATCGGTTCGTGTCGGCAAGGATGCAACGCCAAGGGCTCCAGCCATCGCCGCCGGCCGACCGGGAAACCTGGCTGCGACGGGTCACGCTCGACCTGACCGGCTTGCCACCGACCGTCGCGGAGATCGACGCCTACCTCGCCGATACCGATCCCGCCGCAGAGCGACGCGTCGTCGACCGGCTGATGCACTCCGAGCGATACGGCGAGGCGATGGCCTTGGAGTGGATGGATGCCGCCCGCTACGCCGACACCGACGGCTACCAAAATGACGGCCCACGCGAAATGTGGGCGTGGCGGGACTGGGTCATCGATGCGTTCAACTCGG
Source organism: Pirellulaceae bacterium (assembly GCA_041685355.1). Lineage (GTDB taxonomy): Bacteria > Planctomycetota > Planctomycetia > Pirellulales > Pirellulaceae > JAWLFY01. Next base: position 3,258 of record JAWLFY010000157.1, on the reverse strand, counting down.
GGATGCCGTTCGACCAGTTCACCATCGAACAGCTCGCCGGTGACCTGCTTCCGGACGCGACGTTAAGTCAACAGATCGCCACCGGGTTCAACCGCAACCATCGCTACAACTCCGAGGCCGGGCTCGTCCTCGACGAGTTCCTGCTGGAGAACGCGGTCGACCGAGTCGATACGACCGCGACCGTTTGGATGGGGCTGACGATCGGATGCGCCCGGTGCCACGACCACAAGTTCGATCCGGTTTCCCAACGAGAGTACTACCAGCTCATTTCGTTCTTCGACAACGTCGCCGAATCGGGCCGCGCCGTGAAGTTCGGCAACTCCGAACCGTGGGTCAAGGCGCCGACCCGGTCGCAAGCCGTCGAATTGGCCGAACACGACCGCCGCATCGAGGAATTCCGATCGAGACTCGTGAGGCAACGGCCACGCATCGACGAAGCCCTGCGTGATTGGCTGAAAATGAACCGGGTCGATCCGGCCACCGATCCCTCGGTCACGTACCGATCGCAACACCGTTTCTCCTTCGACGCCGATGACTCGGGAACCGCGATCGCGAATGACAAGACAGCATCCGAGGATGAGAACGCCGGCCGGGACGCGAGCCCGATCCCCGACGACGTAAAAATCCCCGGCGTATTCGGCGACGCCGTGGTCTGCGACGGGTCCTCCAAGCTCTCGCTCGGAAAGGTCGCCGAGGTACGTTGCGAAAAACGGTTCTCGATCGCCTTTTGGGTCCGCCCCGACGATGTTTCCGATGGCGTGATCCTGTCGCGTCAGTCCGACAACACGCGGCGTCCGGGACTGGCGGTCGAACTTTCCGGCGGCAAGCTGCAATTCTTCATTATCACCCGATGGGTCGCCGGCGTCGGCGCGATCGAGTCGACCGAGTCGCTCGAGCCCGGGCGATGGACCCACGTGACACTCACCAACGACGGCTCCCAGAGCACCACCGGGATGCGGATCTTTTTCGACGGACGCCCCGTCGACACGACGACGCTGCACAACACGAACAGCAACACCGGTGGCGCCCCGAACTCGGCCGAGCTGACCGTCGGCCAAGGCGTTCACGGGACGCCCTATCGCGGGGCGATCGACGAGATTCGGTACTACGACCGAACGCTGTGGGACGACGAGGTCACGCGTTTGGCCGCCGACCCACAGCTGGTCGAAATCGCGAACACGCCGGAAGGCGATCGATCCGACGCCGACCAAAGCTTGCTCCGTGATTGGTTCTTGGAGCACGCCGCGCCCCCCGCTCTGCGACGACTCGCCCGCGAAACGCACCAGGCAAGGATGCGGCGTGAACGGTTCCTCGACTCGCTGCCGACGACGATGGTGATGCGCGACCGCGAACTGCCGTCGCCGACGCACCTGCGGATCCGCGGCGAGTATGCCCAACGTGGCGAAGTCGTCGAGTCGGGCGTGCCGCAAATCCTTCCGCCGTTGCCGGACGACGAACCGGTCGACCGGTTGGCGCTCGCCCGCTGGTTGGTTCGTCCCGATCACCCGCTCACGGCGCGGGTCACGGTGAACCGCATTTGGCAGCGGTTCTTCGGACGGGGGCTGGTCGCGACCCCGCAAGATTTCGGACTGCAGGGCGAATTGCCGTCGCACCCGGAACTTCTCGACTGGTTGGCGACCGAACTGATCCGTCGCGATTGGGACGTCCGCCACCTCCAACGTCTGATCGTCTTGAGCAGCACCTATCGCCAGGATTCTCGGGTCGACGCGGAACGACTCGCGGCTGATCCCGATAACCGCTGGCTTGCCCGTGGCCCACGGCTCCGCCTCGCCGCCCACGTCGTTCGGGACCACGCGCTTTCGGTCGGCGGACTCCTCTCACACCGCCAAGGTGGCCCGTCGGTCAATACGTTCCAACCCGAAGGCCTGTGGGAAGAGATGAGCAACATGAAATACACCCTCGGCAAAGGAGAAGACCTGTACCGCCGCAGCCTCTACACGTTCTGGAAGCGGACGGTGGCGCCACCGAGCATGTCGGTCCTCGATGCCGCCGATCGAGAAACGTGTGCCGTCGTTAGCCGTCGCACCAACACACCGCTCCAGGCGTTGACGCTGCTCAACGAAACGGCATTCTTCCATTCCGCCGTCGGGCTGGCGTACCGCCTGCTCTCGGAATGCCCCGGCGACGAAACGACTGAGGGGACCGACCGGTGGGTCCCCGCAACGATCGCGCGGCGGGGATTCCGTATCGTCACCGGACGAGAGCCGACGCCGGAGGAAACGAAAACGCTCGTCACGTCCTTGGCCGAGTACGAGGCGTACTACCACAAACACGACGCGGAAGCGGATCGGTTGATTCGCTCGGCCCAGGTACCGCTGCCATTGAGCTCGTGCGATACTCCCGAACGTTTGGCGGCGCTCACGGCGCTCGCCAACGTCCTGTTGAATCTCGACGAAGCGATCACGAAGCACTGACACAACTGACACACTGGCGACCATGCGAAAGTCGGAACGGGCCGCGTTGATCCGGCAGCGGCTGGACGAGCTGTACCCACAACCGCCGATCCCGCTCGACCACCGAGACCCGTTCACGCTGCTCGTGGCGGTACTGCTCAGCGCCCAGTGCACCGACAAGAAAGTCAATCAAGTGACCCCCGAACTCTTCCGGGTCGCCGGCACGCCGGCCGCGATGTCGCAATTGGGTGAAGAGAAAATCCTGGAAATCATTCGCCCGCTGGGACTCTCCAAACAGAAGGCAAAGGCGCTCGCCCGATTGTCGACCATGCTGCTCGACCAACACGGCGGAAACGTCCCACAAGACATCGAACAACTCGAAACGTTGCCCGGGGTCGGCCACAAGACCGCCAGCGTCGTGATGGCCCAAGCGTTCGGGGTTCCCGCGTTCCCGGTCGACACCCACATCCACCGACTCGCCCAACGATGGGGACTCACCGACGGCCGCAACGTCCGGCAAACCGAGGCGGACCTCAAAAAGGCATTCCCCGAGTCGAGCTGGAACCGGCTCCACCTCCAGATCATCTATTACGGACGGGAACACTGCACCGCGCGCCGATGCGACGGAACCCGGTGTGGCATTTGTCGCGAACTCTACCCGCGTCGACGAAAGCCCGTCGAATGGGTGCGCGCCTAGCCGACGCTGAGTCGCGCCCGAAACGTCACAAAACGTCACAAAACGTCACGGTTGTTCCGCGATTTTAGTGGCAACTGCCCAGAACGTAGGTTTTGGAGGATCGCGGTAGGGACGGCCGTCACCGGCCGCCCCCCGCACAGATCCGTA
>JAWLFY010000156.1:0-11343 GCA_041685355.1 Pirellulaceae bacterium | reverse complement strand
TCAGCATACTTCATTCAACATTCGGACATCGCAGCGATGCCTGAAAAAACCTCGCCGACGCCAGCCCGCAAGCCACTAAAATCGCGGAAGAGCCTTTTTACTTGGTCTCTTGGACCTTACTCGCCTTTGTCGCCCGGCGGCCGATCTTAGCGATCGTGCTTCGCAACTCGGGTTCGCTCGCGACACTCAAGCCCTGGCCTTGATCTAGCGATCGGAAGCCGTCTTTGGCGAGTTTCTTAAGAAGTGTCAGCTTCTCTTCCTCCGTTTGGGCTTGCTGCTCCAGGAGTCGGAGACCCGCCCGAAGTACTTCGCTCGCATTCTTGTAGCGCCCAGCCTCCACCAATTCTTCGACGAACCGGTCGAAGTGCTCAGTGAGATTGATGTTTCTTGTCGGCATCGGCTCCTCCTTTTGAACATGCTGATCGACAACTAGCATAGCAAGATTGGCAAAAATTGCCAACTTTCGGGCCCCGTCCCGCAAGATGCCGTACCGCCAGTCGTGCCTGCGCCAGCTACGCCTCCGGTCTTGCCCGGATGCGGCGAGACGGATCTGTTTTGCCCGCCAGCGGTACGAATCCAGATGTCACTCAGCGTCCGGATGTACCGTCCGGCCTATCGTTTCATCGGACCACTTCGTTCAGTCGGCCGCGTCGTCGAGCGGGGCCTGCCACAAGCCGAGCGCCGGGTTGCGGATGAAGTAAAACTCGCTGCCGTCCTCGTCGGTGTGCCAACCGTCGTCGAGCGAGGCGATGTCGTACCGCCGTGAAAGGCTCGCTAGGTCGCCTGGGGTGTAGCCGACCGAGGCGATCTCGTCGGCGGTCAACTTGCCGGCTGCGTAGACCACTTCGAACCGGTTCTCGGGCGACCCGTGAACGAGATGGGCGGCGGCCGAGGGGTTCGCCGCCAAGTCGTCGTGCTCCTCGACCAACCGCAAAATCTCTTCCTTCGTGCGATAGCCGTACTTACGGATCAGCGCGTCGATCTCGGCGTCCTCCCCGAACTCCTCGACCGCCGGGGCGAGTACCGTCAACCGGCCGCCGGTGCGGATCGCCAACCGGGTCCGGTAGATCGACTTGTTCCCCAGCCAGGTGCTCTTGAACTCGGACGGGTCGAGGTAGGCGACGACGTGTTCCGGGGCGTGTGACAGGTGCGTGATGTTGACGCGGCGGGCGAGCTCGGCGGCTTGAAAGAACGTGTCGTGATCGTCGCCGATGAATAGGCCGCGGGTGTGCAGCGTCCCGTCCTTCATCTGCTGCACCACGGTCAACGCGTACAACAGCGGCATCTGTTTGCAGAAATGGTCTTGGGCGTAGTTCAGGATCTGTCGCAGCGGCGTGTCGGCCCGCCCCAGCGTTTGCTCGATGCCGTACACGGCGCTCAAGAAATGGCTCTCGTTGATCCCCGCCGCGCCGCCGGTCCCGACGAATACGTTTTTGTTGTAGTTCGCCATCCCGATCACCTCGTGGGGGACGACCTGACCGAGCGAAAAGATCAAATCGTGTCCGCCGTCCCGCAGCAATCGGTTGACCTGCGCCGGCCACGGCTTGGTATAGATCCCGTCGGTGACCTCGCTGACGAATTCCGCCGGGACCTCGCCCAGGGTCACGACGTCGGTCCGCCAGCGATGGGGCCGGAACAGGTCATGCGGGACGCCCGGGAACATGTGGTCGAGCTGCGCCGGCTTCATCGGCGAGTGGGTCCCGAGCGCCGGCATGATGTCGGTGACCGCGTCGCCGAGTAGGTCACGACACATCACCGTCAGCTCCCCGGCCCGGCTGAACAGGCGTGTCGCGTCGGGAGGGAGCAGCAACACCTTCTTTCTCGGCCCGATCGCGTCGAACGTCGCCGCGAGCGCGGCACGGAGGTCGTCCGCGGTGAGCGATTCGGTCTCGGAGCCGGTGGCAAAGTAAACGGTCATCGGGTGATCTTCGTCGGGTCAGTCCGCGGGCCGGTCGGCCGGGGCGGTCGGGGCATCAACGGTGGTGCCAAGCCTAACCGCCGATCGGCCGTGCGGGCAGAGCCCGCCGGGCGGGGATCTGCCCCGTTGACGACGACGCCCCCCGCGCGTCTGATTGTCACCATGACCGCCGAACAAATCGAACAAAAAATTCCGCACCGTTTGCCGATGCGGCTGTTGGACGAAATCGTCAACAACGACGGGGAATCGATCGTTTGTCGCAAGACGTTTCGCGACGACGATTTTTTCGTCCAGGGTCACTTCCCGGGGTACCCGATCGTCCCCGGGGTGATTCAATGCGAGTGTTGTCTTCAAGCCGGCGCGATCCTGCTCAGCGAGCACACCCCGGCGGTCGGCGAGGCGGTCCCGGTCGCCACCCGGATGGACGGGGTCAAGTTCAAGCGGATCGTCCGCCCCGGGGACACGGTCGAGATCCACGCGACGCTCAACGACCGGGTCAGCAACGCGTTCTTCCTGACCGGTAAGGTGCTCGTCGATGGCAAGCTGGCGACGCGACTCGAGTTCGCCTGCAGCGTGACCCAACCACGCGAATCGGGCCAAGCGGGAGGCTGACCGTGACACGCACCGACGGCGGCGATTCGGGCGAACCCGGCTTCGACTTTCTCGGTCTCTCCGGGAAGCGTTTCCTGGTGATGGGCGTCGCGAACAAGAAGAGCGTCGCCTACCGGATCGCCCGGCTGATCGAAGAGTCCGGCGGCGAGGTGATTTACAGCGTCCGCAGCGAGGCCCGCCAGGACAGCCTCACGAAGCTGCTCCGCGGACGGAGGGTGTTGGTGTGTGACGTGGAAAAGCAGGACGAGATCGACCGCCTCGCGGCGACGCTGCGGGACGACGACGTCCGGCTTGCCGGACTCGTCCACGCGATCGCGTTCGCCGACTATTCCGAAGGCATCCGCCCGTTCCACGAGACCTCCCGGCGGCAATTTTTGCAGGCCGTCGATATCTCCGCGTTCTCGCTGATCGCCGTCTGCAACGCGATCCGGGATCGGCTCGAATCGGACGCCTCGGTCGTCACGATCGGGATCAGCACCACGCGGATGGCGAGCGAGTCGTACGGGTACATGGCCCCGATCAAGGCGGCGCTCGAATCGTCGCTGGCGTTCCTGACGAAGTCGTTCAGCCGGTTCAGCGAGGTGCGGTTCAACGCCGTCGCGGCTGGGCTGCTCAAAACGAGCGCGTCGGCGGGGATCCCCGGGTACGTCGATTCGTATCTGTACGCCGAAAAGGTGATCCCGCGGGGACGCGCCGTGTCGACCGACGAAGTCGCCTCCACCGCCGCGTTCTTGCTCAGCCCCCGCAGCAGCGGCATCACCGCCCAGTCGCTCGTCGTCGACGCCGGAATGTCGATCAACTATTTTGACACCGACGTCATCGACGCCGTCTCCCGCGCCGACACCGACATGATGAGCCCCCCGTCACGATGAGCCAGCAGATCTACATCAACGGCGAGTACTTCTCTCGCGAGGACGCCAAGATCAGTGTGTACGATCACGGGTTGCTCTACGGCGACGGCGTGTTCGAAGGGATGCGGATCTACTCGGGCAACGTGTTTCGGCTCGACCAGCACCTCGATCGGCTTTGGGAATCCGCCCGGGCGATCGCATTGCAAATCCCGATCGCCCTCGACGCGATGGCCGACGCGGTGAACGAGACGGTCCGGCTCAACGGCCTAAGCGACGGGTATATCCGACTCGTCGTCACCCGTGGCGGCAACCAGTTGGGGCTCGACCCGTTCCGCTGCGATAACCCGCAAGTGATCATCATCGCCGACCGGATCTCGCTCTACCCCGAATCGTATTATCAAGACGGGCTGGATCTCGTCACCGCCGCGACGATCCGCAACCACCCCGCCGCCCTCAGCCCTCGCATCAAGTCGCTGAACTACCTGAACAACATTCTCGCCAAGATCGAAGGCTTGCGGGCCGGGTGTGTCGAAGCGTTGATGCTGAATCACAAGGGCGAAGTCGCCGAGTGCACCGGCGACAACATCTTTCTCATCAAAAAGGGAGACCTCTTCACGCCCCCGATCGACGCCGGGATCTTGGAGGGGATCACCCGCAACGCGGTTCTCGAACTCGCCGAAGGCCTCGGCATCGCGACGCATCAAACGGCCCTCACGCGACACGACCTGTTCGTCGCTGACGAATGCTTCTTGACCGGAAGCGCCGCCGAAGTGATCCCCGCGGTTCGGCTCGACGGCCGCGACATCGGCGACGGCAAACCGGGCCCGATCACCCGCAAGCTCAACGACGCCTTCCGAAAGCTCGTCCAAGGCGAATCTCCCGCGGGCTGACGCGATTTTCGTGTTGCTCACGTGGCGTTCGGGACTTTCCGCCATCCGAACCTGCTATCTTGGGGGCCCTTCTCGAGGTGTCCGCAATCGCATGCGGACGTTATGCGATTCGCCGGTGATCCGGTTCCACGTATCGAACGAGGTGTATCGTGGCGTTGACTCAGCAACCGTTTGTCGGTTTCGAGAACGAGATGCTTGGCTACGAGTTGGTACTCGTCCAACGAAGTGGCCCGGAGTGGGAATTCTGTCCGATCGGGTACGGGATGACGGCCGCCTCCACGGCGGGCACCAGTCGGGTCGGCAAGATTCGCTACGCGGAACTCCAAGTCGAAGGTGCCGCGTCGAACCCGAAGAAGGGGATGCCCGAGCACGTCGGCGGACCGACCCGCGTCCCCTCCCCAACTGCCGACGCGCCGGCGAACGGACGCCAACGCGCCAACAGTTTCTCCTGCGGACACGAAGCCTTCGCGATCTTGCGGCGAACGTTGTTCGATGCCTGTTCCAAACCCGTCACCGCCTCCACCGGTTTCACTTCGGATCCCATCGGTTTGAGTGGGCAAAAATATTTTTTCCTGAAGAACATCCTCGACGCCTACAACCGTGAACTGGAGCAACTCGCCGCTCGTTCCGGCGCGGACTCCGGTGCGGCCGAGATTTATCGGGCGTTCAAGATGACGGCGAACGATCGCGGGTCGCGACGCTGGGCCGTGTCGCTGAAGAACACCCGCCAGCATTCATTGGGCACCCAAGCCAACGTCGAAATCCCGTTCCGCTCGATCGGCGAAATCGGCGGCGCGCAAAACCTCGCCAACCAGCTGGAACCCCGTTCGAAGTCCGCCCTCGAAGCGGCACAGCGATACGCGTCGGGCCGTGTCAACTCGCTCAGATTTTCTCAACCGGCTTCGACGAAAGGCTACCTGCAAGAAACCAAAAAGAACCGGGCGTTCGAGAAAGCGATCAACCGTCGGGTCGGCGTCCGAAGCGGAAACCTCGACGCGGCCGTGACCGCCGTCAACCGCTACGTCGACTCTCCCTCAAGGACCGCTTGCGAACATGTCCGCAACGCCATCGTGCACTGGATGAAGGGGGACCCCAAGGAATGGGCGAATCGGGGCGAACCGCTGTGGCGAGAGGGACTCGCATCCGAACTGCGGGCGGCTTGCCGCAAGTGGGGCGCGCCCTTCACGCTCGACGAGAAAATCGGAGAAGGGGAAAACAGCCGACTCAACGCGCTGTTCGCCCTGTACTACTTCGGGGTGTTCGTTCACAACGAAAACCAAAAGTCACAGCAACGGATCGCCAAGATGCAACGCCGACTCGGGCACACCAAGGGCGCCGTCAGCGAGGGACGGGCGACCGCCGACAAAGACCGATGGGGGTTCCTCCCCAAGGTCGAATGGAAAGACCTGATCGAGCATGCCTTGGGGCCTGCCGATCGGACGTTTCTCGACGGATGGACCCGCGACGCCGGTCGCTGGGGAACCCTCAAGTCCGCGATGAATGAAGACCTCGATCTCGTTCAGAAAGCGGGGCTGGCCGATCCCACGACCGCATCGTGGGTACTCGATCGAAACGCGTTCCACGAGAAAGTCTTCAAGAATGGAGGCGCGATCAGCAGCACCGGGAAGCCGCTCCCGGTCTCGAAACGACAAGCGTCCCGAGGGAACGTCAGCTACCAAGAGCCGATGGTCGTGTTCGAAGCCCGCGCGAATACCGACCTCGCCCACCACGCGAATCAGGCGGCGCGGCAACAGTTGAACCTCACGCAACTAGTCGACGAACTGCAACGCGTCCAACGAATGGTCTGATTCCCCATGCGATCGATCTCCCGCCACGCCCACGTGATCCGGCCTGCAGCCGCCCGATCCGGTCGGCACCGCCGTGTCCTCGCGACCCGGATCGGGGTTGCCCTCGCGGTCGTTGCCGCCCTGACGGTGTCCGCCGCCGAGCCGGTGTCCGCCGCCGAGCCGGTGTCCGCCGCCGAGCCGGTGTCCGTCGCCGAGCCGGAACGTCCGAACGTGATCCTGATGATGGTCGACGACCTCGGGTTCTCCGACCTCGGCTTTCACGGCAGCGAGATCGAGACGCCCCACCTCGACGCCCTCGCCCGCGGCGGCGTCCGCTTTTCGAATTTCCGAAACAGCGGTCGTTGTTGCCCGACCCGCGCCTCGTTTCTAACCGGGCTGCACCCGCATCAAACCGGGATCGGGCACATGACGAACCCTCCCGGTCGAGACCGACACGACCACGGCGTCGATGGCTATCGCGGATTCATCAACGACCGCTGCGTCACGATCGCCGAGGTGCTTGGCGATGCCGGTTACGCGACGATGATGAGTGGCAAGTGGCACCTCGGGTACGACGACCGCGACTGTTGGCCGTTGCAACGCGGCTTCGATCGGTATTACGGGTGCATCACCGGCGCGACGCGGTTCTTTCACCCCGAACAACCCCGCGGGATGACGCTCGATAACGAACCGCTCGACGAACTCGAAAGCACCACCGACGAGGCGTATTACACGACCGACGCGTTCACCGATTACGGGATCCGCTTCATCGAAGAACACGTCGATGGCGAAGCCGCGGACAAGCCGTTTTTTCTCTACCTCGCCTACACGGCCCCTCACTGGCCGTTGCAGGCGTTCGAGGACGACGTCGCCAAGTACCGCGGACGGTACAAGGAGGGCTGGGAAAAGCTCCGCGAGCAGCGATACACGCGACAACTCGAGTCCGGATTGATCGACCCCAAGTGGGAGCTCTCGCCGCCGACGCCCGGGATCCCCGACTGGGAATCGCTCGACGAAGCGAAACGTGACGAGATGGATCTCAAAATGGCGGTCTATGCCGCGATGGTCGACCGCATCGACCAGAACGTCGGCCGACTCGTCGAGCGGTTGAAGCGTGCCGGCGTCTTCGAAAACACGTTGATCTTGTTCCTCTCCGATAACGGCGCGTGCCAGGAAGGCGGGATGCTCGGCCGGGGGAAATTCTTCGACGTCGACGCCCGCAACCTCGAACACAACAACAGCTACGGCGAAGCGTGGGCGAACGCCTCGAGCACGCCGTTTCGGCTCTACAAACATTTTCTTCACGAAGGCGGCGCCGCGACCCCCTTCTTTGCCCATTGGCCCGAACGGATCGAGCCCCGCGACCAATGGTATGACGAGCCCGCCCAACTGATCGACGTGATGCCGACGCTGATCGATCTGGCCGGTGCCACATACCCCGAGAAACGCGGCGAACAACCGATCCCGCCCCTCGACGGCGTTTCGCTACGGCCCGCGTTCGACGGTCGGCCGCTCGATCGCGACGCGCCGCTGTTCTACGAACACGAGAACAACGCCGCGGTGCACGAGGGGAAATGGAAACTCGTCGGCCGTGGCGTCGCCACCGATCGCGGCGTCGATCGCGACCGATGGGAACTCTACGACCTGGATGCCGACCGCACCGAGCTGAACGACTTGTCGAGTCGGCATCCCGAAAAGGCTCGAGAACTCGCCGCGAAATGGGACGCCTGGGCGGAACGTGCGAAGGTTTATCCGAAACGTCCGGAAGCGGAGCTCGCGAAACAAGAGCGGCAGCCGCAAGCGGAACCGAACCCGCCCCAAGTTCGCGGCCAACCGATCTCGATCACCGCGATCGTCGGGAATCCGAAACCGAACGGCGTCGTCCTCGCCCACGGAGGCGTTCGCTTCGGTTACTCGCTCCACTTCGTTGACGGCCGACCCGCGTTCTCGATCCGCAACGAAGGAGAACTGACCGAGCTGATCGCCGGCGAACCGGTTTCGGGGCGGGTCACGATCGTCGCCAAACTTGATGACGAGTTCATGTCGATCTCGATCGATGACAAGCTCGTCGTTCGCCGCAAGTCACCGGGGCTGCTCAAGGGCCAACCGGTGATCGGCCTCTACACCGGTCGCGACCAAGGCGACCCGGTCGGGAACTACCAAGCCCCGAACGAATTCGACGGTCGGATCGCGTCGTTCCGGATCGAAGCCGGCTTCACCCCGGTCGCGATGCGGACGGCTTGGGGAGAATCGCTCGAGCAGGACGCGGAGGCGACGCCGTGGGACGAGTACCCTCGGCCGGCGCTGCGGCGTGACGGATGGGTCAACCTGAACGGGACATGGGACTACGCCGTGACCGCGAAAGATGGCGAATCGGCTCCCGACAACTGGGACGGTGAGATCCGCGTTCCGTTCGCGATCGAGTCACCCCTTTCCGGTGTCCAGCGCCGGTTCGGACCCGACGAGGCCCTCTGGTATCGCCGCACGGTGACGACCACCGCCCCGGAAAACCGCCGCGTCCGACTGAACTTCGAAGCGGTCGACTACCATGCCACCGTGTGGGTCAACGACGAACGGGTCGGCGAACACGTCGGCGGGAACCTGCCGTTCTCGTTCGATGTCACCGATGCCCTCCGCGACGGGGACAACACGATCACCCTACGAGTCACCGATGCCACCGATACGGCGTACCAGCTACACGGCAAACAACGCCTCAACCCTCGCGGCATCTGGTACACCCCGGTCTCGGGGATTTGGCAAACCGTGTGGATGGAGGAGGTCCCCGAGTGGCACGTCACCGGGATGAAGGTCACCCCGCGGGTCAGCGGTGACGTGGCGATCGAATTGCAAACGGAGGGACAGCGGCCTCCCGACGGTATGGCGCGATTGACGGCGAAGCTTGACGGCAGCATCGTCGCCCTCGCCGAAGGCCCGCCGCACACGATGCGGATCACGATCCCCCGCCCCGAACTCTGGTCGCCGCAATCGCCAACCCTGTACGACTTGACGATCGAGATGGGGGACGATGTCGTCGAATCCTATCTCGGGATCCGAGAAATCGGACGCTGGCGCGACGCCGACGGGCATTGGCGGTTCACGCTCAACGGCAAGCCGATCTTCCCCTGGGGCACGCTCGATCAAGGCTGGTGGCCCGACGGATTGCTTACCCCGCCGTCCGACGAGGCGATGCGGTCGGATATCGAGTTCCTCCGGGACGCCGGCTTCAACACGATCCGCAAACACATCAAGGTCGAACCGCGACGCTACTACACCCATTGCGACCGAATGGGGATGCTCGTTTGGCAAGACCACGTCAGCGCGATGTCGGACAACCCCGAATGGACGCGGCTCGCCCCCGACCCGGAAACGAAGACCTGGCCCGAAGACGCGCACCGGCAATTCATGACCGAACTCGAACAGATGATCGACCTGCAGCATCTCCACCCGTCGATCGTCCAGTGGGTTCCGTTCAACGAACGTTGGGGACAACACCAGACCGAAGAGGTCGGCCGCTGGACCGTCAAGCATGACCCCACACGGCACGTCAACGTCGCCAGCGGCGGGAACTTTTTCCCGGTCGGTCATGTCGTCGACCACCACCAATACCCTCATCCCGCTTTCCCGTTCGAACTCGGTGAAGGGGGCCGCTTTGACGAGTTCGTCAAAGTCGTCGGCGAGTTCGGCGGACACGGATTCCCCGTCGAAGGGCACCTTTGGGACCCCGCCGCGCGGAATTGGGGTTACGGCGGATTGCCCGAAAATAAAGAGGAATGGCAGGACCGGTATCGGGAATCGATCCGGCTTCTCGCCGAACTCCGCGAGCAAGGGATCGCCGCCGGGATCTACACCCAGACGAGCGACGTCGAAGGGGAGATCAACGGCTTGATCAGCTACGACCGCAGGGTCCGCAAGGTGACCGCGGAATGGCTTCGAGAAGTGCACGTTGAATTCGGACTTGCCGACGTGAAAGCAGCCGATCCCGTCCCGACACGTTAGGCAAATCCTAAAGAGGCCGGCGGCTAGCGCCGTTCCGCTCACAGGTCAAAAGCCGTTGACGTTCGTGCCACGTTGACCGCAAAAGGCCGGCGGCTCGCGCCGTGCCGCTGACAGTTCAAAAGATGATGATCCGCTCCGTTCGGAATCCTTCACTACTCCAGGCGATTCGCATGCGATTTCCCCCGTCGCGACATTTTTCCCGGTTCGTCGTCCTACTCATCGGGTTCTTCACCGGCCTCTCCTCGTTCGCCCCGCAGACCGCACCCGCTGCCGACGCCTCGGATGCGCGGCCGCCCGACATCGTCGTCTTTCTCTCCGACGACCATACCTGGCGTGACTCGTCGCTTTACGGTTCCCCCGATTTCGATACGCCGAACATGGCGCGGATCGCCGAAACGGGGATGACGTTCAACCAAGCATTCGTCGCGTCCCCGAGCTGCGCCCCGAGCCGCGCCGCGATGTTGACCGGGCTGTACCCCGCCAACAACGGCGCCGAACCGAACCACGCGCGGCCGCGACCCGGCATCAAAAAGCTTCCGGCCTATCTGCAGGAACTCGGTTACGAAGTCGTCTCGTTCGGCAAGGTCGGCCACTATCGCCAAACCGCCGCGTACGGCTTCGATCTCGCCCGGCATTTCGGCTACCACGAAGACGTCGCGATTCCGAAGGCACTGGAGTGGCTCCGCGAACGGGAAAGCGACCAACCCCTCTGCCTGTTCGTCGGCACGAACTGGCCGCACGTCCCGTGGCCCGAAGAGACCGGAGAGATCGACCCGGCCGAACTTCAGATCCCACCGAACCATGTCACCAACTCGGTCACGCGAAAGTGGCGGGCACGGTACGCCGCGGCCGTCAAAATCATGGACGATGAACTCGGCCAGGTGTACGACTTGGCCCGCGAGAAGCTCGGTGACGACACCTTTTTTCTCCACACCAGCGACCACGGGGCGCAGTGGCCGTTCGGCAAGTGGACGCTGTATGAGGACGGGATCCGCACCCCGATGATCGCGAGCTGGCCCGGCCGCATTGAAGCGGGGGGCCGGACCGAAGCGATGGTGTCGTGGGTCGACATCCTTCCCACCCTCGTCGAGGTCGCCGGCGGAGAAACCCCCAACGAAATCGACGGGCGATCGTTCCTGCCCGTCCTCCGCGGCGAAACGGACCAACACCGTGATGTGATCCTGACCACTCACAGCGGCGATGGCAGCAACAACGTTTTCCCGATCCGCTCGGCACGTACCCGCGACGGATGGAAGTACATCCGCAACCTGAGACCCGATCTCCGCAAC
>JAWLFY010000297.1:0-2750 GCA_041685355.1 Pirellulaceae bacterium | reverse complement strand
TGCGCGGGGTCGGTCACCCACCGCGCCAACGCCAACCGGTCCGCCGGCACGCCCTCCGGCAGCGGCGGCAACACCGCCGGCGTGCCCGGTTCGACCCGCTCCGCCGGCTCCCGGTAATCGCCGCGCCGCAATCGAAACGTCGGACGCGGTTCCTCCATCTCTCGCATCACCATGATCTCGGTGACCGAATCGTCGATCTCGTTCACCCGCCGCCGCGCCCCCCGCAACGCCTCCCGCGCCTCAACGAGCACCGGATCGTGACGCTTTCGGTAATGATCGACACGATCCCCCAACGGCGACGACGCCCACGTCTCGGAACCCGCCTCCGACCACCGCGACGGACTCCCGCCGCCGGCCAGCCATGCGATCTCCAATCGCGAAAGCTCCGTCTCAAACAGATAGAACTCGTCAACCTGTCCGCCGGTGAATCCACGGTCCCGGAACCGCTCCCCGATCGTGATCGTGTCCCCCCCGCCGCCGGTGATCTGACGAGTCAACGAATCCCGCACCGTTTCCAACTTCGCCGGTTCCCCGTCGACGTCGATCGATAACCCCGACGCCCGCCCCGATCCGTCACTCGACACCGTCACGTGAACCCACCGGTCAACCGGAAGCGGCTGCACCGCTCGCACCCCAACCGCGTTCCCCGGCCAAAAATGGATCAGCGACCAACTCAGTCGTCCCTCCTCGATCAGCAACTGATAACCGCGACTGCCGGCGTCGGTCCACGCCCGCGAGCGATGAAACACCACCGCTCGCTCCTTCACGTCCGGCGTCTTGATCCACAACGCCACCGAAAACGGCTCCGACCGACGGAAATTTCCCGCCTCCGTCCCGATCCCGTCGTCCCCCGTTAACTCCACCCCTTTGCCGACCACCCCCGCGACCGACCGGTTCGGCCCCTTCGGATCCGATTCGAAATCCAACGCCAAACGCGGTTCGGCAAACGCCACCTCGTCGATCGACGAAACCCCCTCGGCCCAACCAATCGCCTCCGACTCTCGTTCCTCAACCCCATCACGCCACCGCGCCTCCGATTCCCGCAAAGACTCGGCCGCCTCCGTCCGCTCCCGCTCCTGACGCGCCGTCGGCAACTCCAACGTCGGTGTCGGAACCGACGGGGTAAAGAACGAATACAACCCCGCCTCGTCAATGTTGTCGAAGAACGCCGACAACGAGTAGTACTCGTCTTGAGTGATCGGATCGTACTTGTGGTGGTGACATCGACAACATTCCATCGTCAGCCCCAAAATCCCCGTCGCGAACGTCTGCGTCCGGTCGGCAACGTACTCGCTGCGAAACTCCTCCGGCACGCTCCCACCTTCCGCCTCCTGCGGATGCAGCCGGTTGAACGTCGTCGCCAAAATCTGCTCCCGCGTCGCGCCCGGAATCAAATCGCCCGCGATCTGCTCGGTCAAAAATTGGTCGTACGGCATCCCCCCGTTGAACGCGCCGATGACCCAATCTCGCCACGGCCAAACGAAGCGGTCCCGGTCGACCTGCATCCCATACGTGTCGCTGTACCGCGCCACGTCGAGCCAATCCGATGCCATCCGCTCGCCGAAACGTTCGCTCTGTAACAACCGATCCAACAACCGCCCGTACGCGTCCGGCGATCGGTCCTTCAGAAAGTCGTCGATCTCCCCAAGCGTCGGCGGCAACCCGGTCAAATCGAACGTCGCCCGCCGAATCAACGTCGCCCGATCGGCCCGCGGTGAAGGCTCCAAACCACGCTCACGCAACTCGCGATCGATGAACCCGTCAATCGGTGACGTCGCGCCGTCCGACGAAGACCCGTCCGACGTCCCGCCGTTCAACGATTCCGCCCCCGGCGGAACGACCCGCCGCGGCGGTGCGAACGCCCAATGCGACTCGTACCCCGCCCCCTCGGTGACCCACCGCTGGATCCGCTCGATCTCCTCGCCCGACAACGACCGCTCCGACTCCGGCGGCGGCATCCGGAGCCCCGGATCGTCGCTCGCGATCCGCGCCACCAACTCGCTCGCTTCCGCGTCCCCCGGCACGATCGCGTACTCGGTCGCGTCCTCGAAACGGTCCAACCGCAAACCTGCGGCCCGCGTCGCGTCATCCGGCCCGTGACAGTGAAAACAGTTCTCCGACAACAACGGACGGATGTCACGGTTGAACTCGATCTCCTCGCCGTCAACCGACGATCCAAACATCACGCCGCCGGCAACCAAAACCGCCGCCGTGAGGAAACGAAAGACCCTCCACGACCGACCCGACCCCGCCCCATCCTCAACAACCTGGCTCGCCTCCCACCCCGCTTTGCAACGCCGAGGGGCCGCACCGACCAACTCGGTCACACGGACATTCGATCTGAGTCGATTCGCTTCACACATCAGAAAACGGGGAGTCAGAGAGGACGATATCTCGGCAACCGAAACCTCGGCATCCAAAGCGATCCCCGTGCAGTGCCTCGAACCCGACAACCGCGGACGCATCGTCCCCGCCCCAGAACGAAACCCGTCGAGCATCGTGACAACGCACGTCAATGAAGACCACGCCCCCATCGTAACCCGAAGCCTCCGCCATCCGGTGATCCGACCCCACCAACAACCGCCCCCGCCCACACCGCCATTCCCCCCAAACCACCTCCCCACCCCGTAGCGGAAGCCGTGAAGGCTTCCGACCCGACCGCCTCCCCCTTCACCCGTAGCAGAAGCCGTGAAGGCTTCCGACCCGTCCGCCTCCCCCTTCACCCATAGCGGAAGCCGTGAAGGCTTCCG
>JAWLFY010000155.1:0-11390 GCA_041685355.1 Pirellulaceae bacterium | reverse complement strand
ACGACGCGCAGTTTTTCTACTTCACTTATCAAATGCGTTTCTAAGCCCTCTCCGAATGGCTCTTCCGCATGGCGACCGTTTCCGGTTCCCCGGCGCCGGTTCCCCATCGCCGGTTCCCCGGCGCCGCGTCTCCGATCGGGTGTCGCTGGGGGATCGGTTGGGCCGCGTATCGGTGGGGGCCTCGGGGGCCGGACAAGAGTCACGTAGCGGTCTTCGCGGTTCGCACGGATTATCGTCCGGGGGGCTTTTGTGCGAATTCGCGCCATTCGACGGCTCGATAAGTCCGTGTGGGGGACCGTGATCTAGGTTTTCAGCGAGCGGACGACGCGACCACGGTCACGGCTCGCCGCGACGGGGCCATGCAGGGGGGACTTCGAAATGATCAAGCTGACCCGGATCGACGGCGAACCGTTCGTCCTTAACGCGGAACTGATCCGATTCGTCGAGTCCCGCCCGGACACGTTCATCACCCTGACCGGCGGCGAACGGATCATGGTCCTCGAGTCGATGGATGCGGTCGTCGAGGCCGCGATCCGCTACCAACAGCAGAAACATTTCGTCCCGCCCCCACCCCGCCCCTGACGTTGCCCTATGGATATCGCCTCCGTCGTCGGACTGCTCCTCGCGATCGGACTGATCCTCGGCTCGATCCTGCTCGGATCGGCGCCGATGACCGCGTTTATCGATATCCCTTCGGTGATGGTCGTGATCGGCGGGGCGACCGCCGCGGCGTTGATCAGTTTCCCCCTCGGGAGCATGCTCAAGTCGCCGAAGATCGCGATGAAGGTGTTGTTCAACAAGCCCGAGAGCCGCCTCGACCTGATCAAGCAGATCGTCGCGCTCGCCGAGACGGCCCGTCGCGACGGACTGCTCGCGCTCGAGCCGAAGATCCCGGAGATCAAACACCCGCTGGTCCGCAACGGGATCCAGATGGCGGTCGACGGGACGACCCCCGAGTTGGTCGAGGAGGTCCTTCGCACGGAGGTCGAATCGATGGCATCCCGACACCGCGAAGGGAAAGGGATCTTGGATCAGCTCGCCCGCTTCGCCCCCGCCTACGGGATGATCGGGACCCTGATGGGGCTGATCATGATGCTACAAGACATGAGCGACCCGTCGGGGATCGGGGCCGGGATGGCGGTCGCGTTGATCACCACGCTGTACGGCGCGATCGCCGCGAACGTCGTGTTCTCGCCGTTCGCCGAAAAGCTCGGGCTGATGAACCGACAAGAGATCGTCGGGATGGAGATCGCGATCCGCGGCGTGATGGCGATCCAATCGGGCGAAAGCCCCCGCGCGATCGAACAGAAACTGCAAACCTTCCTGCCGGCGAACCAACGTACCTCCGAGTGACTCGCCCCAACGACTCGCCCCCGGGGGAAAAATGCCATGATCGAAGACGACGAAGAAGAACAAGGGATCCCCGAGTGGGTCGTGACCTTCGGGGACATGATGAGCCTGTTGCTGACGTTTTTCATCATGCTCGTCTCGCTCAGCGAGATCAAAGAGGAGGATCAATACCAAGCGATGGTCGACTCGTTGCGACAACAGTTCGGATACAAGCGAACCATCGCCGCGCTGACCCCCGGGGACACCCGTCCTCGCGCGGTCGAGTTCTCGGTGCAATCGACGACCGGGCGGGCGAAAAAGAAGCACACCGCCCGCGGCGGCGTCCCGGAGAAAGCGCCGGTCGGCGAAGACCCGCACGTGCGAATCGTCCGACCCGGGCAGACCACCGCGGTCGGATCGGTGGTGTTCTTCGAGATCGGTTCGCCGAGACTCGACGAGTCGGCGCGGCGGGTGCTCCACGAAACGGCCAAACAGCTCCAGGGGAAACCTCAAAAGATCGAGGTCCGTGGCCACGTGTCGGCCGAATTCGCGACCCGCACCGCGGGGACCGACGAGGCGATGATGCTGGGGTTCAGACGGGCCGCCGCCGTCGAACGGTTTCTCGTCACCGAAAAGGGGATCGAGGCGGCCCGGTTTCGCGTCTCGTCCGCCGGTGACGGCGAACCGATGCACCGCTCCGGCGGGTCCGCGTCGATCGCCAAGAACCCCCGCGTCGAGGTGTTCTTGCTGGACGAAAGGGTCGAAGAACTGCAAGGGACCCGAAACGAGCGGGACGCCCAAACGTTTCAACCGAGTGACGCGCAAACGGGACGAGAGTGATGGCCGATGCGACGACACCTGAACAAGAAAACGCTTCCGAAAAGGGAGACGTAGAATCCAAACGACGCGGCGGGAAATTGCTCGTCGCCGCGTTCGTCGCCCTCGTCGTGCTCGTCGAAACCGGGATGTTTTTCTTCCTGGTCCCCAGCGCCGAAGAGGTCAGCGCCTTGGCCGAGGCACGGCTGATCAAGGCGGTCCAGGAAGGGGAAGAAGAGGCGGAAGAGCAAGCCTCCGACGAAAACGGGGTCGAAGAGTTCGATCTCGGCACGTTCGGGGAAACCTTCAGCCCGATCGATACCGACCGCTCGTTCCGGGTCGAGCTCCGGCTGTACGGGCTGATCCGGAAAAAAAACCGGGAAAAAATGCAAGCCGAGTTCGACGCCAAAAACGGGAGGTTGCGGCACGCGATCCGGACCCGGGTCCGAAACAGCGAACTGTCCGAACTCCAGGACAACCAACTGGGGTTGCTCGAGCGACGAATTTTGACGACATGTAACCATCTGCTCGACGAAGACCTGCTACTCGGGATCGGGTTCCAGGACTACCAACTGATCGAGGAATGAGCCAAGGAAGGGCGAGCGACGTGTCCGATTCGGTATCCCCCGACGAAACGAAAGCGGCCGCCGAAACGGACGGCGGCAAGGAACATCTCGACGCCGACGGCAAGGAACACCGCGACGCCAACGACAACGAACACCTCGACGCCGACGACATCGAGAAGCTTCTCAATCAAGCCTCCGAGTCGCTCGAGCGAGCTGCCGGGAATCCCCCCGAGGCGGCCCCCGAGCCGTTCAACCTGAGCGAGCTGGCCGCCGAAATCGAAGCCTCCGAGGGCCAGTCGATCGACTTGCTCAGCGAGGTCGAGCTCGACCTGCGGGTCGAACTGGGACGGACCCAGATGAGGCTCGAAGAGGTGCTGCAGCTCCGGCAAGGCTCCGTCGTCGCGCTCGACAAACTCGCCGGCGACCCGGTCGACATCTTCGCCAACGGACGCCTGATCGCGCGCGGAGAAGTCCTGGTGATGAACGACAACTTCTGTGTCCGCGTTACCGAACTTGTCAGCGTTTAAGACCTCGCCGGAGGCGAATCGACGCCCCGAAGGAACCCGCTTCATGCACGGACGCATCGTCCCCGGCCCCGCTCTCGCCGCGGGACTGGCCCTGGCCGTCGCTTGCTTGGCCGGACCGGCCGTCGCCACGGACTTTGATACGCCTCGACGAGCAACGCAGGGGCGACTCTCCGAAACGGAACGGTCTCCCGCGCCCCGAATCGCGCGGGTGGCCGACCCGTCCGCCGGCGACCGCGACGAGGAAGGACGGGAAGACGAGCCGCGGATCGTCACCCGAAGCCCGAACTTTCCGGCGCTCGGCCCCCGCGGCGATGCCGAATCGCCACGCGCCGATGACGATCCCGCGTCGCCTCGGACGGGACGGTTGACGGCCCCAGGGATTACGGTCGCCTCCAGCCTGGCGGTCGTCTTGGGCCTGTTCGCGGCACTCGTCTGGACGTCGCGTCGGTTCGGCGGACGCCCCTCGGGCCGCGGCGAATTGCCCGCCGACGCGGTCGAACGGTTGGGAGCCCACTCGCTTGACCCTCGCACCAAACTGGTCCTCCTCCGCTGCGGCGATCGCGTCCTCGTCATCGCGCAAACCGCTTCGGGGGTGCATCCGGTGACCGAGATCGCCGACCCGACCGAGGCCTCCCGGTTGATCGCACGATGCCGCGGCGAGAACGCGGCGGCGTTCACGAGCACGCTGCGATCGATGGAACAGGAACCGGCCGCCGGCGGGTTCGTCGGCGACGGGTTCGCCGGCGGCGGGGTCGCCGGGGAGGGGTTCGCCGGGGAGGGGGCAGCGAACCCGCGGCACCGTCGCACCCTGTTTGCATCGGGTTAACGATCGGGTACCACTGATTCGGGTCCCCTTCCGCACCAGCCGGTCTCCGATGCTCGCCGCGATCCTGTTCGTCACTGTGATGTTGCTCGCGGCGGTCGCCCTCCGCCTCCGGTTTCCGCTGTTCCGTTGGCTCTATCTCCCCTCGTCGGTGATCGCCGGCGGGCTCGGGTTGCTCGCCATCCGGACCGCCCCCGGATCGCTCGAAGAGCACGCGGCAAAGATCGCGGCGACGCTCGAAACGTGGCCCTCGTGGTTGATCGCGGTCGTTTTCGCCGGGATGTTGCTGGAACGTAAACCGTCGCCGGTCCGCCGAACCCTCCCCCGCGTCGCCCGACAAGGGTTGATGGTGTGGGTGATCGTGCTCGGCCAAACCGCCATCGGTCTGCTCGCCACCGGACTTGTGATCCGCCCCCTTTTTGACGTCCCGCGGTCGTTCGGGATGCTGATCGAGACCGGGTTCGCCGGCGGTCACGGGACCGCCGCCGCGATGGGACAAGTGTTTTCCCACCCAACGATCGGACTCGCCGAAGGGCTGGACCTGGGGACGCTCATGGCTACCTGCGGGCTCGTGTTCGGAATCGTCTCGGGCGTCCTATGGATCAACATCGCCGTGCGAACCGGTTGGCTCCGCGCTGAGAATCGTGGCGAACCGAACGACATCGAATCTGCGGACACAACCTCCGCGGACACGACCTCCGCGGACACGACCTCCGCGGACACGCCACGGCGGACGTTCGGTGCAATCGGCTGGGCGCGGATCGGGTCGGAAACGATCGACCCGCTGCTGTTCCAAGGGCTGCTGTTGATGGCGGCCTTCGGCATCGGCATCGGCTTGCAAGCGGGCGTCGCGTGGCTCGCCGGCGGGGTCGACCGGTGGTGGTTCGCGGGGGCCGCATCCGTCGCCGACGATTCGCTCGCTGAGCGGTTGACGTTCGCGCGGGTGTTGGGGGATTTCCCGTTGTTCATCTACACGCTGTTCGGCGGTCTCGCCGTCCGCGGCTTGCTCGTCCTGTGCGGCCGCGGCGGCGTGATCGACCACGACACGATCAACCGCCTCACCGCCGCCTCGATGGACGTGCTGGTTGTCGCGGCGATCGCTTCGCTCAACCTGACGGCGGTCGCCAGTTTGATGGTGCCGTTCTCGATCTTGTTCGTCGCCGGGGCGGGGTGGGCGGCGGTCTGTCTGCTGGTTTTCTCCCGCTGGATCCTGGCGTCCGAATACTGGTTCCAACTCGGGCTGATTAACTACGGGATGTCGACCGGAACGACGGCGACCGGCTTCGTGTTGCTCAAGATGGTCGACCCCGATCTCGAATCGGGCGCGGCGGAAGATTACGCGATGGCGGCGCCCCTTTCGTCTCCGTTCATCGGCGGCGGAATGCTCACGGTCGCGCTGCCGCTGTTGGTCCTCGAACGGGTCCCGATATGGATCCCGTGCGCGGTGTTGTGGACGGTCGTCGTCGGGCTGATCGTGATCGGCCGCCGCTGGAACCGGGGTCACCGACCGATCGGAAAACGGTGATCGCGCGTGGCGGCGGGGATGCCCGGAAGTCTTCACGACTTCCGCTACGGTCGAGCCCGGAAGTCTTCACGACTTCCGCTACGGTCGGGCCGGTTGCGTGACGACGCCGAGGCGACGGAGCCACGTTTCGCACAGCGCCGGCCATTGGTCGGCTCCCGGTCGGTCGACGGCGAGCCCGAGCCCGTGCCGGCCCTCGTGAAAAAGGTGCATCTCGACCGGCACCCCGTTTTGGTGGCACGCCAAGTAGTAGTCAATCGCGTTCTCGACCGCGACGACTTGGTCTTCGCCGGTATGGAACAGAAAAGTCGGCGGCGTCTCCGGCGTCACCTGCCTTTCGGCCGACATCGCCTCGATCCGTTCCGGGGCGGGGTCGTCACCGAGCAGGTTCCGCTGGCTTCCCCCATGGGTGTACGCGCGCCCCAGCGAGATCACGGGATAGCCGAGGATCGCAAAGTCGGGACGGGACGAAATACGGACCAACAGGTCGTCCGATTCGGGCTCGATCTCGGCAAACCGGGTCGAAACCGTCGCCGCGAGGTGCCCGCCCGCCGAAAACCCGATCACGCCGATCCGGTTCGGGTCGACATGGAGCGAGTCCGCCCGGGCCCGCATCATCCGGATCGCACGCTGGGCATCGAGCATCGGGGCCGGATGACCGTAGCCCTTCCCACCGTTCCCTTTCCCGCGGACCCGATAAGTACAGATTGCCGACGTCACTCCGAGCGATCGGAACCAAGCCGCGATCTCCTCCCCTTCGTGGCCGATCGCGTGTCCCCGGTAGCCACCCCCTGGCAAGATCACAACCCCCGCTGTCGGTGTCGTCGACTCGGCCCGCGTCACGATCCATCGCGGAACATCCCCCGCACCCGATCCGGTCGCCCCCGGAGCCCCGGACGCCCACAGGAGCTCCCCCCGTGGCTCATCGCCGGGAGCTTGTTGGGCGTCGGTGTCCCGGATCGGGGCAACCGCAACGACCAAAAGAAACGTAATCACGACGCGCCGGGAAACGGGCGGACAATCACGGGCAAGGCAAAAGAGACGGGCAGGGCGAGAGAGAACGGGGCGGGTGAGGGCAGGGGGAAGCATGTCGGGCCTGGGTGAGGTGAGGGTTGGGATGAGGAGGAACGAAAGGACCGGTCTCGATGCGACGCGTGCCGCGACATCGAGCAGCCTAGCGTTCGGTTGCCGATCGGGCGATAATCAATGGGGTTGGACGCTATCCATGGCGTCAAACGCCGCGGGCGTGATCGACGCGCCGCGGCCCCGCCCCCTTTCCCCGGCGGGACTCTTGCGGTTGCCGATCCGCGCGAGCCCCCGTCGTGCCCTCCCGTCCCCGGTCCCTCGACCGGGTCCGGTTTGTCCCGGAGAACCTCGATGCCAAGGTCGCCCATGCTCCCGAACGCCCCGTCTTACTGGTCCCGACGTCGCGTCCCGGTCGGCCAGGCGGCCCCGGTCAGCCAGGCGGCCCCGGTCAGCCAGGCAGCCCCGGTCAGCCTGTTCGCCCTGTTCGGCCTACTCGTCTTTGCCGTGATTCCGGTCACCGCCGACGGTCAAGACCCTCGGTCGCCGCTCGACGACGAAGGCCGGGTGGTGCGATTCGACCGCGACATCGCGCCGATCCTCCGCGAACGGTGCTTGGAGTGTCACGGACCGGACGACGCGAAGAACGACTTCCGCGTCGACGACCCCGATTCGATGCTCGCGTATATCGAACCGGAGGAATTGGAGTTCAGCATGCTCTACACGGATTATCTGACGACCGAGGACGAAGACCTGATAATGCCGCCGGCGTCCCACGGCGGTCCCCTCTCGGCAGCCGAGCTGGCGTTGATCCGGACTTGGATCGATGAAGGGGCGGACTGGCCCGATGACTTCGAATTCCCCCCGACGCACGGGGACGTCAAGGAGATCCCCGAACCGGCGGAACCGGCGATGACTCCGCAAACGCTCCCGAAGCGAATCTATGCGTTCCAAGGCTTTCTGCACCCGGCGACGATTCATTTCCCGATCGCCCTGCTGACCGTCGGGGCGCTGTTCGTCGTGCTCGGGGTGAAGTGGCCGACCGTCGGCACGCAGATCCCGCTCGCCTGCCTCCTCCTCGGGGCGGTCTCCGCGATCACCGCGACCGTGATGGGGTGGTCCTTCGCGTCGATTCAAGGTTATGGCGGGTGGACCAAGATCGATTTTGACTCGGAAATTTTCTGGCACCGTTGGGGCGGCGTCATCGTCACCGTCATCTCAACCCTGCTCGCGATCGTCGCCCTCATCGCCGTCCGACGCGGCTCGCCCGGGCTGCATCGGTTCTGGAAGGTCGGGCTGCTGGTCGTCGCCGCGATGGTCGGGTTAGTCGGTCACCAAGGGGGCGAGCTGACGTATGGACAAGACTTTTACCCGAAAGCCTTCCGGATCCTGCTCGGCGAGCCCGAACCTTCCGCGACGCAAGCCGAAGCGGGGGGAGACGACGAGTCGACGAAAGAACCCGAATCCGAAGACTGAACGACGGTCGGACAATCAATGTCCATCGGTTCCTCTGCCGAACCGTGAGACCGGCCTGCTTGCGCCGTTCCGCTACCGTTGCTCAATCGATCTCCGGCTCGGCCAATTCGCCGATGTATTCCAACGCTTCGTACTCGTCGGGCACGGTCACCCCGATTTGACGCCCGTCGCGGTCGGCTTCGGCGAGAACGACCAAGTCGTCGTACCACGGATGCTGCCGCAGGTTCCGCCGTTTGCGGGCGCTGATCGACCCGTCATACAACGTGCGGATCGCCCCGTGGTTCTCGATCAACCAACGGGTCCGCTCGCTGATCTCGCCCTCCAACAGCTCGAGCGACGCCGGGATCGGCTCGACCAGATCGACCGCCAACCCGACCTCATGAAGCAGCGCCGCGAGCAACAGTTCCTCGTCGTACGGCACCTCGTCACGGGCCAGATCAAAGACTTGCAGCGAATGGTACAGCGCATCGCCTTCGGGGTGGGTCTCGCGAGGCCGCAACACCGTTTCCAGCGGCCGCAGGAGCTCAAGAAACCGGGGGAACCGCGGGTCGGTCGTCGACGCGCCGACGC
The DNA here is from genome assembly GCA_041685355.1 of Pirellulaceae bacterium. Lineage (GTDB taxonomy): Bacteria > Planctomycetota > Planctomycetia > Pirellulales > Pirellulaceae > JAWLFY01. The sequence continues at coordinate 2,738 of JAWLFY010000155.1, read as the reverse complement.
CCCCGGAGCCAGTACCGGCCGGTTCGCCGCACAAGGCGATCAGGGCGTCCCGAATCGCCGACTCGGCCGGAAGCCGATCGAACGGGACACGGCCGCGGACGAGCGAGTCGGCGGCGACCCGCCGGGCCCGCTGCCAATCCTTTTCCCGTCCCCCACGCAACAACTCCGCCGCCCGCCACGCGATCCGGCGGGCCGTTTTGTCCGAATTGCCGGTCGTCGGATCTCGTTCCATGTCGGGCTCCCGTTCGATGCCGGGGCGGTGCGGATGAACAAAAATCGGGCGAGGGCTCAGGGAGCCGACTACACCGATCGGAGCCCGATTCCGTATCCTGACGCGGTCGCCATGTCGGACGCCCCCGTCCCAGGTTGAACACCACCGTATTTTAACGAGAGCCGCCGTGTCCGCGAAACCGAGTCAGCCGACCCGCACCAGGCGCCGCGCGACGTCACCGGGCCAGGCCGCCGCGACGAAACTTCCCCCCGACCGCTTCATGAACCGGGAACTCGGCTGGCTCGAGTTTAACCAGCGGGTGCTCGAGCAGGCCGCCGACGAGTCGGTCCCGTTGCTCGAGCGGGCCAAGTTCCTCGCGATCACCGGGTCGAACCTTGACGAGTTCGTGATGGTTCGGATCGGCGGGTTGAAGTTGCAGTTCGAACGAAACTCGCTCGTCACCGACCCGGCGGGGCTGACCGTGGGAGAACAACTGCAAGCGGTTTCCCAGCGCTGTCACGCGTTGGTCTCGCGACAGCACCAACTGCTCCGCGACCGCATCGAACCGGAGCTCAAGGCGGCCTCGATCGAGCGAGTCGACCTGTCGCGTTGCGGCGAACGGACCGCGTCGGCGGCGGAACGACATTTTCACGACGACGTCACGGCGGTGATCTCGCCACAATCGTTGCAAGACCGTCCGTTCCCGATGCTCGCCGGACTCGGGATCCACCTCTGTGTCCGCTTGCGGCCCGACGTCGACGCCAGGGGACAACGTCGCGATCCCGAAGATCTCCCGGGAAACGGGTCTCACTTCGCCGTGATTCCGCTCGGCCGCACCGTCCCCCGCGTCGTCCCGGTGCCGGCGGAACGGGGTTACGCGTACGTGCTCCTGGAAGACCTGATCACCCGGCACGTCGCCGAATTCTTCCCAGGTCGCGAAGTCTTGGAGTGCGTCCCGTTCCGGATCACCCGCAACGCCGACATCCAACTCCGGGAAGACGCCGCCGGAGACCTGCTGGGGGACATGGAAGAGGTCCTCGATTCACGCCGCCAATCACGCGTGGTGCGACTGGAGATCGACGCCGCGGCGAGCGAAGAAGCGATCGCCTACCTCACCGAAACGCTCGAACTCAGTCTTCAAGATCTGTACCGCATCGACGGCCCGCTCGACCTTACCTATCTGTTCGCCATCCACGGGCTGGAGGGGTTCGACGAATTCCGCGATCCGCCTTGGCCGCCGTTGGCGACCCCCGAGATCGCGGCCGACGAATCGATGTTCTCGACGATCGCCGCGGGCGACGTCTTGATCATCCATCCCTTCGAACGGTTCGATCCCGTCGTCCGGCTCGTCGAAGAGGCCGCCGCCGACCCCGACGTGCTCGCCATTAAGCAAAGCCTCTACCGAACCAGCCGCAACAGCCCGATCGTCGCCGCCCTGGAACGGGCCGCCGAGAGGGGCAAGTACGTCTCGGCGATCGTCGAGCTCAAGGCCCGCTTCGACGAGGCCCGCAACATCGAATGGGCTCGCGAGATGGAACGCGCCGGCGTCCAGGTGATCTATGGGCTCCGCGGGCTGAAGACCCACGCCAAAGTCTGCATCATCGTCCGCCGCGAACCACAAGGGATCGTCCGTTACATCCATTTCGGCACCGGCAACTACAACGAAGTCACCGCCCGGCTGTACAGCGATGTCTCGCTGCTGACGTGTGACGAGACGCTCGGCGCCGACGCGACGACGTTCTTCAACGCCGTCACCGGGACGAGCCAACCGCGGCCGATGGAACAACTCGCCGCCGCCCCGATCAGCCTGCGTCAACGGATCATCGACCTGATCGAAGCGGAAACGCAACGTCGCCGCGAGGGCCAAGAAGCCGAGATCGTCGTCAAACTCAACGCGTTGGTCGACACCCAAGTGATCGACGCGCTCTACGCCGCCAGCCTCGCCGGGGTTAAGGTACGGCTCAACATCCGTGGCATCTGCTGCCTGCGGCCCGGCGTCAAAGGGCTTAGCGAATCGATCGAGGTCGTGTCGATCGTCGACCGCTTCCTCGAGCACGCCCGGGTGATCTACTTCCGTCACGGCGGCGACGACGAACTGTTCATCAGCAGCGCCGATTGGATGCCCCGCAACCTCGACCGCCGCGTCGAATTGCTCGTCCCGGTCACCGATCCGAAGTGTCGCCGCAAACTCCTCGATTCCCTCCGGGTTTACTTCCAAGACAACGTCAACACCTGGACGATGCTCCCCAGCGGCAAGTACGAACGGGTCGTCCCGGCGGAGGACCAAACCCCGGTCCGCGCCCAACGCGTGCTGTACGACCGCACCGCCAACGCCGCACGGGATGCCCAAGCGACACGACGCGGCACCTTCGAACCGCTCGGCCCCCAATCCGACGGCTAACCGCCCCACAGACGCACCGCCCCGAAGACAGGTTGTTCCGCGATTTTAGTGGCAACTGCCCAGAACGTAGGTTTTGGAGGCATTGCTGCGATGTCCGAAGTGAGGATGCGAGCGAACGCGGACAAG
>JAWLFY010000025.1:36726-41985 GCA_041685355.1 Pirellulaceae bacterium | reverse complement strand
ATCAGCATACTTCATTCAACATTCGGACATCGCAGCGATGCCTGAAAAAACCTCGCCGACGCCAGCCCGCAAGCCACTAAAATCGCGGAAGAGCCTTCACGAAAGTCTCTGCCAGTTGCCCGGCCGACCGTGATTCGATAACGTCGCCGCCAACCCGATCATAAAACGTCGCCGCCAACCCGATCATAACCCGACGCGTCGGCGAAGCCTCGCCCGCATCCTGATCGCACCCCGAGCCGTCGCCCATGAATCGTCCCCACATCATTTTTATCATCACCGATCAGCAGCGGTTCGACACGATCGCGGCGCTGGGATTCTCCCACATGGAAACCCCGAACCTCGATCGGATGGTCCGCGAAGGGGTCACGTTTACGCAGTGTCACGTGACCGCCGCGTCGTGTGCCGCCGCGCGGGCAAGCCTGTTCAAAGGCTACTTCCCTCACACCACGGGGATCCTGAAGAACGCCGATACGTGGCGACGGAGTTGGGTCGAAAGGCTCAACGACGCCGGATATCACTGCACCAACATCGGCAAGATGCACACCTGGCCCTACCAAACCGAACTCGGTTTCCACGAACGATACGTCGTCGAAAATAAAGACCGATATCTCGAGGGGCGTTACTACTTTGACGAATGGGACAAGGCGCTTCGGTTCCGCGGACTGGTCAAACAACAGCGTGAAACGTATCGCAAGCGGGCCGACTATCGGTCGGCGCTCGGTGCGTTCGAATGGGAACTCCCCGAAGACGCCCACCCGGACAACTTCGTCGGCGACATGGCCCGCTGGTGGATCGATACCTATCCCAAGCCGGACCCGCTGTTTCTGCAAATCGGCTTCCCCGGACCCCATCCGCCTTACGATCCCGTCCCCCGTTACGCCGATCGATACATGCGGAAAGAACTCCCGCTATTGCCCGTCACCGAAGAAGAACTGGAAGGCCTCCCGCCGCCCCTGCACGAACTCCGCCGACACAATCACGAAGTCGATCACGACTCGGTCGTGATGGACCCCCACCCGACGAGCGAACAACGACACCGGCAACGGGCCTACTACCTCGCCAACGTGACGATGATCGACGAAAAGCTTGGCGAGATCCTCGAAGCGCTCCGGCGGAACGGGTACCTCGACGACGCGATCGTGATCTTCACCAGCGACCACGGTGACTGTCTGACCGACCACGGCCAAAGTCAAAAGTGGACGATGTACGAACAGATCACCCGGGTCCCGCTGATCATGTGGTCCCCCGGTCGCGTCACCAGCGGCCGGTGGGCGGGAGGGAAGGCCGTCGACGGACTCGTTCAACTGATGGACGTCGGCCCGACGATCCTCCAGTGGGCCGGGATCGAGATCCCCGAAGACTGGGAAGCGATTTCGCTCGCCGACGCGTGTGAGGCCGACTCGGAGTTCCCCGGACGCGACTTCGTTTACTGCGAACAGGCACGCGACGGGATCCTCACCGGATGTCGGTTCATGACGATGGTCCGCGACCACACCCACAAACTGGTCCACTTCCTGGACGAGCCGTACGGCCAGCTGTTCGATCTGGTGGCCGACCCCGGAGAACTGACGAATTTATGGGACCAGCCTGCCGCGGCCGGCCATCGCGGACGGCTCCTCGATGAGCTCCGCGAATGGCGAATCCGTAGCGGACTCCAGACCGCCGATTGGTGCCAAGATTGGCGGTAGCCCGATCGCCGGTCTGTCGCTCCGGCCCGATTCGTTATCATGCTGGCTTCCCCAACGAACGCGTTTCCATCGCCATCCGGAGAGCCGATCGCCGTGACGTTTCGCAACCTCGCTTTCTCGCTGCTCGTCGCCACTCTCGTCCTGGCCCCGGGAGTCCCGCTCACGACCTTGGCCGCCGACGCCCCCGACGCCCCCGACAAAGCCGCCTCGGCCGACGAAACGGGCGACGACGCGGCGGGCGACGATGACACGGGCGACGATGACACGGGCGACGACGGGGCGGGAGGTAAGCAGTCTGGTGTCGACCTGTCGAACTTCAGCGACTCCATCACCCCGGGCGACAACTTTTATCTGTACGTCAACGAGGTGTGGCTCGAGGAGACCGAGATTCCGTCGGACAAGTCGGATTACGGGATCTTTACCGTCCTCGACGACCGGACCCGCGAACAGGTCCGCGAATTGATCGAATCTGCCGCGGAATCGTCGGCCGAACCGGGGACCGCGGCGCAAAAGGTTGGGGACCTGTACCGCAGCGTGACCGACGTCGAGACCCGTAACGAAGCGGGCATCGATCCGCTGAAACCGCTGCTGGAAAAGATCGCCGCCGCCGAGTCGCACGCCGACCTCGCCGCCGTGATGGCCGAACTGACCCGGGCCGGGGTGTACGGCCCGTTCGCCCCTTACGTGTCGGTCGACGCCCGTGACAGCGAACGCTATACGGTTTACCTGACCCAGGCGGGCCTGACGATGCCCGACCGCGACTACTACCTCGACGACGAGGAACGCTACCGAGAGCTTCGCGAGAAGCTCGTCGCGTATATCGCCGACATGCTCGGTCGTGTCGGCCACGACGCCCCGAAGCGGGCCGCGAGGAAGGTGTTCGAGATCGAGACCGCGATCGCCGCGGGGCACTGGACCAAGACGGAGAACCGCGACCCGGTGCGGACCTACAACCGCCAACCGGCCGACGAAGTCGCGGGCGCGTTAGCGGGACTCGATTGGAAAGCGTTCGCCTCCGCCGCCGGGATCGACGGTCGCGACGCGTTCGTCGTCCGACAGCCGTCCTTCATGAAACAGCTGGGTGAGCTGTACGGCGAAACGTCGATCGGGGCCTGGAAGGATTACCTCACGTTCCGCCTCGTTGATGCCTACGCGTCGGGCCTGAGCGAATCGCTCGAACGGAGGCATTTCGATTTCCACGCCACCGCGCTCACCGGCATCACCGATCAGGAGCCGATGTGGAAACGGGCGGTCAGTGTCACCGGAAGCGTCCTCGGCGAACTCGTCGGCCAACTTTACGTCCGCGAACATTTCGCCCCCGAGGCGAAGCGACGGATGAACGAGTTGGTCGAAAACCTTCGCCGCGCGTTCGCCAAGCGGATCGAGTCGCTCGACTGGATGGGGGAAGGCACCAAGCGACAGGCGGCAGAAAAGCTGACCAAGATCACCACCAAGATCGGTTACCCGGACCGCTGGAAGGATTATGAACCGCTAACGATCGAGGTCCAGCCGCTCGCGGCCAACATGCTCGCCTCGGCCCGATTCGAATACCAACGCGATCTGGACAAGTTGGACGGACCGATCGACCGCGACGAGTGGCACATGACGCCACAAACGATCAACGCCTACTACAACCCGACGATGAACGAGATCGTCTTCCCCGCGGCGATCCTGCAGCCCCCGTTCTTCAACCTCGCCGCCGACGACGCGGTCAACTACGGCGCCATCGGCGCCGTCATCGGTCACGAATTGAGCCACGCGTTCGACGACAAAGGGAGCAAGTACGACGGCAAAGGGAACCTCCGCGATTGGTGGACCCCGAACGACCGCAAAGAATTCGAACGCCGCGCCCAAGGGCTCGTCGAACAGTTCGGCCAGTACCATCCCGTCGACGATCAAACGATCAACGGCGAGCTGACGCTGGGCGAGAACATCGGCGACCTGGGCGGCCTCAGCGTCGCCTACCAGGCGTACCAGATCTCGCTCGACGGCAAGCCCGCCCCGGTGATCGACGGCTTCGCCGGCGACCAGCGATTCTTTCTCGGATGGTCCCAAATCTGGAAACGTCTGTACCGTGATCAAGAGCTTCGCCGGCGGCTGATCGTCGACCCGCACAGCCCGAGCGAGTATCGCGTCAACGGCATCATCCGCAACATGGACGCCTGGTACGACGCGTTCGAGATCCCAGCCGACGCCGAGCTGTACCTCCAACCCGACAAGCGAGTCCGGATCTGGTAGCCGTCCCACCAAACGCTTGACGAGTCCGGCGACCGAAAAGCGGGAGCGGATGTCGTCAAGACTTCCGACGGGACGACTCTCAGCCCAAAAAATCGGCGGCCACGGTGTCGGCGAATAACAGGCCCCTTTCCGTCAGACCGACCCTTTCCGTCAAGCCGACCCTTTCCGTCAAGCCGACCCTTTCCGTCAAGCCGACCCGCTCGCCGCGGCCCCCGCTTCGGGCCGAACGCCATAACAGTCCCCGATCGAGGCCGCGTTCCAGCGCGTCGCGGCAAAGCGATTCGAGATCGACCCCCGTCTCGGCTTTCAGCCGTTCGGGCTCGATCCCGTCGAGCATCCGGATGCCAAACGCGGCCCGTTCGCGGGCGTACTGCTCGAGACCGATCGGTTCCGATTCCGCGACCGGGGTTCGTCCCGTTTCGATTCGTTTGAGATAGCCGGTCGTGCTGCGATGATTGACCTCGCGGCGGCCGTCTCGGAACCGCGCCGCGCCGGGGCCGACGGCGTGCCACCCGCGGCCGTGCCAATACGCGATGTTGTGTCGACAGCGGTGTCCCGGTGCGGCGAAGTTGGAAACCTCGTACTGTTCCCATCCCGCCTCCGCCGTCGCATGGCGGACATGCTCGTACATTTCCAACTCGTCCGATTCGGCCGGGGACCGGAATTCCCCCCGGCGGCGACGGCTCCAAAACGATGTCCCTTTCTCGAACGTCAACGCGTACGACGAAAGGTGCGTGATCGGCGTTTGCAACGCGGTCGCGACGTCGTCCCGCCACGCCGCGACCGATTCCCCGGGGGCGGCGAAGATCAGGTCGATGGAGACGTTCGGGATCGAATCGGCGACCGTCTCGATGGCCCGGACCGCGGTCGCCCGGTCGTGGCTCCGCTCGAGCGTTCGCAGTTTTTGGGCAGCGAACGATTGCACGCCAAGGCTGACCCGGTTCACGCCCGCTTCGACCAAGACCGCGACCTTTTCCCGGTCGACGTCTTCCGGGTTCGCCTCCACCGAGAACTCGGCATCGGGGAGGATTCGCACGGCCCCCCGGATCGAATCGAGCAACCTCCGCAGGGCAGGCGGTGGCAGATGGCTCGGCGTCCCCCCGCCGACGAAGACGGTCGCGATTCTCGCGCCCGAGAGCCCAGCCAACTCACGATCGATCGCCCGCAAGAACCGGTCGACCAAGTCGTTTCGGTCGGCGATGACGCTGAAATTGCAGTACCCGCACCGGTGCCGGCAAAACGGAACGTGGACGTATAGGGCACGTGGTTCGGGCCAACCCCCGGGCGGGCCGATGGGCGGGCGGTCCGGAGTCGGCGGGCGGTCCGGAGTCGG
>JAWLFY010000025.1:10709-36626 GCA_041685355.1 Pirellulaceae bacterium | reverse complement strand
GGCGGGCGGTCCGGAGTCGGCGGGCGGTCCGGAGTCGGGTCCGCAGGCGATGTCGTCCGATCCGTCAAATCCACAACCGGAGTCGTCCGTCGAGCATGTCTGGCAGCGTCCGCCGCACGTACCGCTTCGCCTGGCTGGCGTTGTAGCGGGTGCTCAGATGCGCCGCGATGATGACCTCGTTCTCGAACCGGTCGGCCCGTTCGCGGTAGTCGTCGACGTGCATGTGGCCGTGCTTGTGGATCTTCTCGCGGCGATGTTCCGGGGCGACGAACGTTAACTCGCTGATCAATATCTTCGCCCGATAAAAATCGGGATTGTCGTCGAGCCCGGGGGGCGAGGTGTCACCGGTGTAGCCGAACATCGGGACCCGCGTTTCGGTGGTGATCTCGGTCCCGGCGACCTTCAGGTCTCGGATTTCCGGACCCGACAAATCGTGGAATTCCGGTTTCAACTTGTTCCGCCGCTGGTACACGATGAACCCGACCGACGGGACCGTGTGCCGCGTCGGGACGATTTTGACGACGTATTCACGGCTGACGTCGATCTCGTCTCCGGGGAGCAGTCCCACCAATTCACACGGCATCCCGCCACGGTCGAGTTTGCGGAACGACTGGAGCATGTTCCACGCCGCGTCGACCGCGGAATCGGGCAGGTAGATCAGCGGCGGGTCCATCTTCATCATCCGTCGCCTCGACACGTACAGCGGCAGCGCCGCGATATGATCAAGATGGGCGTGGGAGATGAACGCGGTCGACGTCCCCATGAAATCCCAAGGCTGCGCGCCGACGTCGAACAACAGTTTCAACTCGTTCACCCGCCAACAAGTCTGGACCGCCGCCCGCGAAAATCCCTCGATCGTCAGGCCGTCGTGATGGTGGGACAGCACCGGGGAATTCTCGACCATCGGTTGCGGAGGGCTTTGACCGTCGGTGGCGGGTCGATTGGCGGCAGAGATCGGGCACATGGAGCATAGTACGAGTACGATTTGGATGGCAGAGCGTAGCAATAAATCGTGTTCAAATCAGCGGCAGTGACGAGGGGGCGGCCCCCTTTTCCTCCTTTTCCCGGCCGCTCACCGCATGCGGACCGGCATATTGCTCGAATCGATCGCGTCGGCCGAATAGTTGTCGACTTGGGCCACGTCGAGGTCGTCTCGGAACTGATCGGTGCGGACGACGAAGATGTCGCCCCGGTCGTCCTGTTCGATCGCCGCCCCGTGGTGCCTCGTTAGCTCGAGTGTCGCCAGGAACCACCCGATCAACGCCGACTTGTGTGACCCGCCGGTCAGCAGATCGATCAGCGGCAGCCGCTCGTGCTGACGAAGCCCCTCGTGGATTTTCCGCATGTAAACGTGGATCGGGGTTTCGTCATAGATCACCTGCGTCGGTGGCGGGCCGGCCGCCTCCCGCATGATCCGGCCGAAAGCGCTGACCAGGTCCCAAATCTCCAAGTCGACGATCGGCTGGTCGCCCGGGTCGAGCCGTCGGCGGGGCAGGTCGTCGCTCATCCGCTCGTAACGCCGTTGCCATCGCTGGCCCATCTCCTCCAACACCGCCGCGGCGTCGCGGATCTGTTTGTACTGTAGCAAACGTTCGACCAATTCCTCCTGCGGGTCGCTGATCGCCTCCTCGTCCCCCTCCTCGACGATCTGTGGCAATACCGCCTGACTCTTGATCTCGAGCAACACGCTCGCCAAATCGATGAAGTCACCCACCTCGGTCAGATCGAGCCCGTCGATTCCCCCGTCGGTCCCCACCAACGCGTCGATGTGACGGACGTACTGGTCGACGACTTTCGCGAGCGAGAGTTCGCCCGCGGAGATCTCGTGGCGGCGGACCAAATAGAGCAGCAGGTCGAGCGGGCCCCGGTAGGCGGGCAGTTCGATCCGGAATCCCATCGATGACGCCTTGTGCAAGTGAGGGTGGCCGGGGTGAACCTCGTCCGTGCCCCGATGCTCTCTGCCCGAGGGCCCGCTTCTCTCGACCCGAGGGAATCTGCTCTCGACCCGAGGGAATCTGCTCTCGACCCGCAGGGCCGGAATCCCGTGTCGGGGGCGCCAGACTCGGGTCTCGAGAATACCGGGCTCTCGTGGCGGGGGCCGGCCGGGCGGCCTTGTTGGTCCGCCCCGGCAAAATTATCATGCCCCGCTTCTGATCCCGCTCCAAGCCCTCACACGCGTTACGCGACCGTTCCGATGCCCCAAACGAACCACCGCCACGTTCTTTCGGCCCTCGTCCAGAACGTCCCGGGGGTCCTCGCCCATATCTCGGGGATGCTCGCCTCCCGCGGGTTCAACATCGACTCGTTGGCGGTCGGCGAGACGGAAAACCACGAGCTTTCACGAATGACGTTCGTGATCGTGGGCGACGATAGCGTCCTCGAACAGGTCCGCAAACAGCTCGAAAAGATCGTCACCGTCGTCCGCGTGCTCGACGTCAGCGCCCGCGACTTCGTCGAACGCGACCTGTTGTTGATGAAGGTGATCGCCCCGCCGGGGGGTCCGAGGACCGAGGTCCGCGAGCTGGTCGATATTTTCCGAGGCAAAATCGTCGACGTGGGGCCGGAAGAGGTGATGGTCGAGATCAGCGGTCGCGAAAACAAGGTCCAAGCGTTCATCGAGCGGATGCGTCCCTACGGCATCACCGAATTGGTCCGGACCGGGCGGATCGCGATGGTCCGCAGCGTCAACGCCCTCGCCGACGCCGAAACGTCCGAAGCGACGCCCGCCTGAGTCGCACCCGATAACGTCCCGTCCCGATAACGTCTCGTTCCAGGAACGTCCCGTTCCGAGTCCCCATCCGTTCCGAAATCGGGGCCGCGTCGAATCGCGTCCCCTTTGACTCCCCCGCGAAAAATCGAACCGAGAGAACCGCCGCGATGCCAGCCACGATCTATTACGAAAACGACGCCGACCTCTCGCACCTCAAAGGGAAGACGGTCGCGATCCTGGGGTACGGGTCCCAAGGCCACGCGCAGGCGCAAAACCTCCGCGACAGCGGTGTCAACGTCGTGATCGGCCAACGACCCGGTTCGGCGAACTACGACCTCGCGGTCTCCCACGGGTTCGAACCGAAATCGATCGCCGAGGCGACCGAGTCGGCCGACGTGGTCAACCTGCTCCTTCCCGACGAAGTGCAGGCGGACATCTACCGCGAGTTCATCCGCGACAACTTGACCAAAGGGAACATCTTGATGTGTTCCCACGGGTTCAACATCCACTTCGGCCAAATCGAACCGCCCAAGGGAATCGATACGCTGTTGGTGGCGCCCAAGGGTCCGGGCCACCTGGTCCGCAGCGAATACGAAAAAGGGGGCGGCGTCCCCTGCTTGCTGGCCACCGGCGAAGGGGCATCGGAGACGACCAAACAGATCGGTTTGGCATACGCCAAAGGGATCGGGGGGACGCGTGGCGGCGTCATCGAGACGAGCTTCGCCGAGGAAACCGAGACCGACCTGTTCGGCGAACAGGTCGTGCTGTGCGGCGGCGTCAGCGAACTGGTGAAGGCCGGCTTCGAAACCCTCGTCGACGCCGGATACCAACCCGAGATGGCGTACTTCGAGTGCATGCACGAGCTGAAGCTGATCGTCGATCTGCTCTACGAAGGCGGCTTGAGCTACATGCGGTACAGCATCAGCAACACGGCCGAGTACGGCGACTACGTCAGCGGGCCGCGAATCATCACGGACGAAACGAAGGCCGAGATGCGGCGGATCTTGGACGAAATCCAGAAGGGCGAATTCGCCCGCCGCTGGATCTTGGAAAACCGCGCGGGTGCCCCGTTCTTCAAGGCCACCCGCCGCCGCGAACGACAACACGGCGTCGAAGAAATCGGCCGCGGACTCCGCCGCATGATGTCCTGGATCGACGAAAAAGAAGTCTGAACGGGGGCAGGTCGCCAACGGAGCACTTTGCCACGGCGATGCCCGAACCTAAGCGAAGCCCCAGGTCGGGGCGATCGTGCTCTGCGGAGCGGTGCCCGTGCCCGTGCCCGTGCTCGTGCTCGTGCTCGAAAAGGGGCCAGCGATGACGAACTCGGGTGACTCCTCAGCTTGTCGTGACTTCAGCGGTGCGGAGACGATAGCGGATCATCCCGTCGACGATCGTGTGGGTGACTCGGCCGAACAGGTCGTGTCCGTCGAGGGGGCTGCTTTGACACAGCGATCGGAAGTGCGACGCGTCGACCGTCCATGTCTCGTGGGGGTCGATGATCACGACGTCGCCGGCGGAGCCGACCCGCAGCGTCCCGCCGTCGACCCCGGCGATGCGAGCCGGGGTGGTGGACAGCCGGTCGATCGCGGCGGACCAGTCGAACACCCGCTCGCCGACGAGGTAGGTGGCGACCGTCGCGAGCGTCGTTTCCAACGTCGCCGCGCCGAACGGGGCGAGGTCGAGGTCGTCGTTCTTCTTCTCGCGGGCCCGCGGCATGTGACCGCTCTCGATCGCGTCGATCGTCCCGTCGGCGACGGCGTGTCGGAGCGCTTCGACGTGGCGGCCGCTGCGGAGCGGCGGATGGACTTTGAAGCGGGCGTCGTACGACCGGAGGTTCGCGTCGGAAAGACAAAGGTTGTGGGGGCACGCCGACGCGGTGATCGCGATCCCCCGCGATTTGACGCGGCGGAGCATATCGATCGCTCCCATCGTGCTGACCGGGCCCACGTGCAGCCGCCCACTGGTCGCTTCCGCCAAACGGACGTCACGGGCCACCGCCAAGTCTTCGGCTTCGGTCGGTAACCCCCGCAGCCCGAGCACGAGCGAGACTTGGCCGTCGTGCATCACCCCGTTCTCCGCCAGCACCGGGACCTCGGGGCGGTCGAAGATCGGCAGGTCGAACATTCGGCAGTACTCGAGCGCCCGCTTGAGCAACGCGTCGTTGGGCATCGGCCGCGGGGAATCGCTGAAGCCGACCGCGCCCGCCTCGGCGAGCAGGCCCAACTCCGCCATTTGCTCCGACTTCCGGTCGCGGCTGAGACACCCGATCACGTGGATCTTCGCCCCGGCGGCGCGGGCCGCCTTTTGACGCACGAACTCGACCGCGCCGGGACTGTCGATCACCGGCTTGGTGCTCGCGTTACAGAGGATGCTCGTGTAGCCGCCGGCGATCGCCGCCTCGCTGCCGCTGAGGATCGTCTCGTCGCTTTCGTTCCCCGGTTCACGGAGCTCCGCCCCCAAGTCGACCAACCCGGGGGCGACGATCCGCTCGGAGGCGTCGATCCGCGGGCAATCGTCCGGAACCGTTCCCTCGTTCGGGTCGATCGCGACGACCCGCCCGCCGCGGATCCATAAGCTGGCGATCCGGTCGATCCCTTGGCTCGGGTCGACCAACCGGCCGTTCGTAATCAACAAGTCTTCCATCACCGGCCTCGAAAGGGGACGTGGTCAGCCGTTGCAGGCGCCGGCCAACAGCCACAACGCGGCCATCCGCACCGCGATCCCGTTGGTAACCTGTTCCAAAATGACCGAATGGGGACCGTCGGCGACGTCCGGGGTGATCTCGACGCCGCGGTTGATCGGCCCGGGAGCCATGATCAGGATCGAACTCTTGGCCCGCTTCATCCGGACGCCGTTCATCGCGTACAGGGCTGCGTATTCGTTCACACTCGGGAACGGGCGGGCGACCTGACGTTCGAATTGGATCCGCAACAGGTTCAGCACGTCGCAACGCGGCAGCACCTCGTCCAACCGGTGGGCGACCTCGAACCCCAGTTCGGCCCATCGGGGACTGACCAACGTCGGCGGACCGCAGATGATCACGTGAGCCCCGAGTTTCCGCAGCCCCCACAAGTTGCTCCGCGCCGTGCGGCTATGGGCGATATCGCCGACGAGCGCGACGGTCAGCCCTTTGATGCGGCCGACGTGTTGCCGAATCGTCAAGATGTCGAGCAGCCCCTGGGTCGGATGTTCGTGCGGTCCGTCACCGGCATTGATCACGGGACATTGAAGCTCGCGGGACAGCAAGTGCGGGGTGCCGGGGGTGCCGTGTCGGGTGACGACCCAGTCGACCCCCATCGCCTCGATCGTCTTCGCGGTGTCGACGAACGTTTCCCCCTTCGCGGTGCTGCTGCCCGAACTGCTGAACTCGACGGTGTCGGCCCCCAGGCGTTTGGCGGCCAACGAAAAACTGTTCCGCGTCCGCGTGCTGTTCTCGAAAAAAAGGTTGGCACACGTCTTGCCTGTCAACAGCGAGACGCGGCGGCGACACCCTTCGGTGATCTCCTTCATCTGCTGCGCCGTGTCGAGCAGCGTCGTGATCTCGCCCGCCGTCAGGCCTTCCAGGTCGAGCAGGTGACGCCGGTGCCAGGTCGACGGGAAGGTCAGTTCGCTTCCGACCGAATCGGTCATCATCGCTAGCACTCGTCGCGGGCGGTTACCGGGATGGCGTTCACCGGGGAGACTCCGGCGGCGACACGTTAAGAGCCGATTCGGATTCTGACAAGATCCCGTGCCGGTCTCGCATCCCGTGCCGGTCTCGCCCCGCGACGACCGCCAGTGTGGCCCAGCCCACCAACCAAGCGATTCCCCCGAACGGGGTCACCGCCCCGAGCCACGGCGTGTTCGTCGCGGCCAACAGGTACAAGCTGCCGCTGAACAGGATCAAACCGGCCACGAACCACGCCGCGACCATCCGACGGCCACCCGGCGATCCGGTACGGAGTGCGGCGACCGCGAGCAGCGCCGCCGCATGGACGAGGTGATAGCGAACGCCGATCTCGAATTGGCCGACCCGCTTCTCGATCAGTTCCGCATCGAGACCGCGGGATTCCAGCCATCCGCCGAGGCCGTGGCTGCCGAAGGCGCCGATCGCGACGCCCAAGAACCCGGCGACCGCCGCGATCACCGTCAAGCGGCGAGAAGTCGCGGAGGCCATCACTCGGCCTCGAGAAGTCGTCCGACGGCGTTCACCAACCGGTCCATCGCGAACGGCTTGCGGATGTAGTCGCTGACCCCCAACAGCTCCGCGTACGCCTTGTGGCGACTCCCCTCGTTGCCGGTGATCATGATCACCGGTAACGGCTCGTCGCGGACCCGACGGATCTTTTCCAACACCAAGAATCCGCTCCGCTTCGGCATCATCATGTCGAGAATCATCAGGTCAGGATTTTCCCGTTCCGCCAACGCGATCCCCTGATTCCCGTCACGGGCGACCACGACGTCATGCCCGGCCCCTTCCAACGCGTACTTGATCGATTCGACGATCTCGACGTCGTCATCGACGATCAAGACTTTCTTGCCAGACGAAGAATCACGGTCCACCATGTTCGAGAGGCCTCGGGTTGCGTTCAAGGGATCAAGCGGGTCTTTCCGATACGACCCGATCGACGTCCCCGACAGTGTACCGCCGAGCCGGCCTCGCGTCCGCCCGCCAAGAGCGGATTGTTCGAGAGCGTCAATTGTCCGAAAAGCCGACCTCGGAACTCGTCCATGCCCCCGAGCCTCGATTGGCCTCGCCGGTGACCACCCGCCTCATTACCCAATCGTTGACGTCGGACAACGCGACCGTGTTCATCTCGTCGTCGTCCGCGTACTGACGCACTTCGACTTGGGCGCGCATCATCATCGCCGATCGAAGGTCTTCGGTGAGCGTTTCCGGATCGAACCGGTCGCCACGATCGGCCCATTGCCACAACATCGGCAACCGACGGCTTTGCAGCAACGCCAAATTGCCCAACATCCCGCCACACCGGGGCAGCGGCCCGCCGAGTGAGATCGCGGCGGCGAACGTCGACGGGTCACGCATCGCGATCCGCAGCGCCATCGTTCCGCCCGAACGGTACCCCGCCAGCACGACGCGACCCGGGTGGATCGAGAACCGCGTCGTCGCCTCCTCGATCGTTTCGGCGACCGCGGCATGAGCCGACCCCACCGCCGCGGCGCTCAACGACCAATCAAAACGATGCCCGATCGAATCGGCGGCGCGGACGCCCCGCACGCCGACGCCGACGTAGTTCCGCAAGCTGATGTGAGGCATCACGTGCTCGACTTGATGCTCGTTGTAACCGTCGCTGTGGAGCCAAACGACCAACGGGTACCGATAGTTCGGCTCGTAATGAAGCGGCAGCAGGAACACCCGCGCCGACGCCCGCGTCGACGGTTCGATCGCCCCCTCATCGAACAACCCGGCGCCATCCACATCGCTTTCACCGGACGCCTCTTCCTCCCATGCCGTCATCCCCACTTGCGACCATGCTTCACCAGCCGACGACGGGGAACTCCCGGCCGAGGGAGGCTCCAAGTTTTCGGCGTCGAATTTTGGGTCCCATGAGATCGACGGGCGGAAACGATTCATGGCGTGGCTCGTTCCGATGGAAGGAAAGAAGGAGGGCCGATGTCGGGCGGAGGAGGGCGTCGAGCGGTCACCGAGAAGGCATTTCGAAAACTCCCAGCTGGGTGTCCCGGATGCGGTCAGCGACGAAGAACGTACGACCGAGATCGGCCTGTTGTCAACGCTGATCCCGGCCTTCCCGGCGGGAGGGCCGAAACCTTGCCGTTACACGCGGGGAACCACCCGTCAGGACGACAGCAAATCACCCATCGTGGCGACGAGCTGTTTCACCGCGTCGACGCTGTTGCGGAAGTCCGCCGTCTCCGATTCGGTCAGCTCCAACTCGATCACCTTCTCCACCCCGCCGCTCCCCATCACCACGGGAACGCCGACGTAGTAACCCCCCACGCCGTACTCGCGGTCACAGTACGCCGCGACCGGGATCACCCGCTTCTTGTCCCGTACCACGGCCTCGACCATCTGGGCACAGGCGGCCGCGGGGGCGTAGTACGCGCTCCCCGTCTTGAGCAACGAGACGATTTCCGCGCCCCCCTTCCGCGTCCGGTCGACGATCTCGGCCAACCGCGCGGAATCGATCAACTGGGTCACGGGAATCCCGCCGACGCTGGTGCAACTCGGGATCGGTACCATCGTGTCGCCATGGCCGCCCATCAACGTCGCGGTCACGTCCTCGACGCTGACGCCGAGTTCCATCGCCAAAAATGTCCGGTAACGGGCGGTGTCGAGCACCCCGGCTTGGCCACAAACCTTCGCCGCGTCAAATCCGGTGACCTTGAACATCTGCTGGACCATCGCGTCGAGCGGGTTGCTGACGACGATCACCACCGCGTCAGGGCTGGTCGCCTTCAATTGCTCGGCAACGCTCGTGACGATCTTCGCGTTGGTGCTTAGCAAATCGTCCCGACTCATCCCCGGCTTCCGCGGGATCCCGGCGGTGACCACGACGACGTCGCTGCCGGCGGTGTCGGCGTAATCGGTCGTCCCGACGATGTTCGAATCGAATCCCATGATTGGCGACGCCTGCATCAGGTCGAGCGCCTTGCCCCGCGGCATGTCTTCGGTTTGCGGGATGTCCAGCAGGACCACGTCGCCGAGTTCGGCCGCGGCACACCAGTGGGCACAGGTCGCACCGACGTTGCCGGCGCCAATGATTGAAATCTTCGCTCGTCGCATCTGTTTTCTATTCCGGTCAGTCGTGAGGGACGGTTATCGGGCTATATCGTCCCCGCCGTCCCCGGCGGGTCAAGTAGACCCTGGGGGGAACCCGACCTGTTCGGCTTCGCGACGGCGACGCGCCTCGCGGACCCGCGCGTCGCGACGACCCGTCACCACCGACCACGTCACGATGCCCAACAACGCCGCGATCACCGCGGATGCCGCCCACCAACCGATCCGGGAAACCCCCGCCGGGTCCGGCTCGCCCGATCGCCGATCGGTCCACCGAGCCGCGACGACCATCGGCCCGAACTGCTCCCCACCCCGCCGAGTCATGAAGTCAGACTCGTAGCTCCACAACCGGAAGAAAAAACCGTCGACGTCGACCGGTACCGAAACCGACGCGACGACCGCTTCGCGATCCGACGATGCGGCGATTTCGTCCTCAAGAAACCCCGGTAACGCGGGCGTCACGATCGTGACCGGATAGCGGTTGCGAAAACGGACCGGCTCCTCCCCCGCCGCCCGGTCGATCCGGACTTCGACGTTCCCCAAGTCGCCGATCGCGTCGATCTGAAAATAGTGGTCCTGGCCGATCTGATCCCGTCGCCCCGGGTCATCGGCGAGCGAGACACGGGTCACCCGAACGGTTTCGACCCGCATCCGAATCCAGCGGCCGACGTGCTCATCCGGGTCACGGAGCAACGCGACCGGGTCGACACGCGTCGCCGCCGTCCCGCCAGAGCTGTCGCCCTTCGTCGCGATCCGTTTCGCCGCCGCGAGCATCCCGTAAAACGCGTCCGTGTCGGCCGCGGTCAACGGTTGCCGCGACCGCCGCACGAGCCCCGGCAACTCCCCCAAATCGAATCCGCTCGATGCCAATCGCTCCCATCCGACGTCCGGAAACGTCGCCGGTACCCACCGTGCCGATCCCGCCGCGATCGAACGTCCCGTTCCGAGCGACACCCCGACGCCGGCCAACCGGTCCCCGATCGACGAGGGTCGTTCGAGAGCGGGCAGATAGACCCGGGTCTCGGAACCTTCCCGGTCGGCGATCACGTACAGGTCGATCCGCTCCAGCTCCAAAAGCTCCCGAAGCGTTTCAGGAACGTCGATCGGCCGCCCGCGGACGACCCGCCCCGAAAACCGCACGACCTCGCCCGCCCGATCCGCCGTGTCGCGTGCGTCGTCCGATTGCCCGGACGGCCGGCTCGGATCGTCGAGGGTTCCCTTCGCGGACGCATCGCCCGGCTCCGGCGGAAGCCTCGACAATAGGGTGTCCGGATCGAGACGGCGGAGCCGGAACAACAGCTTCGCCAATTCGTCGACCGCCACGACATCCTCCGCGTCCTCCGTCACCGGATCGTCAGCGGCCGAGTCGCGCTCCGAGCGATCGCCTTCCGGCCCCAAGATCCCCCGGATCCGCGCCGCGTCGAACCCCGACAATAACTCGACCGCCGACTCGGCCTTGAGCGCTCCCATCCCGAACGGTGAACCCATCCCGAACGGCGAACCCGGACCGGACGGCGAACCCGTCCCGAACGCGATCCCCAACCCCGTGACCCAACCCAACAGCACCGGCGGGAGACGGGCGCGTCGACGAAGACGGCGGAGCCGCGCCCCGTCCCGTGCGGTACGCCACATCAAAAACCCCGCCATCCCCACGCCAAAGATCACCGACGCAGCCACCAGCGATACGACTTGTCGCGTCGACCACGGGGCCCGTTTCGCATCATCCCGTTTCGCATCTTCCCTTCCGGCGGTAGCGGCTGCCGCCGCCGCGTCGGTTCCCAACGCTCCGTCCCCGCCAGCGGATGAAAGGTTCAATCGGCCGATCACGACCGGAGCGACTTCGGCGCCGGAGGTCGCTCGATAGGCGAGGCGTTTCAAAAAGCGTCCGTCGACCGACACGACGGGGCCGTCATCGATCAACGTGGTCCCGACCAATGCCTCGATCGATCCGGGCACCGAAGGGACGATCGCCAGCATCGGCCGCTCGGTGCCGTCGTGTGGCCGCAACCACATTTCCCAGTACGGATCGCCCCGCCCGCCGTCCGCCTGCCGGCGCACGACCCGCGCCACCGCGCCGCGGACCCGAACTCGCTTCCCACGATAGACCTCCGGTTGCTGCAACAATGGCAACACCCCGACCAGCGGCCCCGGTTCGCCGTTCGCCGGGCCGCCGGCCGCCGTCGTCTCGTCTCGGGCGAGTTCGAGCAACAGGGAGAACGCTTCATGGTCTCCCCCCCGCCACGGGCCGCCGTCGACAACCGTCCGAAACGCGTCCGAATCGGCGAGTCGTTGCCCGTCCTTCCCAGGGCGATTCGCACCGTCCCCTTCCGGTTCGTCGGCAACCCCCGTCTCGGCAACCCCCGTCTCGGCAACCCCCGTTTCATTTGCACCCGTCGCTTCCACACCCGTCGCTTCCACACCCGTCGCTTCCACATCCGTGCCCGCGGTCCGATCGCCCTGTCCGGCGGCGAAGAACGGTGCGTAGACGTCCGGGCGCCCGGCTTGCCGCATCACCACCACGACCAACGCCAACGCGGCCCCCAATCGAATCAGTTTCCGGACCCCATCCGATTTCGCGGTGGTCCGGCCGCGTCTGCCGTAGAGGGGTTCGTCGTGCAGGTTGGAGGGAATACGCATGGTCGTGACGTCGCTCGAGCCCAATCAGGGGCGGGTCTGGAAGCTTGAAGATGGGAACCTTCGTCCTTAGTCTGTTATTGTGCGGCACAGACGCTCCGTTGACACGCCGTTCTCGCCGTTACTTTTCTCAACCTCAGCCGTCATGCTTATGGTCCCTGTCGTTTCGCGTGCCGGCGCGTCGGCCGCTGCGGTGATCCTCCTCGCCGTCCTCGCCGCTCCCGCAATCGCCCAAGAGCCCGCGTCCGATTTTCTGAAGCGGCTTCGCGCGGCCGGCCTCACCGACACGGCATTCACCTACCTCGACCGGATCGACGAGTTCCCCGGCGTCGCCCCCGAATTCCGCCAAGCGATCGATCTGGAGCGGGCTCAAGTCGCGATCGACGCGGCGCTGGCGAGTCGAAAGCCCCAGCGGCGGGACGAGCGGTTCGAACAAGCCGAACGGTTCCTCCGCCAGTTCCTCGAGCAAGACGACCACCCGCGGAAGTCCGAAGCCCGGTTGCGGCTCGGCACGATCCAGATGGGACGTGCCCAACAGCTGATGTCCGACGCGACCGACGATTCACAACGACAGGCCGCCCGCGAATCGTATCTCGCGGCGGCGGATACCTATGAAACGATCGTGGGGCAACTCCGCGGCAAGCTCGAGGCGATGCAGGGGGCGCGGATCGATCCGAGCAAGGAACCGGAAAAGGCGGCTCTGCGGACCCAGTACCGGACCGAGTTCCTCAACGCGCTGGTCCAAGCCGCCAACGCCAAGTACTGGGCCGCGATGACGTTCTCCGATCCCGCCGACGACGGAAAGGAACTTCTCGAGGATGCCGCCGAGCGGTTCGAGACGATCTACAAGGATTACGGCCAATACGAATTGGGCGCGATCGCCAGCATGTACCGGGGACGCACCCTGCAAGCACTCGGTCTTGACGACGAGGCGACCGACGGTTTCCTCCGGCTGTTGGAAAAACGAGACACCGAGATGCTCCGCGAACCGAAACTGGAGGCCGCGAGCCGATTGGTCGGGATCTGGGTCGATCGCGACCCGCCCGAATACGCTCGCGCCATCGATCGCGGTCAGGCGATGATCGGAAGCCTTCGCCCGAACGAGAAAAACCTCCCGGTGGTTCAACAGTTACGCGTCAACCTCGCACGCGCCTACCTCGCCCAAGCCGCGGATAAGGACGCGACGAGCAACGGGGATCGCAATCGCGCGACCGCCAACAGTCGCCGTCTGCTCACCGAAGCCAAACGGGTCCCGGGCGATCATCTTGAACAGACCAACGAACTCCTCTCCAGCCTCGGTGTCGAACCGGACGATCAGCCGCTGCCGACCGCCGAAGACCCGGAGTCGGTCGATGAGGCGATCGCGATCGGTCGACAAATCTTTGAGTCGCTTTCGACCATGGAACGTTCCCTCGATCTGTTGCGCCGGCAAGAGGGTGGCGAAGGCGGCGAGGCGGCCACCGAAGGGATCGCGGAGATCGAGGCCGAGATCAAACAGCTGCAAGCCAACGGGATGACGGTGCTCCGCCGCGGCGTCGCGATGATCCGCCCCGACACCGACGACGACGTGGCGCTGCAAGCACGACAAATGCTCGCGGGAATCTTGTATCAACAAGGCCGCTACCGCGACGCCGCCGTCGTCGGCGGCTGGATCGCCCGTTCCTCCCCCGGCACCGAAGCCGGGCTCCGCAACGGGCTGCTCGCGCTCAACGCGTTCCAACTGCTGATCTCGCGGTCGGGCGACGCCACCGGCCGACGGATGCTCCCCCATGTCGAACGGCTCGGCGGTTACCTCGCCGACACCTGGCCGAACGACCCCGAAGCCGCCAAGGCGCGTGGCGTGATGGTCCAACTCGCCCTCGGGAACGACCGCTGGGACGAAGCCGCGGAACTGATCGAGGCAATGCCACGCGGCCCCGAAAAGGCAAAGTTTCGGCGGCTGTTGGGCCAGCTCACTTGGAACCGAAGCCTTGCCGCCCGCCGCGACGGCGACGACACGCGGGCCGACGAATTGATGGCGGACGCGATCGATCAACTCCAGTCCGGGCTCGCCGCGATCGAAGGGAAGGCGACCTCACCCGGTTCGCTCCAAGCTGCCCTGGTCCTGGCGAAAGCACAGCTCCGGCAAAACGACTCCCAAGCCGCCCTGGCGACGCTCGATCACCCGGCGTACGGACCCGTCACGCGACTCGATGAGGTCGGCTCGCCGTCCGATTCGTTCCCCGAAGACCTGTACGGGACCGAACTGCAAGCCGTCGTCGGCCAGATGACGGCTCCCGACGCCGACGCCGATCAACTCCTCGCCCGCGCCGAACGGGCGATGCAGAAACTCCGTGACTCCATTTCCGGAGACGACGCCGAGTCGAAACTGCTCGTCAAACTCGTCCGGCTCGCCCGCGACATCCGTGACCAACTCGACGCCGCCAGCGGCGCCCAAAAACAAAAACTGGTCGAAGCCTTCCGGGTGTTCGTCGACCGGATCGCCGAATCGAGCGACGACCCGTCGACGTTGCAATGGGTCGGAACGACGCTGCTCGAAATGGCCCACTCGTTAACCCCGCCGGAAGGAAAACCGGAGGGCCAAGCGGCCACGCTCGTCGCGTCGGCGTCCAAGGCGCTTCAGGAACTCACCCGCGACGAAGACTCGGCGTCCCTCGCCAACCGCTATCAGTTCGCCCGCGCGCTGCGGCTGCAAGGCGAATACAAACGCGCGATCGACACGCTGGCATCGATCCTCGCCGAAAGCCCCAATATGCTCGACGCGCAAATCGAAGCGGCGCGGGCCTACGAGCAATGGGCCGCCGTCATCAATCCGAAGTACCGCTCGCAAGCCTACCAAGCGGCTTTGGTCGGGGCCCGTCCCGACAGCTCCGGAAAGAACGTGATCTGGGGCTGGGGCAAGATCAGCCAAATGACCAGCCGGGACCCGAAGCACCGCGAGCGGTTCTTCGAGGCCCGCTACCACGTCGCCCTCTGCCGCTTCCTGATGGGACGCGCCTCCGAAGATTCACGCGTCGTCGAAAAGGCGATCTCGGACATCACCTCGGTCGCCTCGCTCTACCCCGAACTCGGCGGTCCCGAACAACGTCGCCGGTTCGACGCGTTGCTCAAACAGATTCAAAAGCAGGCGGGGAAGAGCCCCACGGGATTGCCGTGATCTTCACCGCCGAAATCTTCGCCACCGATTGATGGTTGCCACCCGCCTGATCTTCGCCACGCGCATGACCCTCGCTCCGTCTCGACTCACCCCCCAAAGCCCGATGACGCGATTCTCCTTCCCGATCCGGTTCCCTTCGATGTTCGCTCGTTCCGTCTCGCTCGCCGCCGGGCTGCTGCTCACCCTCCCGACGCTCGCGTCGGCACAAACCGATACGCTCTATCCGGTCGGAGGTAGCTCCGTCCGCGGAACCATCGAGAAAGTCAGCAAGGACGGGGTCACGATGCGGACGGGCCAGGCCGAACGGACGTTCTTGCCCGCCCAGATCGAACAGATCGCGTTCCAAAGTGAACCGTCGGGCTTGACCCGCGGACGCGAGGCCCTCGCCGACGGCGACTACGACCAAGCGCTCGAAGAACTCCGCACCGTCGACCCGGCCAAAGTCAGCCGCGACGTGATCAAGCAAGACGTCCAGTTCTACCGCATCCTGTGCGAAGCGAAACTCGCCCTCGCCGGTCGTGGCGATCGCAGCCAAGCCGTCGCCTCGGCGATCCGCTTCGCCGGCGGCAACCGAAACTCGTGGCGTTTTTATCCCACCGCCAAACTGCTCGGCGACTTGGCGGTGTCGCTCGAAAACTACGACCGGGCGATCCAGTACTACGGGTCGCTCGAATCGGCCCCGGCACCGGAATCGAAGGTCGAGATGAGGTACCTGATCGGGGTCACCTACCTGGAACGGGGTGACACCGAAAAGGCGTTGGAAGAGTTCGAGCGAGTCGCCGGCGTCGCGTCCGATGATCCAGCCATCGGACGGATCAAACGGCTCGCGACGGCCGCCAAAGCGGTCGCCCTCGCCCGCTCGGGTAAAGCCGAGGAAGGGGTCTCGCTCGCCACCGGATTGATCGACCAGATCGACCGGGGCGATGCCGAATTCGCCGCCCGCGTCTACAACGCGCTCGGGGCTTGCCACGAAGCGGCCGGCGACGCCGAAGGGGCCGTGCTCGCGTACCTCCACACCCACCTGCTGTTTTCGTCGGTCGCCCCCCTTCACGCCGAAGCCCTCGTCCGGCTGAGAGAGTTGTGGACCACCGTCGGACACGCCGATCGCTCCGAAGAAGCGCTTCAAGAATTGATCCAACGATACCCGGCGATCGCCGAACGCCTGAGCCGGAACACGAGTGGTTCAGGCAGCGGCATGGGCGGTATGGGAGGCGGAAATCTGTGACCCGACGGCGACGGCATGTCGAACCGTGACCAACCGGCCCAGCCAGCTCAACCGGCCCAGCCAGCTCAACCGACTAGCCAGCTCAACCGACTAGCCAGCTCAACCGGCCCAGCCGTCGTATCCGGGCCGGGCGTTTTCGCTTTGCCGTTCGCCGCCAACTCCCGCGATCGTTTGAGTACCCACGCCCGAGTATTCTGTTTGGAAAGAAGCACGCGATCGTTCGAGCCCGCCACCGATTGTGGCCCCGCAGCCGCCGACCGAATGCTCCTCCCCCCTTGTCCATACCGTATCCCCTTCTCAGTCGCCGACTCGGAGAACCTTGTTGATGTGTGACGCGCGCGGTTCGTCCCCGATGGAATCCCTGTGGCGCCGCTTGGCGGTTCTCACGTTCGCCCTGTTCGTGGGCGTCGCGTTGGCCGGCACGGCCACCGCCCAAGACGAAGCGGCTGACGAGTTCGGGGACGCGCCCGCCGCCGTCCCGGCCGACGAGCCAGAACCGGGGGCCGATCCACCGGCGGCCGCCGACGACCAACCCGCCGACGATCCCCCCGCGGACGGGAATGCTGGGGATGCGGATGCCGCCGACGGGGATCCCGCCGAAGGGGACGCCGCGGCTTCCGGGACGCCGACCCTGCTCGGGTGGACGATCCAATCGCTCGGGTGGGGGTACTTGCTCCTGTTCCTCGCGATTTCGATCACCCTCGTGTCGCTGTTCGTGATGAACATGCTCGCCGCACGCCGCGAAACGCTCTGTCCCCAAGAACTCGTCGATTCCTTCGAAGAGAAGCTCAACGAGAAAGAATTCCAAGCCGCCTACGACATGGCCCGAACCGACGAATCGGTGCTCGGCCAGGTCCTCTCCGCCGGCCTCGCAAAGCTGTCCCGCGGCTACGGCAAGGCGATCGAGGGGATGCAGGAGGTCGGGGAGGAAGAAAGCATGAAGCTCGAACACCGCCTCAGCTACATGGCGCTGATCGGCAACCTCAGCCCGATGATCGGGCTGTTCGGAACCGTCCAAGGGATGATCAGCTCGTTCCAGGCGATCGCGATCGGCGGTTCGACCCCGAAGCCGGCCGACCTCGCCGAAGGGATCTCGACCGCCCTGTTCACGACCCTCGTCGGGCTCGCGATCGCGATCCCCGCCATCGCCGCCTACAACATCCTGCGCAACCGGGTGACCCGGTTGCTACTCGAAGTCGGCGTCACGAGCGAAAACCTGATGAGCCGCTTCGAAGACTTCCAACCGCAAGGGACACCGAAATAGATGCGAGTCAAGTCGAAAAAGGTCGATCTGGCCGAGGGCGACTTGACCCCGATGATCGACATGACGTTCCAGCTGATCGCGTTCTTCATGGTGCTGATCAACTTCGCGCAAACCGAAGCGAACGACAACGTCGTGCTCCCCAGTAGCCGGCTCGTCAAACCGCCCGAGGTCCCGCTCGAGTTCCCGATCATCCTGCACGTCGCCCAAGACGGCCAAGTCTTCCTGGGCGGGGACGATTACACCGCCGAGACGCTCCGGATCGGCTTGCAACGGGAATTGTCGGTGATCAGGGCGGAAGGGAAAAGCGTCGATGACGCCAACGTCATCATCCGTGCCCACCAAGACTGCGCCGCAGGCGAGGTCCAGGAAATCATCCGTGTCGCCCAAGACGAACAGCTCACCAACTTCGCGCTTCGCGTCAAGGAGGACCGCCGGTGAAGATTCGCAACCGCGAACACGCGGCGAAGAACGAGCTGAGCATGACGAGCATGATCGATATCGTGTTCCTGCTCCTGATCTTCTTCGTGATGACCTTCAAGATCGTCGAACTCGAAGGGGACTTCAGCGTCCGCATGCCGCTGGCGAGCGACAGCACCTCGGTCGTCGACCCCACCGATCTGCCGCTGAAACTCCGTCTGCAAGCGACCGAGACCGGCGGGCTCGCGTCGGTCTCGCTCAACGACATCCGCCTCGGGAATGACGACGAAGCCTTCGAACAATTGCGGGCCAACGTGATCGGACTCGTCGGGGCCGACGCCCCGCTCGACGACGAAGACGGGCCCGAGATCGAAATCGACACCGATTTCAACCTCCGCTACGAACACGTCATCCGGGCGATCACCGCCGTCAGCGGTTACAAGGAAGGGGACCAGGTCGTCAAATTGATCGAACGGATCAAGTTCGCCAAACCCCGCCGAAACTAGGCTACTTCTTCATCGCTTCCACGACCGCTTGGCCCATGTCGGCCGGGGTCGGGGCGACGACGATGCCGGCGGCTTCGAGCGCCGCGACCTTCTCCTCCGCGGTCCCCTTGCCGCCGCTGATGATCGCCCCGGCGTGTCCCATCCGCTTGCCGGGGGGCGCCGTACGACCCGCGATGAACGCGGCGACCGGTTTGGTCACGTGTTCCTTGACGAACGCCGCCGCTTCCTCTTCCGCCGACCCGCCGATCTCGCCGATCATCAAGATCGCTTCGGTCTGGTCGTCCTCTTGGAACCGCGCCAACAGGTCGATAAAGCTCGTCCCCACGATCGGGTCGCCGCCCAACCCGACGCACGTGCTCTGGCCGAGCTTCAAGTTACTCGTCTGCCACACCGCCTCGTACGTCAACGTCCCGCTGCGGCTCATCACCCCGACCTTGCCCGGGTGGTGGATGTAGCCGGGCATGATCCCGATTTTGCACTCACCCGGGGTGATCAGCCCGGGACAGTTCGGGCCGATCAACACCGAGTCGCTCGCCCGCACCTTTTCGTAGACCCGCACCATGTCCAGTACCGGGACGCCCTCGGTAATCGCCGCGATCACCCGGATCCCCGCGTCGACCGCCTCCAGGATCGCGTCGGCGGTAAACGGCGGCGGGACGAAAATCATCGTCGCGTCGGCGCCGGTCTCCCGGACCGCCTCCTCCACCGTGTCGAACACCGGCAAACCCTCGACCGTCTGGCCCGCCTTGCCCGGCGTGACGCCCCCGACCATCTGGGTCCCGTACTCCTTGCAGCCTTTGGTGTGGAACGATCCGGCGCTACCGGTGATCCCTTGGCAAATGACACGCGTGTTCTTATCGACCAGGATGCTCATGAATGGGCAGGGGGTGTGGGGTGAGTTGGCAGTTGGCAGCGGGTAGAGGACGTCGGCAGGGGGCCGATTCCGCGTCCGGGTTGGCAAGATTTTCGCAGGAACGGTTAGCTCGCGGTGGCGGCGACGATCTTCTTGGCGGCGTCGGTCAAGTCCATCGCGTTGATGATGTCGACGTCGCTCTCGGCCAACATCTTGCGGCCCTCTTCGACCTCGGTCCCTTCCAAACGCACGACCAAGGGGACGTTGAACCCGACCTCTTTGCTCGCTTCGATCAGTGCCGACGCGATCGTCGTGCAGCGGGCGATCCCGCCAAAAATGTTGACCAGCACGCCCCGGCAATTCGGGTCGCCCAGCAAAATCCGGAACGCCTCGGTGACCTGCTGCGTGTTCGCGCCGCCGCCGACGTCCAAAAAGTTCGCCGGTTCGCCGCCGTGATACTTGATGATGTCCATCGTGGCCATCGCCAACCCGGCACCGTTGACCAGACAACCGATGTTGCCCTCGAGCGTGACGTAACTCAGCCCGGTGTCGCTCGCCCGTACCTCCGCCGGATCCTCTTCGCTCAAGTCGCGCAACTCCGCGAGCTCCTTGTGCCGGAACATCGCGTTGTCGTCGAACGTGATCTTGGCGTCGAGGGCGATCATCTCGCCGTCGCCCGTGATCACCAGCGGGTTGATCTCGGCGAGCGAGCAATCGTAGTCGACATAAAACTTGCACATCGCCGTCATGAAGCGGAACGCCGACTTCACCGCCGCGCCCTCGATCCCAAGCTTCTTGCACAGCTTGCGGACCTGGTACGCCTCCAGCCCGATCGCCGGATCGAAGTGCTCCTTGTGGATCAGCTCCGGCGTCTCTTCGGCGACCTTCTCGATCTCGACGCCTCCCTCGGTGCTGACCATCAAGACCGGCTTCGCAGCGGCCCGGTCGAGCACGATCCCGAGGTACAGTTCGCGGGCGATGTCACACCCGGCTTCGACGAACACGCGGGAAACCGTCTTTCCCTCCGCCCCGGTTTGGATCGTCACGAGCGTCTTTCCCAGCAACCCCGCGGCGACGGCCTGCGCCTCTTCGGCGCTGCGGACCAACACGACGCCCTTCTGGTCGGGGTTGTCGATCACGCTCCCCTTGCCACGGCCCCCGGCGTGGATCTGAGCCTTCACCACGGCGATCGACCCGCCCAACTTCCGGTACGCCTCGGCCGCGGCCTCCGGCGTCTCGGCCATAATCCCGTTCAACACCGGCACCCCGGCTTGGCGGAACAACGCTTTGCCTTGATATTCGTGGATCTTCATCGACGGTCGCTTGTTGAGGGTTGGCTTCGATTGGCGTGCTGAGGCGAACGGCCACAGGGCCCAAAAACGGAATTCGAAAACGGGGCTCGTGATCCGTCAAGAATCACGCGGGCCCGCAAGATTAGACGCGGGCCTGCAAGAATATACGGTTCGGCAACATCCCGAGGAACCACCGAGAGACCGATGACTTCGCTCGTATGGCTCGACCGCGACGACAACGTCGCCGTGGCGATCACGACGCTCGCCGCCAAACAGTCGCTGACCGTCGGCCCACACACCTTTCAGACCCACCGGGAAATCCCGCCCGGACACAAAGTCGCGGTCGTCCCGATCGCCGATGGCGACCCGGTCACGAAGTATGGCCAACCGATCGGCGTGGCGACGACGGCGATTGCTGCGGGCGAACACGTCCACTCGCACAACCTCGCCGACCGACACACGATCGCGTCGAACGTCACCTCCACCGACCCGCCCCCCGCCCCGCCGCCGATCTCGCGGACCTTCGAAGGCTTCCACCGCCCCGACGGACGGGTCGGGACCCGCAACTACGTCGCCCTCGTCTCGACCGTCAACTGTAGCGCCTCGGTCTGTCACAAGGTCGTCGAGCGGTTCGACGCCGAGCGGATGCGGCGATGGCCGAACGTCGACGGCGTGTTCGCCGCCACCCACACTACCGGATGCGGCCTCCAGTACCACGGGACCCGCCACCAAATGCTCGGCCGCGTCCTCGCCGGATACGCCGATCACCCTAACGTCGGCGGGTGTCTCGTCGTCGGCCTCGGCTGCGAACAGACCACCGCGGGTTACCTCAGCCAACATCACGGGGTCGTCTCGCTCTACGCCCCCGACGGACAAAGGCTGACGCGTGACGACGGCGTCCCGATGCTGACGATGCAAACCGAAGGGGGGACGCGGGCCACGATCGACAAGGCGGAAGCGTTGCTCCTAAATCTGCTCGACCGTGCGAACCGCGCCGAGCGACAAACCGCGTCGGCGCGGCACCTGGTCCTTGGCGTCGAGTGCGGCGGCAGCGACGGCTACTCCGGGTTGACCGCTAACCCCGCCCTCGGCGTCGTTTCCGATCGCCTCGTCGCCTGCGGGGGGACCTCCGTGATCTCGGAAACGACCGAGTTGTACGGCGCCGAACAGCTCCTCGTCCGCCGCAGTCGCTCCCCCGAAGTCGCGAACAAGCTGCTCGAACGGATCGAATGGTGGAAGCGACACGTCCAAATGTTCGGCGGGGAAATCGATAACAACCCGTCGGTCGGGAACAAGGCGGGGGGCCTGACGACGATCACCGAAAAATCGCTCGGCGCGGTCTCCAAAAGCGGCTCGACCGCGCTCGAGGCGGTCTACGACTACGGCGAACGGGTCACCGCGGCGGGACTCGCCGTGATGGACTCCCCCGGGTTCGACCCCGCCAGCGTCACCGGGAAGGTCGCCGGGGGCGCCAACCTGGTGATGTTCACCACCGGCCGCGGCAGCTGCTTCGGGTGCAAGCCGACGCCGGTGATCAAAATCGCGACCAACACGCCGATGTTCCGGCACCTCCGCGACGACATGGACCTCAACGCCGGCGTCGTCCTCGAAGGACAAGACCTGCAACACGTCGGCGACGAGTTCTTCGAATTCGCGCTGCGGGTCGCCAGCGGCGAAAAGACCCGCAGCGAAGAGCTCGGCGTCGGCGACCACGAGTTCATCCCCTGGACCGTCGGCCCGACCCTCTAATCCAACGCCGCAATTCAACGCCGCGGAATCGAACCGCTCGGCGCCTCCAGTTCATCGCCTCCCGACGGTCGCCTCCCGACGGTCGCCTCCCGATGATGCCGACTCCCGACGGTGCATTCCGGCGGCGCCTGCGGACGACGACCGGTTCGGTTATATTGCGGGTCCCTCCCACGAACCCGTACCCACCTCGGAGATCCCCGCCGTGCGTCTCAGCCGACCCGCCATGCGTCTCAGCCGAATCCTGCCCCTCTGTCTGATCGGAGCCGTCGCGGTCGCCGCCTTCGGGTTCAAAGCCGGCGACACCCCGGGCGGCCAGATGAAAACGTTCGCCGACGCGTTCCTCGAAACGCTCGACGAGGGACAACGCGAGACGGCAACGGTTCCCTACGATTCGCCGAAACGGGTCGATTGGCACTTCATCCCGATGGACTCCCGGAAAGGTTTGCCGATCAAGGAGATGAACACGTCGCAGCGAACCGGAGCGCTCCGCTTGGTCCGGGCGGCCCTCAGCGAAGTCGGGTACGACAAGACGAGCAAAATCATGGAACTGGAAACGGTCCTCAAGAAGCTCGAGGGGGACAATCGCAATTGGCCCCGCGATTCCGAACTCTACTACGTCACCCTGTTCGGCACCCCCAGCGATTCCGACCCCTGGGGGCTCAGCTTCGAAGGACATCACCTGTCGCTCAACTTCGTCTGCCGTGACGGCAAAGTCGTCGACAGCACGCCTCAGTTCATGGGGGCCAACCCCGCGATCATTCAGGACGAACTGGAGGGCCCGCTCGGGAAGGGAACCCGAGTGCTCCGCGACGAGGAAGTCCTCGCGTTCGATCTGGTCAACTCGCTCACCGAAAGCCAAGCCGAGGCCGCGGTCATCGCCGACGAAGCCCCCTCCGAAATCCGCTTCGCCGGCGAACCGCAAGCCGACGTCGATGACCCCCAAGGGATCCCCTACGACCGGTTCAACGGCGACCAGAAAGAACTGCTCAAAAAACTCGTGTTCACCTACACCGACAACGTCGCCGGACCGGTCGCCGAAGTACGCCGCGAACTGATCGACGGGGCCGGCTGGGATTCGATCCGATTCGCCTGGGCAGGGCCCAAAAAGCCCGGGATCGGCCACTACTACCGAATCCGAGGCGAAGGCTTCCTCATCGAGTTCGTCAACACCCAGCCCGACGCGTCGGGCAACCCGGCGAACCACATCCACGCGGTCTTCCGAGACCTCACCGGCGACTTCAACCTCGCCCCCGCCCAGTGACCCCATCGCCGCGTCAGTAAGGAACCCGGGCGGCATCGCCCGTCCCCCGGCGATGGCCGTCCCCCGGTAACGCAGCCCCGGAACGAAGCACGAGGCCCGCGACCCGAGGCCTTGAACGACAAACGAAGAACGACGTATCAAGCACGAAGAACGCCCCCCGGCTTCCGCCACGACGGAGGCCGCGGTAAACTCCGCTAACGGATCGACTCCCGAATATCGAGTCGGCGAGCCGGCAACGG
This sequence comes from Pirellulaceae bacterium, assembly GCA_041685355.1. Lineage (GTDB taxonomy): Bacteria > Planctomycetota > Planctomycetia > Pirellulales > Pirellulaceae > JAWLFY01. Next base: position 12,580 of record JAWLFY010000025.1, on the reverse strand, counting down.
CTCTCCGATTCGAACGGGTCGTCAAGCCGGGCGATTGGCTCAGTTGGTTAGAGCGCCGTGTTCACACCGCGGAGGTCACTGGTTCGAATCCAGTATCGCCCACTTCGGCACAATCGCCGAAAACACCGTTTTTTCTCGGTCGGAACGCTCCGTGAGCGTTACCAGCCCATCGGCTGAGCGACCCACTTTTCGAAACGTTTCCGGGTAATCGATACCCGGAAACCACGGAAAGGGGTTTCCCATGCCGCGCAAGAAACCGTCCGCACCCGCCTACCGCTATCACGTCAGCGGGCAAGCAAGGGTCGAGCTGGACGGCCGCACATTCTATCTGGGCGACTTCGACTCGCCCAAGAGTCACGCCCGTTACCACGCGCTGCTGGCGACGTACAACGCCAACGGGAAGCGGATGCCCGATGACATCCCGACCCATCAGACCGACGCGCCCGTTACCGTCCGCTGCGTGACCGGCGAGTACCGCGACCACGCCACCAAGAAGTACGCGAACAACGCGCAAGACGCCGCGCGATTTCGGTCGCTTTGCACGCTGCTAGAGGACGAGTACGGCGACCTACCGGCCGACCAGTTCGGCCCGCGGAAGCTGGCCGCACTCCGTGACCTGTTCGTCGCGAGCGGGAATTGCCGACGCTACTGCAACGACCAGACGCGAAACATCGTCCGCATCTTCAAGTACGCCGTTTCCCGTGAATTGGTCCGGGCGGATTGTCTGGTCGGGCTAGAGACGCTGGAACCGCTGCGATACGGGCAAACGACGGCCAAGGAATCCAAGCCGGTCGAGGCGGTGGACATCGAGGCGGTCCGGCTGACGGCGCGGCACCTGTCGCCAGTCGTCCGGGCGATGGTTCGGATTCAAGCGGCAACTGGGATGCGACCCGGCGAGATCAGCAACATCCGCCCCATCGACATCGAAAAGCGGCCCGATGGCGTTTGGGTGTACCGACCCGCGACCCACAAGACGAAGCACAAAGGGAAGGCCCGAGCTATCCCGTTGGTCGGCGACGCGAAATTGGCCCTGAAACCGTTTCTTGACCGTCCCGACGAGGCATTCTGTTTCTCGCCGGCCGAGTCGTACGCTTGGCACCTGGAACAGAAACAGAGGGCCCGCAAGACGGCCGAGAAGTACGGGAACCGTCCCGGGACGAACCGCAAGGAGAATCCCAAGCGGAAGCCGGGCGAGAAGTTCACCAAGGATTCATACCGCCAAGCAATCGGCCGAGCCGCCAAGGCAGCGAAAACCGACCACTGGTTCCCCTACCAGCTGCGCCACACCGCCGCGAGTGTCATCCGCGAGGCTCTCGGCGTTGAGGCCGCGCAAGCCGTTCTGGGGCACTCACACGCGTCGATGACCGAGCACTACGCCAAGCTATCGCTGGAAACCGCCATCCGCGCCGCGGTGGCTGGCCCGTCGGTCGGCGCCGAGTAACAATCAACGCATCGGGCTAGCGGGCTGATCCCCCGCGTGACCGAGCCGGTCGTGACGTCTCCTTTCCGTCGCGTCCGGCCCGGTCGGCCCGGTCGGCCCGTCTTCAACGAAAGGTATCTGATGGGCAACCGCCAACAATACGACGGGGCGTTGTTCGCTCGGCACGACTCGCGGGCGATTGACCCCGCCGCCGAATTCGAGCGGCTGCGAGACTCGCCACCACCCCCGAAGCGACACCCTGTCGACGACGCGGGAGCTGCGTTCGCGCTGCAGTTGGCGGCCGACGTGGCTGAGCAGCTGGACCGATGGGAATCGTCAGACGCACGAGCGCGGGCGACCCCCGAGACCGTCCGCACCGCCGCGACGCTACGGCAAAAAGCGGAATGGCTGCGAACCATCGCCGAAAAACACGGCAAGCCACAACCGAACG
>JAWLFY010000025.1:0-10609 GCA_041685355.1 Pirellulaceae bacterium | reverse complement strand
TTCCCCTTTTGCTGGATGCTTCCCCTTTTGCTGGATGGGTCTTCGCGACGATCAATCGGATCAGTTCGCCGGTTCGGTGGCGTCATAGACAACGATCCGGCCGTCGGCCAATCGGTGCGCCAGCTTCCGGCCGTCGCTGCTGAAACGGATCTTTCGGTTACTCGACGTCTCCGTCGTGACGGCCCCCAGCGGCTGCCCGGTGGCCGCGTGCCATAGCTTGACCGCGCCGCGCGCCTCGGCGGTCGCGATCGTCTGTCCGTCGGGTGAGAAATCGACCGAGCCGATTCGGCTGCGGTGCGCGACGACCGAAAACCGCTCTTCGCCACTCGTCGAATCCCAGATTTTCAGGAGCCGATCGTGGCTGACAGTGGCCAGCGTCTCGCCGTCGGGGCTGTAGGCGACGTCCGCCAGGGTGTCGGAGTGTCCGCTCAGCACTCGAGGCCCATCCGCGGTTCGCAGATCATACAGGTGGAGGTCGTTACGATGGCCGGCGGCGAGCCGCTCACCGTCCGGGGAAAACGCGAGACACTCGCATTGCATCGCCGGAAGCCGCCGGGGCGGTTGCTCACCATCGAGCGCATACACCGAGATCGCGTCGCGAACGTCGTAATCCGCCAATGCCACGTAGCTGGCGTCCGGCGAAATCGCGATCCGATGCGGTTCCACCCTGCCCCCAAGCGGCCAGGAACGGTACAAGCGGTCTGACGCCAAATCGAACACGGCGACCTTCCCTTTTTTTGCGACGGCCAGCCAGCGGCTATCTGCGGAACATGCCGCGAGCAACCAGGGAGAATCGGTTTGTCCGAAGGAGCCGATAAGGCAACGCCGATCGAGATCCCGGCGGCGAACGTCGTTTCCGACCACAAAAAGTTGGCCGTTCGGGCTTGTCGCGAAGTCTCCGCTTGCCAGACCGTCCATCGACCACTCGGAGGCCTCCAGATCCGGTTCCCAGATTCGCAACCGACCGTCACGGCCGCCCGAGGAGATTCGGGTTCCGTCGGGACCGGTCGCGATCGAGATCGCGCGTCCCTCGTGCGCCATCCAACGCGGCGACGTCCCCGAGGTTAACGGGCTTTCGTCCAACGACGCGGGGACCGCGTGCAGCTGGATCGCCCCGCCGCGATCCGCGGTCGCCAGCCATTGCCCTGCCGGCATAAACGCCAGGGCCTCGATCCCGTCGAGCTGTTGTGCCAACCGGGTATTGCCAAGGGTTTTACGATCGGCCAGATAAAGATCGCCACGAATGTTTCCCGCGGCGATCCACTTGCCGTCATGAGAAAACGCGACGCACACGACCCGACTGCCCCCGCCGCCGATCGACCGCAATTGGCGGGCGGACTCTGCATCCCAAATTGCGAACGTCTTGTCGCTGCTAGCGGTCGCCAACGTCTTCCCGTCGGGAGACAAGGCGATCCGTTCCACGACACCCGTATGACCGGTAAAACTCCGCTGCCGATGGCCGGAGTCGATGTCCCAGGCGTGGACCAAGTGGTCATCGCCGCCGGAGTAGAGCGAACGGTCGTCGATGGCGAAGGCAACGTCGTTGGCGGCACCGCGATGCGCGGAAATCTCGATCCGCTGTTCCCCGGTTGTCATCTCCCAAACCCGCACGCCGCCATCGGAACACGCCGCGGCCAAGCGGTTGCCGTCGTGCGACCAGTTCAATCCGATCACGGTTTCCGTGTCGGTGACCCACGTCCGGCCGACCTGCCAGGTCGCGGTTTCATAAACTCGCACCCTTCCCCGTGCGGCCGTGGTGGCGAGCCATTTGCCGTCCGGGGAAAATGCGACGTTATGCACCCAATCGTCGTGCGCGAGGGTCGTCCGGTTAGGGCCGGCCACGCGTTTCTGAAAGTAGTACCACTCGAAGCCACGTAGATCCCGTTCCGCCTCGTCCGGGATGTGCCGATCAAGCAGCTCCGCCGCCCGCGGGAGATCCTGGTTCGCGAAGGCATCCGAGGCGAGCTTCATGTCGGATGTGTAGAGCAGCGTTTGCGCTTGCTCGCTTGCCCGGGCGGCTCGGTCTCGTTCGGATCGCGCGACCTCCGTTTGTCGTTCGGCCAAGCGACTGGCTCGACTCGCCCGGATCGCCTGCCAAACGCTCGCCGTGGTGCCAACGAGCAGCACCGCCGCGATCGCCAACGCCGCGATCAACGCCCCGACATGCCGGGCGGCTGCCTTCCGAATCCGGTATCTCACCGACGGCGGACAAGCGCGAACGGGTTCATCGTTCAAGTAACGCTGGATGTCGTTGGCGAACGCGCTGGCGGATTCGTAGCGTCGGTTGCGGTCCTTCTCGAGCGCCTTCATCGAGATCGAGTCGAGTTCTCGCAACCTCGAACGTGACAGTTCCGGTTGCGCCTCGGACGTAGCGATTCGGTGGCTCGGCCGTGACGGCTCGCGCGTGCAAATGATCCGACGCATGCCGTTGAAACCCGCTTTCGCGAGGGTCTCGCGGTCGAACGGGGGCCTTCCCGTGAGCAACTCATAAAGCAACACTCCCAGCGAATAAATGTCGCTCCGGGTGTCGATGTCCGACCCGCTCATTTCGGCCTGTTCGGGACTCATGTACATCGGCGTCCCGATCAACTGAGCGAACTGCGTGAACAGCGTCCGTTCGCTGAGTTCCTGATTGAGCGCCTTGGCGACGCCGAAGTCGATCACCTTGACCACCGGTACGCCGTCGCTGACGGTGACCATGACGTTGGAAGGTTTCAGATCGCGGTGGATGATCCCTTTCTGATGGGCGTGCTGGACGGCGCGGCAAACGTCGACGAACAATCGCAGCCGGTCGTCGACCGAAAGTTTCTCCTGGTCACTGAAATCGGTGATCGGGATGCCGTCGACCAATTCCATCGCGAAATAGGGACGCCCGTCGGCGGTCGTTCCCGCGTCGAGCACGCTGGCGATGTTGGGGTGGTCCATCATTGCCAGCGTTTGACGCTCGGCTTGGAACCGCGAGATCACGTCGCGAGAATCCATCCCCGCTTTGATCAACTTGAGCGCGACGCGACGCCGGATCGGCCGGTTCTGTCGAGCCATGAAGACGATGCCCATCCCCCCCTCGCCGATCTGCTCGAGCAGTTCGTAGCGTCCGACGCGGGAGTCACCCGTGACGTCGAAATCGGAGGAGCGATCCGCATCGGCCCCTCGTGTCTCCGCCAAGCCGGTCTCTGCCATCTCACGGTCGAGCGGGTCGGGGGCGCGGTCGCGGTGGGCCGTCAACAGCGCCTCGATTTGCCGACGTCGTGTCGCGTCCCCGCCGCAAGCCTCGTCGATCAACGCCTGACGCTCGCGATCGTCCTCCACGTCGAGGGCGATCGAAACGATTTCTCGGTTGGACCAGGTGGGGTCGATGGACCAGCTGGGGTCGACGTCACGGTTCATGAGGGGTTCTCAGTCGACACGGGCATGCCGCGTGATTGCCCCACTTTTACGTCGGCAACTCGTCTAGTCGCCTGCGGCGAGGACTTCTTTGCGGGTCAGCACGCCGTCGTCGTTCCGGTCGAGCTGATCGAAGGCGGCGTGCATCCGGTCGGGGACGTCGGCCCGGTCGAGCTTCCCGTCACCGTCCACGTCGAGCCGCTCAAAGATGCGGAGCGTCCCGTTGTCCCGCTCACGCGACGCGGTCGATCGCTTGGCGTCGGAATCGTCGCCATCCACCCTCTCCCCGCCGGCCTCCACCGGGACGGCGTAGTGGTAGTAACCGATCATCATCTCGTCCCACGTCTGGTCCCCCCAACGGACCGCTTTCGTCGGATCGGGGTTGTGCAGGTTCGCTTCGCTGTTGTCGTACCACGCCTGGCAAACGATGCGGCTTCCCGGTTCGATCGGCATCGGCTCGGCGAGCGTGTAAGTGGTCTGCCAATTGAAGTCATAGGCGGGGACATCGAGCAGCGTCGTCCGCTCACCGCCGGGAGTGTGCAACTCGTAACGGAACGCCTTCCCGCGGACGTGCATGTGCGGGCTCATGCTGAGCAGCTTCGCGTCGGCCGGGAACCGAGGCCCTTCGGCGAGCACCTCGTGGTTCGACGCCCCCGGCGGGATCTCGAACCGGGTCTGCAGGGCGCTGGTGGTGACGATCTCGTGGGTCACCGACTCGGGGGCGGTGAACACCAGTCCGAACCGGCTCTGGTCTTGTTGGGCCGTCCCGATCGGGGTGTAGTGGACCTGGAAGATGAGTTCGCTGTTGGCGGGGATCCGTTTGGCGTGTCCCTTCGGGGTCGCCTCCAGCCGCGCCCCGGGGACGTAACCGGCCAAGAAACCGCGGGCCCCGTCGAGCCCGCCTTCACTCCCCTTGGGACGGGTGAAGGCGAGGATGTGGTGGACGACTTCGCGGTTGCCCGGTTGGAGTTCCATCGATTCGACCCACATGTCGCGATCGAACCCGGGATCGAACTTGAAGTACTGATAGCGGACCGAACCGGTCGCCGGGACCTCGAACGGTTCCGGGCTGACGGGGACCACCAAGTCAGGCTCGCGGGGGAGTTGCCAGCCGGTGACCTTCTCGGGCGGTGTGGGCAAATCGCTCAGGTCGCCCGCCGGGGCCCCGGCCTCGGCCCATCGCACGAGAATCTCTTTCTCCTCCGAGCTCATTCCGCGGTCGTTGCCGAACAACGCGTGACCCGGGGCCGCGTGCCATGGCGGCATCCGCCCGTCCGTCACGGTCTCGGCGATCATGTCGGCCCACCCGGCGACCTCGTCATAGTCGGTCAGGGCGAACGGGGCGATCTCGCCTTCGCGGTGGCATTCGACGCACTGCCGCGCCAAGATCTCCGCGACCTGGCCGCCGAACGTCACCTCGCTCTCGGTGTCCGGGGTTTTCTGACGGCCGATGATGCAGCCCACCGCGTCCGCCCGGGGGACACTGACGGGGCGACCGGCAAGCAGTTCGTCGATCGCGACCCGCAAGTCTTCCCGGTTCGCCGAGTCTCGGATGTAGCCGATCCCGTACTGGTCATCGACCCGGCCGCGGTACCGAAGCTTGCGGTCTCGGTCAAATACCAACACCTCCGGTGTCCGCGTCGCCCCGATGTCGTCGGCGAGTCGATTCCCGGCGTCCTTGAGCACGGGAAACGACAGTTCTTGCCGGGTGGCGAACGCCGCGATCTCCTCGAGCGAATCTTGGCGGTTGCTCATCACCCCCACGACACGCACCCCTTGGCGGCGATAGGTCTCCTGGAGCTCGCGCAGCCGGACCGAGTAAAGTTTGGCGAGCGGACACTCGGTCCCGAGGAACGCCACGACGACGATCTCCGCGTCGTCGAAATCGTCGATTTCCCAAGTCCGGCCACGAAAGTCGACCAAATCGATCCGCGTCAGTCGCCCGGGACCGCCCGGTGTCGCCTCGACTTCGCCAACCCCATCGCCGTTGCCAGCCCCATCGCCGTTGCCAGCCCCATCGCCGTTGCCAGCCCCATCGCCGTTGGCAACCTTGCTGGCCCCCGAACCGTTGGCCGAATCGGCTGCCGACTCGACCGGGGAGTCGGCATGACACGTGACCAAACCGATCCCGCCGCCGACCATCGCGACGCACACCCATCCGGCGACAAATCCGCCGAGCCGTTTCCGTCCGATTCGCATCGTTGAAAGTTCCTTTGGACGCCGATTCGATCTGGATTTAACAGGTCACCCGAGAAGAAGTTTCGAATCTGCGATGCCGATTCGATCCACATCATTGGAATTACCTCTACCATTGTGATCAAGTTTCATTGCGAACAGGAAGGGCGAATGGGGGATCGGAATACCTTGCAAGTGGCGATCGACGAGCTCGTCCCGGGCGGCGGAAAGGTTCTCGACGCCTCACCCGTTGGTGGGGGGTGTATTAGTCAGGCGTCGCGGGTCGTGGTCGACGTCGGTTCCGCGGGGACTCGGACGTTGTTCGTGAAGTCCAACGGGGCGGACTTCGCGGAAAACTTTCGCTGTGAATCGGAGGGTCTCCGGCGGCTCGCCGGCGCCGAGGCGATTCGAGTCCCGGAGCCGATCGCGGTCGGTGAGGCGGCGGGGCGGGCGTGGCTGGCGATCGAATGGGTCGAGACGGGCCGGGTCGGCGGCGAATTCTTTCGCACGTTCGGGGAACGGCTCGCGGGGCTACACCGTTCGACGCGAGGGACAACGATCGGGCTGGACCACGACAACTTCCTCGGGGCGGCGCGGCAGCCCAACGGGTCAGCGGACAGCTGGGTCGAGTTCGTCGCCGAGCAGCGATTGGGGTTTCAGCTCCGCTGGGGCGTCGATCGCGGCGGGATCGATGCGGGGTTGCGGCGGTCGCTCGAGGAACTGATTTCCCGATTGCCGGTGATCCTGGAAGGGCGTGACGACGAAACGTCGCTGCTGCACGGAGACCTTTGGAGCGGCAATTACTTGGCGGCGGACGACGCCCAACCGGCGATCATCGACCCCGCGATCTACCACGGTTGTCGCGAAGCGGAGTTCGGCATGCTGCGGCTGTTCGGCGGGTGTCCCGAGCCGTTTTACGAAGCGTATCGGGCGGCGTGGCCGATGCCGGACGGTTGGCAGCGGCGGACGAACGTTTATGTTCTGTATCACTTGCTGAACCATTTGAACCTGTTCGGCGGGGGCTACGCCGGTTCGTGCCGCGAGAAGGCCGCCGAGATCCTCCGCGGCTGAACGCCCCCCTCGGAGGTCCGTCGATGCTCGCCGCCCGCGTGATTCCCTGTCTCGACGTCCATGGCGGCCGGGTGGTGAAGGGGACCAACTTCGTCAACCTTCGCGACGCCGGCGATCCGGTCGAAGTCGCCCGCCGCTATGAGGCCGAGGGGGCGGACGAGCTGGTGTATCTGGACATCACCGCCAGCCACGAAAAGCGGGACATCATCCTGGATGTCGTCCGCCGCACCGCCGAGCAGGTGTTCATGCCGTTGACCGTCGGCGGCGGCGTGCGGACGGTGGAAGACGTCCGCGCGTTGCTCTCGGCCGGTTGCGACAAGGTGTCGATCAACTCCGCGGCGTGCACCAACCCCGAATTCGTCCGCGCCGCCGCCGACCGGTTCGGCAGCCAGTGCGTCGTGGTCAACATCGACCCCAAACGGGTTTGGCGGGACGGCCGCGAGATTTGGGAAGTTCACATCAACGGCGGCCGCAAGCCGACCGGGTTGGAAGCGGTCGCTTGGGCCCGCGAGGTCGAACGCTTGGGCGCCGGCGAAATCGTGCTCACCAGCATGGACGCCGACGGGACCTGCGACGGTTACGACTTGCCGATCACCGCGGCCGTCAGCGACGCGGTCACGATCCCCGTCGTCGCCAGCGGCGGGGCGGGCTCGCCGCAACACCTGGTCGACGCGATCCGCGAAGGAAAAGCCGACGCGGTGCTCGCCGCCAGCATCTTCCATTTCGGCCAGTTCACGATCGAAGAGACCAAACGGGTGATGCGGGACGCCGGGATCCCCGTCCGGCTCGGCCGCCAACCCGAACCGAGCTAGCGATTCACGGGTGCTTCTTCGCAGGGCTCGATGACCCCGCATTCGCCTGCGTGGCGGTCCGCTTCGGTCAGCGCTCGCTCGCCCGAGATCTTCGGTGAACCGTCTAAACTGCTCACGCGAGGATCGACTTCGCGACGACGCCGGCGACGTCGGTGAGCCGAAAATCACGGCCGGCGTGGCGATACGTTAGCCGCTCGTGGTCCAAACCCATCAGGTGCAGGATCGTCGCGTGCAGGTCGTGGACGTGCATCTTGTTCTCGACCGCATAGTACCCGAATTCGTCGGTCGCGCCGTACGCCATCCCCCCCTTCACGCCGCCGCCGGCCATCCACATCGTGAACCCGTGTGGGTTGTGGTCGCGACCGTTGCTCCCCTGTGCCGTCGGGGTGCGACCGAATTCGCCACCCCATAGCACGAGCGTGTCCTCGAGCAGCCCTCGTCGCTTTAAATCTTCCAGGAACCCGGCGATCGGCCGGTCAACTTCGGCGGCGTTTTTGGTGTGTCCTTGAACCAGATTCGAGTGCTGGTCCCACTGGACCTCGCTATCGCTGTGCGTGACCTGGACGAACCGAACGCCCGCCTCCAAGAACCGACGTGCCATCAAACATTGACGGCCGAAATCCTCGGTGATCGGGTCGTCGATCCCGTAGAGCCGATGCGTCGCCTCCGTTTCCCGATCCAGATCTTGCAACTGCGGGACCGTCGACTGCATCCGGAACGCCAGCTCGAACGACCGTAAACGTCCCTCCAACATCGCGTCGGATCCGGACGATTGCAGGTGGTCCCGGTTCATCTCCGCGATCAGGTCCAACTGTCTCCGCTGGGTCGATCGGTCGTATCGAGGGTTTCGCACGTTCCGCACCTTGGCCGCCTCGGCAGGCATGCTCGCGTTGCCGATCGGGGTTCCCTGACATTCCGCCGGGAGGAACGCGGCCCCCCAATTGTTGACCCCGCCGTGGGCGAGCGTCGGACAGATCGTCACGAACGCCGGCAGGTCCGCGTTCTCGGTCCCCAATCCGTAACTGACCCACGCCCCCATGCTCGGCCGGACGAGTTGATCGTTCCCGGTATGCAACTTCAACGCGGCGCCTCCGTGCGCGGGATTGGTCCCGTGCACCGACCGCAACACACACAGGTCGTCGATGTGGCGAGCGACGTTCGGGAACAGCTCGCTAACGGGAAGCCCCGAATCGCCATGACGGTCGAACCGCCAGGGAGACTTCAGCAGCTTTCCCTGCTTGGCGAACGTCACCTCCGGCAAGTCGAACGGGGGTGCCTTCCCGTCGTGTCGATCGAGTTCTGGCTTCGGATCGAACGTGTCGACGTGCGAGGGCCCCCCTTTCATGAACAGGAACACGATCCGCTTGGCCCGCGGCGGAAAATGGGGCGGCCGCGCCGCCGCCGCCTCGCCCACGCCCGTCTCGCCGCGCGGGGCGCCGGTCTCGCCGCGAGCCGCGTCGGCCAGCATCGTGCCCAGCGCGAGTCCGCCGAACCCGGCGGCGGACCGGAAGAGCCATTGACGTCGTTGTTGAATCGGATCAGGTGCGAACATCGAACCGGTTGGACCTTCAATCGAGAAACACAAACTCGTTCGTCGTCAGCAACGCCTGTGCGAGCGCCGTCCAGGCGTCGCCCGCCGGATCCCCGTCGCTCGCCTTGCCCCCTTCATCCGCCTCACCGCCGCCAACTCGCGACACCGACCCCACCACGAACGCGACCGCACGCTCGGTTTCCTCCGCGGCCGGATCGCGGGCGAGAGTGCGGCGATACAGCCATCGTACTCGGGCGTGGTCGTCCCCCGCGGCGGCCCGCGCACGCCTCGCGAGCGACGCGGCGGCATCGAGCACAAGATCGTCGTTCATCAGCCACAACGCTTGGGGCGCGATCACCGTCACCGAGCGGTCGCCGGTCGGCATCGTCGGGTCGGGAAAGTCGAACTGCTCCAAAAAGCTATAGAGGTGATTCCGCACGACCGGCAAGTACACCAGCCGGCGACGACTCTCGTAATCGGTGTGGTCGGTCGACGTGTGGTTGAACACGAATTGTCGATTCCGGAGCGGGATCGTTTTGCCACCCATCTCCCGGTCGAGCTGGCCCGAAACGGCGAGGATCGAATCGCGAATCGCCTCCGCCTCTAAACGCCGCGTTCCGAACTTCCACCGCCATCGGTTCTCCGGGTCGAGCTCGCTCCACTCCGCCTCACGCGGGTGCGTCGAAGACATCTGGTAAACGCTCGACGTCAAAATCAACCGATGCAGCGCCTTCGTCGACCACCCCGAACGGATGAATCGGGTCGCCAGCCAATCGAGCAGCTCCGGGTGCGACGGGCGGTCGCCGAGCGCCCCGAAATTGTCGGTCGTCGCAACCAGTCCGCGACCGAAGTGCCAACGCCACACCCGGTTCACGTAAACCCGCGCCGTCAACGGGTGCCTGGGATCCGCCATCCACCGCGCGAACTCAAGCCGTCCGCTCTCCTGTTCGGACATCCGGTACGCCCCTCCTGTTGACGTCCCGTCTCGTGGAGTTTCCGCCTCACGGTCGGACGCTTGCTCACCCGGTGACGCCTCGGCGACGTCTTCGCCCAGCCGCATCACTTCGGGGAACGCCCGCTCGACCGGTTCGCCCAAGTTCCGGTGGCTGCCCCGAATGTGGATCGGCAAGCTGGTCAGCACTTCGCCGTCTTCCACCCCCATCGCGGCGGGCAAGTCCGGCGCGTTGCTTTCGACGACCCGTGCCGCCTCGACCAGTTCGTAATATTCGGCAAGCGTTTCCGGATCGAGTGCGTGCTCCGGCTTCGCGGGGACCGCCAAGAACCCGGTACGGTCTTCGATCGCCCGCTTGGCCGCGTCCCGCAACTCGTCCACCGTTGCGAGTCCCGATCGCCGCATCAACACACCGAACCGCTCCACGTCCGGCGCACCGGATGACTCGGACGTTTCCGAATCGCCTTCGGACCCGCCCTTCGGTTCGGTCTCGCCTAGCGAATCGAAAAGGCGTCCGAACCGCTCCTCGATCTTTTCGTCGGCATTTTCCGGCGATGAAACGCCGATCGGATCTCCATCGCGACCGTCCCCCTCGCCAAACGCCATCCGCCGCCATGCCGCCCACAACGGCTCGTCACGATGATGCTCCAGATGCAACCGGCAATGGTGCAAGATCCGCGGGTG
>JAWLFY010000154.1:0-11512 GCA_041685355.1 Pirellulaceae bacterium | reverse complement strand
TTAGACGCAGCCCCCGACCGGTTGCCTCTCGTGATCAAGAACGCGAACCGCGGCGTGGATCTGGGAGTGCCGCCCGGCGATAAGTCCACGGCCAATTGAAGGTTTCTTCACTCGGACTTCATCTCCGTGACACACGATCGTGTTTCACAGTCGAAGCATCGACGACACCGTTCGGTACACGAGAGACGTCCATCATGTCGATACCCGCGGAACATTCGAGTCAACATCCGCCCGCGGAGTGGAAAACGTTCGCCCGCTACGCTTGTGCCGTCGGCGTCCTAGCACTCGTCGGTTTGGGTTCAGATGAGTCGAGCCCGACCGGTCAACTTTGCGCTGATTGGCCCCAGTTCATGTGCGACGGGGGGCACCAAGGCGTGGCCGAGGGTGAAATCGATCCGTCGTCGCTAGGTTTGCAACATCAGATCGAGTTGGGCGACGCACTCTTGACCTCGCCAGCGATCGTCGGAGGTCGAGCGTTCGTGGTCGACCAGACGGGCGCGGCGCATTGTGTCGACTTGGCGACGGGTCAGCGAGTTTGGACATCCGAACTCGATTCCGGCGACGGGTTGCCGGTCGCCGGGAACGCTTCCTCCCCCGCCGTGGTGCAGAACCGATTGGTCTACGGGACGACAGGCGGGTCGTTACGATTCTTGGATTTGGACACCGGCCGCCCACTTATCACAAAGCGTTTACGTTGGCCCGTCACCTCGGCAGTGACTGTGGCCAACGACCGGGTCTACGTCCCCACCGTCGATTCCTCTTTGCACTGCTTCACGTCCGATGGCGAGCGCCTATGGACTTGGGACCATTACCGATTGGCGGAGCGTTGGCAGCTGGATTACCGGCCTGCGGACGATGCGGACCGTTTCGAGCTGCCTCACTTTGGCGGCGCTTCGGTCGCGGTCATCGGAAACCGTATCTTCGCCCCGATGGGATACGATCTAGTCTGCCTGGAAGACCGCGGGGAGGCGGTCCGCGAACGCTGGCGATTAAACCAACCGGTTACGACGTACGACGTTCCTCTTGGGACGTCCACCGACGGCGAGACCGTCTTCTGTGTGTGGCCCAAGAGTGACGGTCGGGGGGCCGTCATCCGGCACCGTGCTCGTGACGGCAAGCCTTTGGTCGTCGCCCGAGATCAGTGGGCCGTCATGACGCCGCCCGCGATCCTCGACGGCCGAGCCGTTTTCAACCGGCACGCCTTTGGCACACTCGAACTCGATTTCAACGGTGAGGATCGAGAACAAGATCGTGCGACGACGGTTTGGCAATCGTTCGGGATCACGGCCGACTCGGTTGCGGCATCGATGTCCGCGACCGCCGTCACCAAACGCCACGCCGTGACGACAACGTTGCACGGCGAAGTGCTCATTTTCGAGCGCGCACCGCAAGAAGAGGCGGGGAACGGTCCACGCGAGCCAGCGTACCGGTTCGAATTGCCAGGCAGCGTCGTGACGACCTCGTCGCCGGCGATCGCAGACGGCCGGATCGTTTTTGGCGCCGATGACGGCTGTCTCTATGTGCTTGGGCCCGGCGGACAAGCGGAATCCGCCATTCGTTCGACCTCGCCTCGACGGCTGGGTAACGCTGTCTCCGAGCGGGAATGGCCGGGCGCATTCGGCTACGGCGACAACACGAGTCTCGTTCGGGATCCCGATTTTCGCCCCCCTTTCCGGCTGAAATGGGCGATGCCCAGCTACGGGCTGTTCAAGCACCCGGTCAACGCCGATCGTGGGGACCTGATCTCCAGTTCGTTCTCCGGGACCGTGGTCTGTCGAGACCAAGCGACCGGCAAGATTCACTGGCGGCGGAAACTCCGCGGACAAGCCTGGAGCCGGGCGACCCCGTTGGTGGCGGACGGCAAAGTCTTCATCCCCCGGGTGAGCAGTCCCCGGTACGCGATGATTGTCGACCAACCCGACTTGCTCGTCTGCTTGGATCAGGCCACCGGGGAATTGCTCTGGGAACGAACGATCGGCCGCGGCGACTGGCTACGTGCGTCCCCCGTTTTTGCCGATGGCGTGGTCGCGTACGGCAGCAAGTACGAGACGCCGCGGGGGACGCGAACCTTGGTCGGTCCGGCCCAACGTTGGCGGATCGCCCCGGGGGACCCGCCGCCCGAGTGGTATCGGTCGACATTTGACGACGGCGATTGGGGCGATTCCACGATCGCGAATGACGGTTCCGTGTTCGCGTGGCGTGATCGCCGGTCTCCGGCAAGAGAAACGACGTACCTTCGAACCCGCTTCCGAGTCGCCACCGCGTCGGCTACCGGGGACCACTCGGAAGCGTTCGCGATCGTCTGCGGGCCACGCGACGAGTTGGCCGTATATGTCGACGGCGATAAGGTGTTTCAGACGTCAGGTTGGGAGGACGGATCCTTCCCAGAAGCCGCTAAGTATGTCGGCGTCGCGGCACGCGTCGTCCCATTGGACTTCAAGGCCGAGCCGGGTGAGCACTGTCTCGCGATCGGCATTCGGCGTGCCGGCGTCAAGAGCAACGTTTCCGGGAGCAGCAGTGTGTTTCCGCCACGGCTGATTGCCGGAAACCTGGGGCCGTCCGCCGGCAGCGTCGGGGCTACGGGAAACGCGCCCGGAACGTCGACCGCCCCGTCGACATCGATGGCCGATTTGACCGGTCCGGTGATCGAGGCGTGGGACGCGAAAACTGGCGAGCCGCGGTGGACCTACTCCGTGCAGGCGGCCGGCAGCTATATCGAGGGGCCGGCTGGTAGCACAGACGGCGAATACTTTTACTTCACCGGCGGCGGGGCGGGACCGGATGGGCGGGGTGAAACCGTGGCCCTCCGGCCGGCGAACGGAAATGTGCGGTGGTCTAACGAGCAAGCGTACGCCTGTCGCACCGGCACCCCCGCGATCACCGGGGAACGTCTGATTCTGCCCGGCGCGATCCACCAACCGCTTGCCGCCCTCGACCTTTCGACGGGCAAACTGCAATGGCAAAACGACTCGGTGACTGAGCTGACTTTGGTCCATTCCCCCTCGATCTTTGGCAACCTGATGACGGTCAACACGAAGTACAGCGGAGGGGCCAAGTGCTGGGACGTCGAAAATGGTCAACCGCAAAACGTCGGCCGAGGTCCAGAGAGCTCACGCCTCGACCTCGCCGGGGGTGGTCACACCTGTTCCCCGATCGTGATGACGGCTTCCGGGTACGCGATCACCGCGACCAACAAGGGGATCTACACGACCGACCTATCCACGGGCGAAATGGTCGCCAAAACGCCCGGCTTCGCGTCTCAAACCTGTCCCCACCCGGTGGTGGCGAACGGTCGGATTTTCTATTCGCCACAGAACAACGGGATGCTGTACTGCTTTGAGCCCGATTCACGCTGACCGGGTCAACGAGTCACAACGTGAGATTCAAGGATGCGGTTGATTGCTGGGGCGGCAGGTGCCTCGGTGGGGGTGGCCCTCCACACGCCGAAAGCCGGTCTCCCGATGGACGAACGGCGGGTCGAAGAGGCGTAGTTTGCCTCCCATCGGCGGTCGGTGGTACACTCCGTGCTGGCCCGCATCCCCCCGAAGCAGCCACAAGATGGGAACCTGACGATGCCGCAGCCGCGTACCGCCTCTCTGACCATCATGCTCGCCTTCGCCGGGCTACTCCTATGCATCTGTGGTCACCCCGCGGTGTCCCAAGAGAGTCCGGCCCCTCGGCTCCTTCGCGTCGCGATGAATTCCGGAGAGATCTTGGTAGGCCAAGTCCGTGAAAATGCCGAAGACCACGTCCGCTTCTTCGACTTGGTCACCAATTCGGAAATCGAAGTCGACAAAGCGGACGTCAAGGACGTGGTCAATCCGCTCGATCTCGATGACGCGGTGAGGACGATCGGGTTACCCCGACTTCTAAGTTGGCGCGTCAGGTTGCTTACCGAGCAGCGGGACGTGAGCGGGACGATCGCGAGAATCACTCCGCAAACGGTGTATGTGACGCTGGGCAAGAACGCCGGCGTGCGGGTGGGGACCGAGCTCGCGGTATATCGGAACAAGGGGGAGATCAGGGACCCGGTCTCTGGCGAGTTGCTGGCCATCGAACGGCCGTTAATCTCGCAGCTCAAAGTGGTCGAAGTGAGCGAGAATTATTCGAAAGCGAGGATCGCGAGTGACGTCGAGGTTCCCCTTGAGGTTGGCGATGAGGTCGAGTCGAAGTCGGCAATGGTGGTCGCCGTCTGTCCTCTCCGTGACGAAGACGGGGAATTGACCAACGTGGGCGCGAACCTGGCCGAAGAGATCACGACCGGACTGGTCCAGGCCGGCGTGAAGGTCGTCGAGCGATCGGTACTCGACGACGTCCTCCCGGAGCTGATCGCTCAGAATACGATTCTGTTCGACTCGAAGTCGGCGAAGAAGCTCGGCGAATTGACCGGTGCTAGCTATGTCGTAACGGGCAAGATCGTCCGCCGCAGGAACGTGGGGACGGCTTACGCCCGGTTGGTGAATGTCGAGACCGGGGAGATCTCACTCGCGGCATCGAGTTCGGTCAGCATGGTTAACGCGACGCCGGTCCGATCCGGTGCGGGTGCGAGTGCCGCTCCCGCAAAGGGTGACGGAGCGAAGTTGGGCAGGGGACGTCGGTTGCCCACGTTCCTGACCACACCGTCACGGTACGGCCGTACGCCCAATGACGGAATCCGTATCCAAGGATATGACGAGTTCTCGATCAAGAAGCAGGGGGTAATCCGGACCAAAGAATCAGATTTTCTCAACCGCGATTTCACTTTCGAAGTGCTCGTCGATTTCACGACCGGGGATTACGTCGCCAATGTCGGTCTCGGCTACGGCGTGGCGGACGTCAGTTACAACGGTTTAAAGGATTCCGTCTATCTCCGCGTCCATGCCCCGAGCATGCGCCCCGTCATGGGGGCAGGTGAGGTGAAGCTGAATCGGTTCCGTTTGGGGGAGGAATCGATCGGGACGCTTTCCAGCCCCGGCCCCTATTTGGTTCGCATCATCAAGGAAGGGGACAGCGTGACGTTCCAGGTCGACGCCGGGAACGACGGTCCGACCGATGACGATTTGGAAACCACGGTCATCAACCTCCGCGAGTTCGCGCCGTTCTTTCACAGCAAGAATGTCCCGCTTTTCTTTGGCGGCAGCGGTGAATTCCTGAGCGTCTCGCTGAAGTAGGCCCCGATCAATCGGACCGCGGCGTAAGCATCGAAACGACGGGGCGTCGACCGGGTCGGTTACGATCGGTGCTCGGCGGGGCATCGTTCGGACCTTGAGACGAGACGTGAGATTTGATGATGCGTTTTTCTGTTGGGTCGGTTGGCCCGTTGATGTGGGCTTTTGTTGGCGTGACCGTTGGTGTCGCGCAGATCCCAGAGCCGACCCGCACGCCGCGGTCGACGGTGATCGACTTGGACGTCGGGACGTCGGCGGAATTGAAACTGCTCGACGGCACGTCCGTGAAGGTGCGGGTCGTTGAGCTGAACGAACGGCGGGACACGGTGCGGGGTGCGGTGCGGCACGCCACGGTCGGGTTGGAGGTGAACGGCGAGCGTGGCGAGGTCGCGTCGTCGGTCTATCACTTGCCCGTCGCGCTCGGCGGGGTGCAGGTCGACGTGCCGATCACGAAGGGTCGCTACGAGGGGGTCGCGGGGGATCCGTGGGCGTTGAAGCGGGACGTGAGGCTGCGGTTCTGGCCGGCGGAGGGGCCGTGGACGGCGGAGGGGACGTTCGGGTATCCGCTGAAGCAGCGTTGGTTCGCTTCGCACACGTCGATGGCGAACGAGCCGATCGATACGGGGATCGATTCGGGCTACGTCTATCACTACGACCTCGATTTCGGCGGGGCGGAAGGGTTGACCGAAGTGGTCGCCGCGACCGAGGGGTTGGTCGTTTCGGCGAGGGACGAGACGTTGCCCGGATACGAGTCGTCGCCGGTCAAACCGCGTTACGACGTCGTTTATTTGCTCGACGACCGCGGGTGGTTCTATCGCTACAGCCACTTCGATTCGATCGATGACGAGGTCCGCGTGGGGCGGGTCGTGCGGCGTGGTGAGCGACTCGGGATCTTGGGGAAAGAGGGGGCGAGTGGCGGTTGGTCGCACCTGCATTTCGGCATCTATCAAATGATGCCGTCGGGCGAGTACGGGTCGATCGACGCGTACCCGTTGGTGTGGGAGGGGTATCTCCGCGATCGCGAACCGGAGCTGTTGGCGGTCGCGCGGCCGCTGCACTTGATCCGCGTCGGCGAAACGGCGGAGCTACGCGGGGATAAGTCGTGGAGCGGGGACGGGAAGATTGCCCGTTACGAATGGACGTTCGACGACGGGGAGACCGCGGCGGGGGCGGTGGTATCACGGCGATACGATCAACCGGGGCGATACAGCGAGGTGTTGAAGGTGACCGACGAGGCGGGGCGGACGGCGTACGACTTTGTCCGGGTGTTCGTCGTCGATCCGGAAAACCATCCCGGCAAGTTTCCGGCCAACCTGCACGCGGCGTTTTGGCCGACCGAAGGGATCCGTCCCGGGGACCCGGTCACGTTTTCGGTGCGTTCGTTTCGCACGACCGCCGGGGACGAGACGATCGATTTCGGGGACGGATCAGACCCGGTGACGGTTCGCTCGGGGGCGGAGGCGGACAAGCGGGCCCCGGACGGATACGCGAAGGTCGAGCATGCGTATGAGGAACCGGGTGACTACTTGGTTCGAGCCGAGCGGAAAGACCAGCACGGATGGCCGATCACGACGCATCTGCACGTGCGGGTCTTGCCGGCGAAAAGGCCGTGACCCAGGGCGACGCGATGTGGCGGCTGTCGCCGCGATTCGCTTGCTCTGGGCTGGCCACTGGTGCCGCTTCGCGGCGGAGATCCTCGTCAATCTCTTGATGCTCGCCACCGCGAGTGTCGCGGTTGTCGCTTCGCGTTATTGCTGGAGCGCGTAGAGGAGTAGATTCGCGACGAGTTTGGCGGCGTCGTCGGTGTCGTATCCCGGGCACTGGACCGCGTTTTGGCTTTCGAGGGCGCAGCTCAGGTCGAGCGGCGAGAAGAAGACGGCGTCGATCCCGGCAACCGTTCCGACTTCGATCGTGGGGGGCTGCTCGCGTCGGTTGACGGTGAGCGAACGGCCCCCGGTGCTGGGATCGCGGACGGAGACGCGGCGGAGGTCAAACCCGCCGTACGACTCGCCCAGTGCCGGGTGATCGGGCTTCATCGATTCGGTCTTCATGTCGGGGATCGCCGCGGGGAATTCGCGGCGGAACGCTTCGGTGAACGCGTCGCTGCCACAGATCGAGGTGGCGATCACGAACCCGCCGTTTTCGACGAACGATCGGATCTGGTCGCGTTGATCGGGAGAAAGTTCGAAGTCGGTTTGGCCGTGGACCCAGAGGATCGGCACGTCGGCGAGGTTGTCGGCGGAGGGGACGACCGGCTGGGCGACGGCGGCGACTTCGATCGGCACGCGGGCGCGGATGATTTCGACGGCGTTGGGGAGCGCGCGTCGGGCTTGCTCGCCGCCGGCCCCGAGGTCGAGTCGGGCGATCGGGATCACGCCTCGGCCGGCCTCGTCGATCGTGCCGGCCTGCAACACCTCGCGTCGTTGCAGTTTGTCTTTCAGTTCGCGGCCGGTCGCGTAGGCGACGACGTTCTCGCCGATCCGGATGGCGGCCTCGACTTGTGTCCGTGCCCCGCTGGTGGTGTCCGACCTGCGGAACAGTTCGCCGCCCAATTGCCAGCGGCACGAAAGGCTTCGCGGTGCGAAGAAGACGGGGGTACGACAGCACGCTTGGACGCCTCGGATCCAGAAATCGTCGCCGAGCGCGGTCGGGTCGACGCGGTGTTCGGCGAACCACACCGGATGGTTCGGCGGCAACTCTTCGAGCGTCGCCCCTTCGAACCATTGTTCGCACAGTTCTCGAACGGAACGTTCGAGACCGGCGAGGTCGCCGCATCCGTCTCCGGCGTCCCCGTCGAACAGGATCGTGCCGCCTTGGTTGAGGTATTCTCCGAGCCGTTCGACGAGCCCCGGGGCGAGTTCCAGGGGGCCGGTCCCGCCGATCACGAGGACGGGGGTTTGCAGCAGGTCTTCGACCGAGGCGTTGTCGCCGTCAACGGTTTGCCACGTCAGGTCGCGGCCCCAGTCTCGTTCGAGGTGTCGGACGAGTTGTCGAATCGAGTCGGGGTGTCGTTGCCAGTCGCCGGGCGAGGCGTTCCCTTCGTGACGAAGCCGTCCGGCGACGACTTGCCGTTTCCCTTTACTCAGAAACAGCAGGGCGAACGAGGTCGCGATATTGCGGTCCGACTCGAAGTTCCCTCCGGACCAGAACCCTTGAAAGTTGTCTTGCAGCGAGATCAGCTGTTCGGCCCCTTCGCGGTACCAGTCGTGGGTGCCGATCAGCCGTTGCCCCGAGAGTCGGCCGACCCGTTCGAGGGCGTACATGTAATAGAAGTAGTTGAACGAGTCGCCGGGGTTGGAGCGGACGGAAAAGGAATCGCCCAAAAACTCGAGCCCCTGGGCAACGGCGTCGGTGGAATCGGAATCGTCACAGCAGGCGACGTCGTCCGCTTCGATCCGCTCGCCGGCGTCTTGGAGGCGTCCTCGGGCGATGATCAGCGAGGCGATCCCGGCGCAGGTCATGCTGCCGGTGGTGGTTTGTTGGGGAAAGTAGGACCAGCCGCCCGATCGCTCTTGGCGTCGTCGCCAGAACTCGGCCGCCCGCCGGAACACGTCCGCCTCGACCTCGACGCCGCGGTCGATCGCGGCCCCGAGCGCCAGCAACGCGAACTGGGCGTTCGACGGGTCGCCGCTTCCGGGGCCGCGGAGGCCGTAGTTCCAAGCCCCCTGGCGGGCTCCGCCTTGCTCGGAGATTTGGGCGCGGACCAGCCAATCGACATTTTCGCGGATCCGCGGCAGATCACCGGCGGCGCCGGCTTGGCAATAGACGAGGGTTTGCAGCGAGACCGAATAGGTTTCATCGGGGCTGAACCCACGCAGGTAGCGGAGGGCGCCAACCAGGTCGGGGTCATCGCGGTCGACCCCGGCGTTGAGCAGGGCGAGGGTGCAAAGGGCAGAGAGCCCGCACGATTGGTTGCGGAACTCGCTCCAACCGCCGCGATCGTTTTGGCTCTTTTTCAAGTATTCGACGCCGCGATCGATCGCCCGTTGGACCGAGGCGGGGTCGACGTCGGCGTGGGCGGTTGGCAGGTGGGAGACGACCGTCAAGACCGTCAAGATCGTGATGACAGCCCGCCGCGCCCCCTTTCCGGCGCGGTTCACGTGCCGTCTAAGATAAGGTTCTGTCGGCCGGACCGATCGGCGGTCGATGACACCCGACGCCGGTTCGGCTTCGCCCTTCAAGCAATGACGTTTCGCAGCCATGAGTGGTACTCCTCCCGCCCCGAACCCGAAGCCGCCGAACCGCGAGGACTCGCACGCCCGATCGGGATCCTCTCCGACCGGCTCGGAAAAATCGCCGGGTGGCGGTTCGAAGCCGCGGAATCTAGCGGACGTTCTCCGCGAATTCGCCGGCCACCAGCAGACGATGCGGGCGGAGTTGGCGAAGGTGATCGTCGGCCAGGAAGAGACGATCGAACAGTTGTTGGCGGCGATCTTCACCCGGGGCCACTGTTTGCTCGAGGGGGTTCCGGGGCTCGCGAAGACGTTGATGGTGAGCACCCTCGCGAACATTTTGGACGTTTCGTTCAAACGGGTTCAGTTTACCCCGGATTTGATGCCTTCCGATATTACCGGGACGCAAGTTTTGGAAGAAGACGACGCGGGGCGGCGGAGTTTTCGATTCGTCGAGGGACCGGTGTTCACCAACGTGTTGCTCGCCGACGAGATCAACCGGACGCCCCCGAAGACGCAGGCGGCGTTGTTGGAGGCGATGCAGGAGCGTCAGGTGACGATCGGCCGCGAGACGTTCTCGCTCCCCGACCCGTTCTTCACGATCGCGACGCAAAACCCGGTGGAACAGGAGGGGACGTATCCGCTGCCCGAGGCGCAACTCGACCGGTTCATGTTCAACGTACGGATCGATTACCCGACGGCGGACGAGGAGGAGCGGATCCTGAGCACGACGACACGGGGCGAGACCCCGGAGGTCAACAAGGTGCTTTCGGCGAAGGCGATTTTGAACGTCCAGCGTTTGGTGTCGAGCATCGCCGTCAACCCGTTCGTGATCCGATACGCGTCGAAGCTGGTGCGGGCGACGCGGCCGAGCGACGAGTCGGCGCCGGAGTACGTCCGCGAGCTCGTCGATTGGGGCGCCGGCCCGCGGGCGGGGCAAAACTTGATCGCCGGGGGGAAGGCGCTCGCGGCGATGGACGGCCGCTTCAGCGTCGACCCCGAGGACATCCGCAAGATCGCGTTGCCGGTGTTGCGACACCGGATCGCGACCAACTTTCAGGCACAGGCGGAGGGGCTGGACGCCGACGGGTTGATCCGCCGATTACTCGGCGACGTGCCGGTCCCCGAGCCGGAGAAGATGGCGGCCCGCGCGGCGACGTCGAGGTAGCGGCCGATGTCAGCCCTTCTGTCGCCCGAATCGATCCGCAAGATCAAACGGCTCGACCTCCGCGCGCGGATGGTCGTGCGGGGATTTCTGCAGGGTCTTCACGCCAGCCCGTACCAGGGCTTTTCGGTGCAGTTCAGCGAGCATCGCCGGTACAACCGCGGCGATGACCTGAAACTGCTCGACTGGATCGTGTACGCCAAGACCGACAAGTATTACGTCAAGCGGTTCGAGGCGGAGACGAACCTCACCGGATACTTATTGATCGATTTGTCGGAGTCGATGGGGTTCACCGAACGTCAGACGATGACGAAGTTCGAGTACGCGACCTGTCTCGCCGCGTCGTTGACGTACCTGATGACCATGCAGCAGGACCCGGTGGGGTTGCTCACGTTCGGCGAGCGGCTCCGCGCGGTGTTGCCCGCACGCAGTCGTCGTGGGCACGTGGCGGAGGTGATGGGTCAGCTGTCGCGGCTTCGCCCAGAGGGGAAGACCGACATCGCGAGCTGTTTGACGCAGACCGCGGCGATGCTCAAGCAACACTCGCTGGTGATGTTGTTCTCGGACTTGCTGGCCGACCCGTCGGAGATCATCCCGGCGCTCGCGCGGCTCCGTCATGGCGGGCACGACGTGATCGTGTTCCATGTCTTGGACGAGGCCGAGGTACGCTTTCCGTACGAGGGTCC
Organism: Pirellulaceae bacterium; assembly: GCA_041685355.1. GTDB lineage: Bacteria > Planctomycetota > Planctomycetia > Pirellulales > Pirellulaceae > JAWLFY01. Next base: position 342 of record JAWLFY010000154.1, on the reverse strand, counting down.
GGTGTTGTTCGAGGACCCCGAGAGCGGGGAGACGGTGTCGGTCGACGCGTCGGGGTTTCGCGACGATTACCTGAGCCAGATCGAGGCGTTTCGGGACGAGCTCCGGGAGGGTTGTTTTCGGTTGCGGGTCGACTACGTGCCGCTCGACACGAGCATGCCGTTCGACACGGCGTTGACGGAGTATTTGCAGCAGCGGCGGGCGAGTTTCTGACAGCCTATCCGAAAAGGGGTCAGACCCTCGCTTGGCACGGGCCGATCGTCGAAAAGTGACTTGGAAAAGCCGTTTTCTTCTATATGAATTTGCAATCAACAAAGGGTCAGACCCCTTTTCGGATAGGCTCT
>JAWLFY010000153.1:0-11599 GCA_041685355.1 Pirellulaceae bacterium | reverse complement strand
GGCGACGACAAGGCGGGGGTCGCGATCATCATGGAGTTGGCCGAGACGTTGATCGAAAACCCGCGGCTTCCCCACGGACCGATTCGGGTGTTGTTCACATGCGACGAGGAGGTCGGCCGGGGGACCGACAAGATCGACCTGAAACGTTTGGACGCCGCCGTCGCCTACACGCTCGACGGGGGCGGCTCGGGGGTGATTGACGTCGAAACGTTTTCGGCCGACGCGATGACGGTCCGGTTCTTTGGCTACAACATTCACCCGGCGATCGCCAAGGGGCGGATGGTCAACGCCGTCCGCGCCGCGTCCGACTTGGTCGCGTCGCTCCCCCGAGACCGTCAAACCCCGGAAACGACCGACGCCCGCGAAGGGTTCCTCCATCCGCACACGATCCGCGGCGGCGTCGGCGAGGCGACGGTGGAGCTGATTCTCCGCTCGTTCGACGCGGGTGACCTCGATCGCTACGCCGACGAAGTCTTGCGGGCCGTCGAGGCGATCGTCGCGAGTACGCCGGGGCTCCGTTTCGAGACCGAGCGTCGTCGCCAGTACCGCAACATGGGGGACGGGCTAAGGAAGCTGCCCGAGTCGGTGACGCTCGCCGAGCAGGCGTTCACGAAGCTGGGTCGCAAGTCGACTCGCGCCACCGTGCGGGGCGGGACCGACGGGAGCCAGTTGACCGAAAAAGGGTTGCCGACGCCGAACCTGTCGAGCGGCCAACACAACATCCATAGCGTGACCGAGTTCGCGTGTCTCGACGAGATGGTCGAAGCGGTCGAGCACTTGGTCGTGCTGGCAGGTCTGTGGGGCGACCTTCGACGCTGAGTTCCGGTGTCCAAAGGAGCGGCTCATCGCCGTGCCGGGGCTGTTGGCTCCCAAGCACCGGGACAACGCGACTCACGCGGAGCAAAAAAACCCGGCGCCGCGGAGGGGGGGATTTGCGGCGCCGGGCTTCGATAAGGATCCGCCCGAGGGCGGAGACGGGGTGACGCGAATCAGGCGGTCGCCGCCGGGATATTCGCGTCTTTGACCGTCGTCACGATCGCGCTGGCGACCATGTACGGGTCGGCGTTGGAAGCCGGTCGGCGGTCTTCGAGCCAACCCTTCCAGCCGTTTTCCACGGTCGCGATCGGGATCCGGATCGACGCACCACGGTCCGAAACGCCGTAGCTGAACTTATCGATCGACTGGGTCTCGTGAAGTCCGGTGAGCCGCTGATCGTTGTCGGCGCCGTAGGCGTCGATGTGATGCTTGATCCGCGGTTCGAACGCCTGGCACACCGCTTCGTAGACTTCGCGACTGCCGCAGGTGCGGAGCAGCGAGTTGCTGAAGTTGGCGTGCATGCCGCTGCCGTTCCAGTCCCCGGCGACCGGCTTGCAGTGCCAGTTGATCGACATTTCGTGCTTTTCGGCGATCCGCTCCAGCAGGTAACGGGCGACCCAGACTTGGTCCCCCGCTTCCTTGGCGCCCTTGGCGAACACCTGGAATTCCCACTGGCCCATCATCACTTCGGCGTTGATCCCTTCGACGTTGATGCCTGCCTTCAGGCAGCACTCGAGGTGCTCTTCGACGATGTGGCGGCCGACCGCCTTGCCGTGGCCGACGCTGCAGTAGTACGGGCCTTGGGGACCGGGATAGCCGACGGCGGGGAACCCGATCGGCTTGTTCGTGTCCGGGTCCCAAATCGTGTACTCCTGTTCGAAGCCGAACCAGAAGTCGTCGTCAGCGTCTCGGATCGTCGCCCGGCCGTTGGTGCGATGCGGCTTGCCCTCGTGATCGAGGACTTCGCACATCACCAGGAAGGCTTCGCCGGATCGGCCCGGGTCGGGGCAAATGTAAACCGGTTTGAGCAGACAGTCGCTCGAACCGCCGGGGGCTTGCTCGGTGGACGACCCGTCGAAGGACCACATCGGGGCGTCTTCCACCTTCCCGCTAAAGTCCGCGACGATCTTCGTCTTGCTGCGGAGGCTCTGGGTGGGCTGGTAGCCGTCCAGCCAGATGTACTCCAACTTGCACTTGGTCATAGAAACGATTCTCCCTAAAGAATCTGAACGAGTTGACCGACTGATGCCGCCTACACCGCACTGATTTCACGCACAGTGATCATCAAGCATTACGAACCGGCCGGCGCACCAATACTGATTTTCCTAACACTGTCTACCTACCGCACCCAGTCGTCTCGGGGATGTCCGTCCTGGGACCTTCCCCGCTCCGGCGTCTGCTGCCCACCCCGACTCGCGATGCGGATCGAACATAGGGGAGCGGACGTCGACTCGACCCCTCTACGATAACCGAATTTGTCGGCGACGAAAGGCATCGCCTTCCCGAGCCAGAGCGTAGGTCCCCCCGAGGGAATCCGGGTCACCTATCACCCCCGTCTCGATGACCGTACCATGGGAACTTCCCGTTCGGGACGCCGTCGATGGAGTGTCCCGGGCGAACCGCGGAAGCCGAGTGGGGAGGAGCGAGATCCCGATGTCGAATGATCCCGAAAATCCGTTCAGTCGCAAAGGTTCGAGCGAGCTATCAGGAGATCGATTCGGTTCGCAACGGCCGAGAAAGTCGAACGTCTGGTTGTGGGTGGCGGGGATCGTCGGCGGGCTCGGCTTGATCGCCGCCATCGCTTGCTGCGGGGCCGTCTACTTCACGCTCCAAGTCGCCCCGGGGATGTTGTTGCAGGAGGAGCTGCAGGCGAACGCGACGATTCAGGAAAACCTTGGCGATGTCGAGTCGGTCAAGATCAACCTCTCGGCGACCGGCCGCGAAAATCAGGACAACCCCGACGACGAAACGATGGTGTTCAACGTCGAGGGGACCGAAGCGGACGGCCAAGTCGTCGTCCGGCAAGTGGGGCAGGAAATGCGTCCCGTTGAGCTGATCCTCGGCGACGGCACCCGCCTCCCGCTTGATGAGGAAGTCGAGTTCTCCTTTGACGAGGGGGACCTCGAGATTCCCGACATTGAAATCCCGGGCGAAGAAACCCCGGGCGAAGAAACCCCGGGCGACGGGGGGTCACCTGACAATGGGGGGACCACGGGAGGGGACGCATCCGACGGCGGGGCGGCCGATAGCAAATCGAACGAGAACGATTCCTAACGAGAACCAGAAGAAGTCATTATGAAAGTCGCCCGATTCGAAACCGAAAAGGGAATGATCCGAGTCGAGCTGTTCCCGGAACAGGCTCCCAAGACGGTGAAAAATTTTGAGAAGCTCAGCGGCAACGAGTTCTACGACGGGCTCACTTTTCATCGCGTGATCCCGGATTTCATGGTCCAGGGCGGATGTCCCGAAGGGACCGGGACCGGCGGGCCGGGGTACCAATTCGAGGACGAGTTTCATCCTGATCTGAAACACGACGGGCCTGGCGTGTTGTCGATGGCGAACGCCGGCCCGAACACGAACGGGTCGCAGTTCTTCATCACCCACGTCGCGACGCCGTGGCTCGATGGCAAGCACACCGTCTTCGGGAAGGTGCTCGAGGGGCAAGACGTCGTCGACTCGATCGTCCAGGGCGACAAGATCGTCACCGTCCGAGTCACGGACGAGGACTGACGTCCGACCAACCATTCGCCGACGGTTGACACGGGGACCGGCATGGACGCGGCACTGCGACGGGTCATCGGGAGGTGGATCGGCGGCGTGGTCGCGGGAACCCTGCTCGTCGGATTGACCTCGCCCCTGTTTGTCCGGACGTTCCACACCTCCGTGGACGACCCGGTCCGGGGCGTCCCGGTGATGCGACCGGGATTGCGATACCGATGGCGGTCGGAAGGCTACGCGGTGACGCGGGTCGGCCCGCACGGGATGCCGGGAAAGGTCACCATCGAGTCCGCCGCCGGTGTCGTTCGGGTCGCATTATGGGGTGACTCGCAAGCGGAAGGGGTTTGCCTCGCGGACCGCTTGAAGCTCTTCGCCCAGGCGGAACGGGAAGCGGCACGCCGCGGTTCGGGCGAAACGGAGGTCTGGGATGTCTACCCGCTGGCCCGCAGCGGCGACGATATCTCGCACTGGCTGGCACAAATGCCTCGGGCCGAGGACGCCTTCTCGATCGACGCCCATGTGATCCTGGTCGCAGACGTGCTCGACCTTCGGACCGCGCCGCTCGCGCCGATCGAACGCCAGGTCGACGGGACGCCGGCGGCGGCGTGGATCGACCGGAGGACGCTCACCCGACACTTTCCCGCGTTCGTGATCCAGGCCGGTCGAAGATTGTTGACCGGCCCCGACGGAACCTCACGGCGGCAACTGCGGTTCGCCCCCGGTCCCGCACCCGAGCCGCCGAGGGGCGGTCCTCCCCGTGAGAACGTGTTCGATTGGCCGGCCCGGATGGCGGCGATCCGCGACACCGCGGACGCGCCGGTGGTCCTGCTCTATGCCCCTCGGGTCCCGACCATCCGGCGGGGCGAGTTGGTGACCGTCGAGCCGGACGTGGAGCAAGTCGCCCCGATGCGGGCGGCCGCCGGCGACGCCGGGATTCGTGTCGTCGATCTGCGGCCCCGGTTCGTTCGCTCGGCCGCCAATCGAACATTCCCGCACGGCTTTCACAACGGTCAAATCGGCGTCGGTCATCTGAACGCCGACGGATACGCGATCGTCGCCGGGGCACTCGTCGATGCGGTCCGCGACTCGCTCACCGCGGGAGTCGCGGCGAGCGACGGTTAGCGAGATGGGATTCACGCGGATCGAATTTCTGATTTTTTTCGCGGCCGTCGTGCCGCTGGCATGGGCGTGCCGCGAGCGTCGGACGCGAAACTCGCTGCTGCTGCTGGCGAGCTACTACTTTTACGCGCACTGGGACATCCGTTTTTGCGGGTTGTTGGCGTTGTCGACCGTGGTCGACTACTTCGCCGCGCGACGGATCGCCGCGGCGTCGGGCCAAGCCCCGTCGAACGGCAACGCTTCGGGCCCAGACGCAGCAAATCTCGCCGCCTCGAAGCACGACGCATCGAATCGCGATTTGGCGAGCCGGGCGGCACGCAAGCGTTGGTTGTTGCTCAGCCTCGTGGTCAACCTGGGCGTGCTCGGTTTTTTTAAATACTTCAACTTCTTTATCGATTCCGCCCGGCCCCTACTGGAAGGGCTGGGGCTCGGTGCGGGGACACTCGAGATCATCTTGCCGGTCGGGGTGTCGTTCTACACGTTTCAAACGCTTAGCTACACGATCGACGTCTATCGTGGGGTGCTACGCCCGGTCCGTCACCCGATCGACTTCGCCTTATACGTCGCGTTTTTCCCGCAATTGGTTGCCGGCCCGATCGTCCGCGCCCGTGAACTTCTGCCGCAGTTGTCGGAAACGCCGGCGTGGTCGGGGCGACGGTTCTATGGCGGGTTTCAGCAGATGCTTCGCGGGGCGGCCAAGAAGGTCTTGCTCGCCGACCGGATGGGCGAAGTCGCGGATGTCGTGTTCGCGGGCCCCGAGTTGTACAGCGGCGTCACGGTGTGGATCGGCGTGCTCGCCTATGCGGGCCAGATCTACTACGACTTTGCCGGGTACAGCGACATGGCGATCGGGGCCGCGAAGATGCTCGGCTATCGGTTTCCGGTCAATTTTCGCCACCCCTACTTGGCAACTTCGCCGGCCGCGTTTTGGCGTCGCTGGCACATGACGCTGTCGCGTTGGCTCCGCGACTATCTTTACATCCCGCTCGGCGGGTCACGCCACGGCCCGGTGGCGACGTATCGGAACCTGATGTTAACGATGACGCTCGGCGGGCTCTGGCACGGGGCGGCGTGGACGTTCGTGTTGTGGGGCGTGTGGCACGGGCTCGCGTTGTCGGCGGAACGTTGGTGGCGTGCGCGAACGCCGCTGCGTCCTCCCGCGGCGATCGGCGGCGCGTTGACGCTCGCGGTGGTGATCGTCGGCTGGGTTCCGTTCCGCGCGGTCGACCTCGACGTGTCGCTGACGATCTTCGCGCGGATGTTTCGGCTTGCCCCGGGGATCGACTGGTTCCCACCTCTCGGGCTCGCCGCGATCGGCTGCATGGTCGTCGAGCACGCGCTGTGGCGGACGCGTGCTCGGCGAGCGATGCGGCTACCGCCAGACGCCTGGTACAGCCCGATCGCGACGACGGTGCTGGTGTGGTCCTTGTGGCTCTACGCCCCACGCGGGTTTCAGCCGTTCGTTTACTTTCAGTTCTGAAGGGCTTCTTTCAGTTCTGAAGGGGGGCGTGCGAACCTCGCGACTCGCCGGATTCGAATTCGCGGATGCGGAGGTTCCTCCATGCGACCTCGTACGGCCCGGCCCCCGCGGGGATCGAGTGGACCTGCAGCCCGATCAGCCCGCTGGCGTCGCGGTCATCGGTAAAGTCGGCGACCTTGGCGCCGTTGACGAAGCTTCGGATTCGGTTTCCCCGGGCGACGATGCGGAACTCGTTCCATACCCCGGGGCGGTACGCCTTCTGCTTTCGGTCCGCGTCGACCGATTCGTCGAGCCACCGGGTCCGCCGCCCTTCGTCCCAAAAGTTCCCGCTGCAGCCGTGCTCGCCGGTCGCCTCGCCGCGGATTTCGCACTGATAGCCGTACAACTCACCGGCGTCGCGGATGCGGTTCGGGTTCGATTCCTGAGGCGTGTCTTGGTCGTACACGTGTGAACGGATCTGGACGCCCGAGTTGAGTTCGGGGTCGCACTTCACGTCGAATCGGAGCTCGAAATCGGCGAACGGTCCGCATGTCAAGAACGCGTTCGGCGCTCCCTCGCTCGTGCGGCCGACGATCATCTCGTCGACCGCCTTGTAGCTCGCGTCGCCGCCGACTTGTTCCCAACCGTCCAACGATTCGCCGTCGAACAGTGATCGCCATTCTTGGCTATCGCTCGGCGATGCGGAGAGCATCAACAACGCCCCCGCGAGCGGGACACAACCGACGGACCGGCGTGATGCGAGAAACGAGTCGATCATCGGAGTCATCACCTTGATTGGGGAAACGGGACATGGGGAGGAGGCCCCGAGCGGTGCGGGAACGCTCTCCCGTCGCCCGGAACCGCCGAGCCAAATCATAACCGGAAGGCCGGGCGAGGCGATTCCTTAGGCCGAATCGTCCGCCGTCTGCCCGGGGGTTTCCCGGTTCGCCGCGTCCCCCTCGGGGGCGTTCGGATCCGACACCCCGCGTTCGGATGGGGCACGTCCATCGGCGCCGCGGTCGATGGCGTTCAGTTCGGCCCGGACGGTGGAGACTGCGGGGGAGGCCCACGGTTCGTCCTTGAAGAGTTCGATCATTCCCTGCAGCATCCGCCGGTAGTCGTCGGGGGAAAGGTTGTCGCGACCCCAGGCGACGCGGTCGAGCAACCGACGGGCGCGGACATCGGTGCCGCCCCGCGTCATCGCGTGGCGGAGTTTCTCGAGTTCCTGGCGGACCATCGCCGCGAGCCTTCGCGTCGCCACGTCGTCCGGCTCTCCGCCGGGGGCATAGACGTCGAGCCACGCGGTGAGCATCTCGCGGGCACGCTCGGGTTCGCGGGCTCGGGCGTCCATCGCCTCGAGGAAAACCTGCTCGATCGGGTCGAGCCGTTCGTTCCCGCCCGCCCGATTCGCTTTCGTTTGTAGCCGACGGATCGAACGTTCGAGCGAAATCGTTTCGGCGTAGGCGCCGATCTCCTCTGTCCGCGGGTCATCGGGATAGAGGGTCAAAAAGCGGCGGATCGCGGGCTCCGCCGAGGTGAGGTCTCCGGCGTCTTCGGCGGACGCGATCTGCGCGTACAGCTGGTCGGCGGACGGTTGGCGAAACGCGTACGCGATCACCCCGATCCCGACAACAAGGACCGCGATCATTCCTGCGATCGAGACGGCTTGGACCCATCCGAAGCGGTCGTCGTCGCGGCTGACGTCGAACAAACCGCTCGAGTGATCCGCCGGGTCGATCGCTTGATAATGCGAACGGGGAGGGTCGACAACCTCGAAGTCGTCTTCGTCCTCTGACGCCCCGGGCCGAAACGTGTTCTCTGAGACGAGCGTCGCGTCATCGGGGGACGCGACTGGGGGAACGCGTCTGGGCGACGGATCGCCGGCCGGTAATGACGGCGAGGTCGCGTGATCGCCCAGTCCCGGCCGAGAGGCTTGAGTGGCCGTTCCCCGGTCGGTCGCCTCGTCGCCCGCCTGCGGATTGGCGTCCGCGCCGGCGTGCTCGCCGGAGTCTTCGGCCGCGCGATCCGGACGCTTCGACGCGACGGTTTTTGACGTGTCGAGCCGAAGAGTCTGTTCGCGCTGCAGCCCGACACGGATCGCCTTCAACCGGTTCAGCACGGCAAGTGCCGTCGGTGGACGATTCCCGGGTTCCTTTTCGAGCAAGTCGTGGACGAGTGAAACGACCTCGTCGGGGAGTTCCGGGTCGATCAACTCGAGCGGCACCGGACGTTCCCGCTTCAACGAATCGATCACCTCGGTCAACCGTTTGCCCGAAAAAGGCGGCCGACCGGTCAACATCGCGTACAGCACGCTGCCGAGCGCATACAAGTCGGTGCGAGGCGTGATCACGCCCTCCCCGGCTTGCTCCGGGGCCATGAAGTCGGCGGTCCCGAGTACCGACCCGGCGACCGTTTGGTCGATCGAGCCGAACAGTTTCGCGATCCCGAAGTCGACCAGTTTGACCGTGCCTTCGCTGGTGAGCAGCAAATTCGCCGGCTTCAAGTCGCGGTGGATGACGCCAAAATCGTGGGCGTGCTTGAGTGCCCCTGAGACGTGGATCGCGATCTCGATCGTCGGCAGCCAATCGATCCGCTTGAGACGGCGGATCCGTTGTTGCAACGATTCCCCCTCCACCAACTCCATCGAGTAAAACAGGTGACCGCTCTCTTCGCCGTATCCGATCAGTCGCACGATGTTCGGGTGGCGGAGTCGTTTGAGCGTTTCCACTTCGGCCGCAAAACGGCGGCGGAACGTGACGTCGTCCGCGATCGTCGAAGAGATCAACTTGACCGCGACCCGCTCCCCGCTCGTGTCGTGAACGGCCTCGTAAACCGCCCCCATCCCGCCACGACCGATCAGCCGCCCGACGCGGTACGGTCCAAGGAATTCGAACGATGACATGAAGCGACGTGGGAAGGGGAAGGAGTCGTCAAGGCAAATTGACCCAAGCGGACCGGCGCTTCAGACAATGTAACCGGATCCAGTCGAACCGCACATCGTCCCCGTCCGCCCGCTCCCCGTTCCAGCCCAGCCCCGTTCCAGCCCAGCCCCGTTAGCAGCCCGGCCCGATGGATTCCGGCCCGGCCACGCCCTAAACTCGAAGATGACTCCCCCATCGCTACCCTCACCGCCCCACCGCAATTCTCCCCCACTCCCCACTAACAACCACCAACCACCAACGACCAACTCTCTCCCCACCCCGTTCCCATGCAGCCCTCCACCGACTTCGCCATCGTCCCCGACCGCGAATCGATCGCGACGGTCGATCGCGAGATCCGATTCTTCCCCTCCTCGAACGGGTCCCCGGAGCGGCTCGGTCGCGATGACATCGAGAGCTGGAACCGGGACGGATACCTTGGCCCCTTGGACGTCTTCGGCGACTCGGAGATCCGTGACCTCCGCGACTACTTCGATCGATTGCTGGCCGAGGCGTTGGCCGAAGGACGCGACAGCTACTCGATCAGCAGCGCCCACCTGAAACACGCCCGTGTCTGGGACCTGCTCGCCGACGAGCGGGTGGTGCGGTACGTGCGTGACCTGCTCGGCGAAAACGTTGTCGGCTGGGGGGCCCATTTTTTCTGCAAACTTCCCGGCGACGGAAAGCGGGTCGATTGGCACCAGGACTGCAGCTATTGGCCGTTGACCCCGACCAAAGCGGTCACGGTTTGGCTTGCCATCGACGACGCCGACTTGGACAACGGCGGGATGGAAGTCGTGCTCGGGTCGCACACCCACGGGCTGATCGATTTCGAAACGAGCGACGCCGAAGCGGGGAACGTGCTCGACCAGTCGGTCCGCGATCCGGAGCGTTACGGGACGATCCGCCACACGCCGCTCCGGGCGGGACAGATTTCGATCCACAGCGACCTGCTCGTCCACGGTTCCGCCCCCAACCAGAGCGACCGTCGTCGTTGCGGGCTGACCCTTCGGTATTGCCCTGCCGACGTGAACGCCTATTTGGGCTGGAACCGAAAAGGGGTCATCGTTTCCGGGAAAGCCGACGCCGCGGTTTGGCCCGGCGCGCCCCGCCCCGGCACGGAATAGGCTGGCCGCGGCTCCCCCGTCCAGTCAGAAGTCTCGGCTCCCCCGTCCAGTCAGAAGTAACGGGCAACGGGCCCAACCCGTCGGCCGTTGCCCCAAGGTGGACGTTCCGTGGCAACCCGAGGGGCAGAGAGGGGATGTGGATAGTGCACGCGTTGACACTGCATGGACGGCTCGTGTGGGGGGTGTGAGCGTTTGGATCTGTCGCCGATGTCGATACAATACGCACATCCCAGGGACGGTCCGTCGCGGGGCGGTCCGCTCGACGATGACTTCGTCGTCGTCTCGTTCCTACTTCGAACTCCATAACCCCCATTCACCGCATGAGCCTTGCCTCGCACTACGTCGACTCAACTTGCGCCATTTCTTTCGAGCTGTTTCCGCCAAAGACCGATGACGGAATCGACGTGCTTTGTCAGCACGTCGAGAGATTGGTTAAATTCAATCCGAAATTTTTGACTTGCACTTATGGCGCCGGTGGGTCTCAACGCGACGCCACGCTGAAAGTGCTGGACCGCGTCCGCGAGGTCAGCGGTCTCCCGGTCGCGTCGCACCTGACGTGCGTCGGATCGACCGTCGAGGAATTGACGGCCTATCTCGACGAGGCGAAACGCCGCGGGGTTGACTACATCGTCGCGCTGCGTGGTGACCCGCCGAAAGGGGACACCGAGTTTCGCCAAGTCGAAGGAGGGCTCCGTTACGCGAATGAACTGGTCGACCTGATCCGCGAGCGGTTCCCCGATTTCGGGATCGCCGTCGCCGGATATCCGGAAGTCCATCAGGAAGCCCCCGGCCGCCAAGCCGACCTGGATAACCTGAAGCGAAAGGTGGATGCCGGTGCCGACGTCGTGATCACTCAGCTGTTCTACGACAACGCCGACTTTTATCGGTTCCGTGACGATTGCGACCGGGCCGGGATCAACGTCCCGCTCGTTCCCGGGTTGTTGCCGGTGACGAACTTCAAGCAAGCCCAGCGGATCGCCGGGATGTGCAAGGCCCGCATCCCCTCCAACTTGGAAAAGGCGATGCTCGCCAGCGACGATCCCGACGACCAATTCCGCTGCGGCGTCGACCACGCCCGTCAACAAACGGTCGACCTACTGGAGAATCACGTCCGCGGGATCCATTTCTACGTGCTCAACAAGAGCGACGCCGCCGGGAAGCTTCTCGACGGGCTACAGCTCGCCGTCCCCGCGCTCGATTGAGCGAGTCCTTTCGCTCCCTGCCGTTTCGATCCATCGCCGCCCGTTTCGATTCATCGCCGCTCACTGTGAGTCGGCGATGCACCACAGGCGGGTGTTGGTCCGGATCAGCAACTCGCCCGAGTCGGCGACGACCGACGATCGGACCTGGTCTTCGGTCCCCGAGACCGGTTCCATCGGCGTCGTGAGCAGGATCTCGCCGCTCTTCGCGTCGACGACGGTGACTTCGCCCAAGAAGTTGAT
>JAWLFY010000152.1:0-11605 GCA_041685355.1 Pirellulaceae bacterium | reverse complement strand
CTTGTCCGCGTTCGCTCGCATCCTCACTTCGGACATCGCAGCAATGCCTCCAAAACCTACGTTCTGGGCAGTTGCCACTAAAATCGCGGAACAACCTTCTGGGCAAAGGTTCTATCCCGGAGATCCGTTCCCCAGGGCGACGCGAGGTGGCGGCCGTCGCCGCGAATCTCCGGGCTGACCTCGGATGCCACGTCGCGGCGGGGTCCGTTCCCCGTCGCCGGACTCTTCAAGAGTTCGGAGGGCAGGCCTTTCTCGGTGACGCCTGGGAAGTCTTGACGACATCCACGACGGGGAGCCGCAGCTCATCACCCCGTCGATCGTTGGCTTCCTAGCCACGACCGAGCGTCAGGACACGGCGAATCAGCGACCGGACCGGCTGCGCCGACTGGAAACCGGTCAGCTTGTCGCTTTGCCAACGGCCGGCGGAGTCCTTCGAAAAAACGATGATCTGCGGGATTCGATTTTCCCCCTTCATCAAACGACGCGCCAATTCCGGGTCGCGGTCGCGATCGACCACCGCCAGCCGGACGTCCTTCAAGTCGCCGCTCTGTTCCATCGACCGGATCGTCGAATTCTTCAATTGCGTGCACGCCGGACACCAGTCGGCCCCGACGACGACCATCAACGGCTTGTCCTCCTGGATCGATTGCCGGTACGCAAGCGTGTAGTCGTACTCGGAGTGCGACCCGCTGAGCACAAACGAAAGGGTCGTCGTCATGAGCATCGTGATCATCAATCGGTTCCTCGATTCCAGAGGGAGGGAAAACCCGAAGTCCGGACAATGGGACGCCTCGCCACCGTCGCCCACCTTCCGTGGCCCCACCGGATCAACAGGGGGGTTAGGCAAGACAAGCGTTTCAGTGCGATGATTCGGGCTGGGCGGAGTATAGGGATGCAAGGCTCGCCCACAAGGGTCGAACGATCGCACCGCCGTTTCGCCGAACCGCCTGGATCGCTAAGCTATTGCCGCGGCGTAAGTTGTGACTCGCCGCAGGCGGAGGAACCTGGAATGAAGCTGCAGATCGGACTGATCGGGTTGGGTGACGCGTGGCAGACGCGTCATCGGCCGGCGCTGCGGATGATGCACGATCGGTACGACGTGCGAGCGGTTTATGGAACGGTCGCGAAGCTGGTCGAGGGTTGTGCCTCGGAGTTTCAAGCGGACCCGGTCGACGGTTACCGTGCCCTGGTGGCGCGCTCCGACGTCGAAGCGGTGCTGATCCTGGAGCGGTCCTGGCTCGCGTGGCAACCGCTGCTGGCGGCTTGCGAGGCGGGAAAGTCGGTCTACTGGGCGAACGACCTGGACTTCGATCTCGACCGGGACGGCGCCGTCCGGGAAGCGATCGAACGCTCGGGGGTCGCGTTCGTCGCCGAGTTCCCTCGGCGGTTCGCCCCCGCGACGTTGCGGCTGAAGGAACTGATCGCCACCCGGTTGGGAAAACCGCGACTGATCTTTTGCCACAACCGTCTGCAACCCGATGCCCCGCCATCGCGTCAGGGCTACGACGTTGACCGGATGCAGCGGACGCTGGTCGAGGTGATCGATTGGTGTCGCTACGCGGTCGGCCGCGACCCGACGTCGGTGACCGCGAACTCCTCCCCGCCAGGCGAACGTGGCAGCGATTACCGCAGCCTGAGCCTGCACTTCGCCGGCGACCACGACGCCCCACCGGTGGTCTGCCAGGTCAGCTGCGGCAGTTATATCTCGGCGAAGTGGCCAGAAGCGATCGGGTTTCGACCGCCCTCGGAAATGCAGATCTGCTGCGAGCGTGGGGTCGCGTTCATCGACCTGCCCAACACGTTGGTGTGGTTCGACGAAGCGGGCCGTCACCTCGAGTCGCTGGATTACGAAACCCCCGTCGGCGAGTTGCTGTTAAGCCGCTTTCATCGCAGCGTGACAAGCCTGGTTCGGAAACTGGACGACTTGCACGACGCGTGCCGCGCCGCGGCGATCCTGGCCGCCGCCGACCGGAGTCAGACCGAAGGCCGATCGATGGAGATTTGACGGTGGACAACGCGAAGATCGCCGAAGTGCTCGAGGAAATGGCGACGCGGCTCGAGTTCCGTGGCGAAAATCCGTTTCGGGTGCGGGCGTACCAAAACGGTGCCCGTGCGATCCGCGACCTGGACGAATCGGTCGCGTCGATCCTCCAGGACGACTCGCGTGACTTGGCTTCGGTCCCAGGAATCGGCGAGACGTTGGCCGAGAAATGCCGGACGCTCGTCGAAACGGGGACGCTCCCCCAACTCGAATCGCTGCGCGAGCAAGTCCCAGAACTGTTGATCGACATCGCGCGGATCCCGGGAGTCGGGGCGAAGAAGGCGTCCACGCTCTACGAAGCTCTGGGGCTCAAGTCGCTCGAGGACCTACGCCGCGCATGTCACCAGGGACGCGTCGCGAAATTGAAAGGGTTCGGGGCGAAAACCGAGGCGTCAATCTTGGAAGGTCTCTCGATCGCCCTCCAGGCAGCGGAACGCTTCTATTGGTCCGCCGGGCACCGCGTCGCCGAGTCGATCGCCGAGCACATGCGGGCGTGCGACGCGGTCGACCAAATGAGTTGGGCCGGGAGCTACCGCCGCGGCCGAGAAACCGTCGGAGACCTCGACCTGCTGGCCGTCGCGTCGGACCGGGCCACCGCGATGGACCACTTCGAAGCTTACCCGGAACGGACGCAAACGATCGGGCGAGGCGAGACCAAACTCTCGATGCGAGTCGACAAGGCGTTCCAGGTCGACTTGCGGGTCGTCGCCGTGGAAGAGTTCGGCGCGGCGTTGCAGTACTTCACCGGCTCGAAAGCACACAACGTCCACCTCCGACGGCTCGCGAAAGAAAAAGGGCTGAAAGTCAACGAGTACGGCGTGTTCCGCGAATCGGACGACACCCGAATCGCCGGCGAGACCGAGCAAGACGTCTATGCAGCGATCGGGTTGCCGTGGATCCCGCCCGAACTCCGCGAAGACCGTCAAGAGTTTACGTGGGCCGCCGACGGAAAGCTTCCCGAACTGATCGAGCCCGACGACATCCGAGGTGACCTGCACATGCACACCTCCGCGACCGACGGCACCGCCACCATCCGCGAAATGGCCGAAGCCGCGATCGCCAAAGGGCTCGGCTACATCGCGATCACCGACCACAGCCAACGCGTGACGATGGCCGGGGGACTCGACCCGAAACGGCTCCGTCAGCAATGGAAGTCGATCGAAGAGATCCGACCGGAGTTCGAAGGACGATTGGTGATCTTGAAGGGGATCGAGTGCGATATCCTCGAAAAAGGCGGAATGGACCTGCCCGACGATTGCCTCGCCGAAGCCGATTGGGTGCTCGCGAGTGTGCACTACGGCCAACGCCAGTCGCGGGACGAAATCACCGAACGAATCCTCGGGGCGATCGAAAACCCACACGTCGATTGCATCGCCCACCCGACAGGCCGGCTGATCAACCGGCGTCCGCCATACGACGTCGACCTCGACCGGGTGATGAAAGCGGCGAAACGTCACGGGACGATGCTCGAGCTGAACGCCAACCCGGCCCGACTCGATTTGAATGACGTCCACCTCGCGACCGCGAAAAAAACGGGGATCCCGATCGTCATCAATACCGACGCCCACTCCGTCGACGGGCTCGGCGTGATGTCCGAAGGGATCCGTCAAGCCCGACGCGGAGGCTTGACCAGACACGACGTGGCCAACACCCAACCGCTCGATCGGTGGCTGGAGATCGGATGAACCCCACGGCCGGAACGAGACGATGATCGACACCGAACCCGACGGTAACAATTCAAACAGTTTCCTGCCCCGAAGTGACGCGGTCTCGATCTGGAACTCCGGCGTCGACGCCGTCCGCGCGACTCCGCTGGTGCGTCAAGCCGTTGCGATCGACGGCGACCAGATGACCGTCGCAGACCAACGCTGGTCCCGAGCCGACTTCGACCGGATCTGGTTGATCGGTGCCGGCAAGGCCGCGACCGCGATGGCCGAAGGCTTTCTCGATGCGGTCGGATCCTGGTTGCCGGTGCGCGGCTGGATCAACGTCCCCGAAGGCACCGAGAAGCCGTTGCCGGGCGTCGAGGTGCATCCCGCCAGACCGGCCGGGATCAACGAGCCGACCGAAGCGGGGGTGCGGGGTACCAAGGCGATGTTGAAAATCGTTTCGGAGGCGGGACCGAGAGACCTGTGTGTGGCCTTGATCTCCGGCGGCGGAAGCGCGTTGATGCCCGCGCCCGCCGAAGGAATCACGCTGCAAGACAAACTCGACGTGACACGTTGGCTCAGCGCCGCCGGGGCCGACATCACCGAACTCAACGTCGTCCGCAAACACCTCAGCGCCGTGAAAGGGGGACGGCTCCGGAAGCGGTGCCGGGGCGGGGCGCTGCTGACCTTGATCCTCTCGGACGTCCTCGGCGATCCGCTCGACCTGATCGCCTCCGGCCCGACCGTCCCCGACCGTTCGACGCCGGAAGACGCGCTCTCCGTCCTGCGTCGGCTCGACCCCGAACGGAAATTACCCGAACCCGTCTATCGACGGCTCGCGAACACGTCAGCCCTCTCGCACGGTGAACCAGCCCTCTCGCACGGCGAACCAGCCCTCTCGCACGGCGAACCAGCCCTCTCGCACGGCGAACCAAACGTGCCGGTGACGAACCTCGTCATCGGAAACAACGCCTTGGCAGTCGACGAAGCGGGGTCGCGGGGAGAGAGTCTCGGATACAACCACGCGATGAACTCGGCGCGGGCGTCCGAAGGGGCCGCGGAACAGGTCGGACGACACCTCGCCTCGATGGCCGTCAGGATGTTGCGAAGCGGCGGAACGTCGCACCGAACCGATTGCCTGGTAACCGGAGGCGAGCCGACCGTGACGCTCGCCCCCAAGGAATCCAGAGGGCTCGGGGGACGGAACCAACAACTCGCATTGGCGGCTTACGAGGCGCTCGTCGCAAGCGGATTGAGCGACCAGGAATGGGCTCGGTTGGCGATCGTTTCCGGAGGAACCGACGGCGAAGACGGTCCCACCGATGCGGCCGGTGCGATCGTCGACCAGCACGTACACCGCCGCGCCGTCGATCTGCGGCTCGACGTCGCCGACTTCCTCCGCCGCAACGACGCCTACCGGTTCTTCGAACCGACCGGAGGCCTGCTCGTCACAGGCCCCACCGGCACCAACGTCTGTGACCTCCGCGTCGTCGTCGTCCGCTAGCCCCCGCTCACCGGTTCAGCCAATAGCGGAACGGCGCAAGCCGTCCGGTCCCGCTGCTCGGCCATGACTGCGATGTCCGAACGAAACACGCGTGCGAGCGCGGACAAACCGGAGAGAGTCCTCCGCCGGTAAACACCGACGGAGGACGCGTAGCCCCTTCGGCGCATCGCGGACCAAGCGATTCCTCGCCAGGTTCCGCCTCCGCACAACCCGCCTCCGCTTCATCTGGCATCGCTCGGCGTACTTCGTTCACCATTCGGACATCGCAGCAATGCTTGAAAAACCTCGCGGACGACGTTCCGCGAGCCACCAAAATTCGCGGAGAACCAACTTCGTCTCCCGACGGCGAAACAATCCCGCCGGGCCGAACCGGATCGTAACGTTGTTTTAAACGCGACGGGATCCTTGACGCCAAAGCGATCCGCCGAGCCACATCGACTTCGCCGGATCGTGTAAACTCTGATGCTCGGAATCCGGCTGCCAAGGGCGTCGCCGGAAACGCCCGTCGGGATACCCTAGAGGCGATTCATGAGTCTCATTGCAACTGATCCCTCGCTTTGCCGCGGAGGACTATAAGATCCAGAGGATTTAAGTTGAAGGATGACACAGGCTATCCGGTCGTGGGGATCGGCGCATCCGCGGGCGGGCTGGAGGCGATGACCGCGTTGTTCGATGCCGAATCGACGCTAGACGGGATGGCCATGCTGATCGTTCAGCACCTTGATCCTACGAGCGAAAGTCACTTGGTTGCCCTGCTCAGCAAGCACACATCATTGACCATTCGGCCGGCAGAGGAAGGGCTGGAGATCGAGCCGAATCACGTGTACGTGTGCGTTCCCAATCGCGATTTGGTGGTGCGGGGCGGCCGCTTGAGGCTGCTCGATCCGGAAACGGAACGCAGCCAACGCCGTCCGATCGATCGCCTCTACGAATCGCTCGCCTCGGAGTACGGCGATCGCGCGATCGCGGTCATCCTTTCCGGCACGGCGTCGGACGGCTCGCGCGGGATTGCCGCGATCAAGGCCGCCGGGGGTCTGGTGATCGTACAAAATCCGCAGTCGGCGGAGTTTGACGGCATGCCGAACAGTGCGATCCAGACCGGATCGGTCGATCTGGTGCTACCGGTCGCGAAGATTCCGGAAATGCTGCGGCGGTTGGCGACGAACCCGATCGAGAGTTCGCCCGCCGAGACCGATGGCGAGACGGCCGAAGTCGACTCGGTTCCCTTGCAGACGATCCTCACCGTGCTAGGTGACCGCTTCGGGTACGACTTCGCGGACTACAAACGGCCGATGCTTCTCCGCCGCACACGACGTCGGATGAAATTGCGGAAAATCGATAACTACGCCGCCTACGCGCCCTTGGTCCGCGAGGACACCGAAGAGGCCGCCTCGCTGTTCCGCGACCTGATGATCAACGTCTCCAGTTTCTTCCGCGACCGAGACGCTTGGGAAGAGTTGCAACGCGAAGTGATCGACCCGCTGATTGCCAAGCGGGCGAGCGGCGATACGATTCGGGTTTGGGTGGCCGGATGCGCGACTGGCGAAGAGGCGTACACCGTCGGTATGCTGCTGGTCGAACGGATCGAGGCGACCGGCAAACGCATCCAGCCACGGATTTTCGCCACGGACGTGTCGGACAGTCTCGAGACGGCCCGAGCGGGCGTCTACCCCGAAGCGATCGCGAAGGAGCTTACTCCGGGGCGGCTCGATCGGTTTTTCGTCAACCATGGTCCCACGTATGAAGTGAAAAGACATCTCCGCGACCTGATCGTCTTCGCGCGGCACAACGTGATCACCGATCCGCCGTTTTTGCGAATGGACATCATCTGCTGTCGCAACTTGCTGATCTACATCGAACCGAAAACGCAGCAGAAGATTCTCGGGATGTTCAACTTCGGCCTCCGCGACGGCGGGACGCTGATGCTGGGTAGTGCCGAGACGGTCGGGATGCAGACCGACCTGTTCACGCCGATCTCCGTCCCGTGGCAGATTTTCCGCTCACGCCGCGTCGTGCAGGCCGGCCGCTTCGATTTCCCACGATCCACGGTAACCCACCAACGGCTGCGTTCGAACTCCGCCGCGGCCCGCGATCGGCCGGTCAAAGACGAATGCCTCCGTCTGGCGGAGCGGGCACTGTTGAATCGTTACGCGCCGCCATCGGTGGTCGTCGATGTCGATCACCAGGTCCTGGTTTATAGCGGTGATACGTCGCGGTATCTCACGCAACCGGGCGGCGAACCGACCCGCGATCTGCTCGCGCTGATCTCGGCCGGCCTGCGGCCGCCGCTGCGTCAGGCGATCAACGGAGCGCTCGATGAGAATCGACCATCGTTGACGACCCGCGGGTACATCAAGGACGGGAATCTCCGCCAGTCCGTGAACGTAACGGTCAGCGCGATCGGCCCGGCCCGCGACGCGTCCCCTTTATTCTTGGTCAGCTTCGAAGAGCCGGCGGAACCGCAGGTGATTAGCGAATGCGAGTCTGCGGAGGTGGACCGCAGCGGTCAAAGCGGCGATCAACTGGAAGAAGAACTGAAGTTGGTACGCCGTGAATTGCTGGACGTCTCGGAACAATATGACCGGCTGGTCGAAGACTACAGCACCTCCGGCGAGGAAATGCTCTCGATTAACGAAGAACTTCAGTCCGCGAACGAGGAGCTGGAATCCTCGAAGGAGGAACTGCAGTCGCTGAACGAGGAACTGAACACGCTCAACGACGAACTCCGCAGCAAGGTTCAAGCCGTCGAGCGGACCAACAGCGACCTCAACAATTTGCTCGCCAGCACGGAGATCGCGACGCTTTTCCTTGACATGAATTGTCGCGTTCGCTGGTTCACGCCGGCGACCCGCCAAGTCTTGCGGCTGATCCCCTCCGACGTCGGCCGGCCGATCCTCGATCTCGCCTCCACGGTGTCCGGGTCCCAACTGGAGTCCGAAGCGCGAAAGGTGATTAGGACCTTGGTTCCCGTCGACACCGAAGTCGTCGGCGAGCAGGGACGGCACTTCATCCGCCGCATCCTGCCCTATCGCACGGCGGACGAACGGATCGATGGCGTCGTGGCCACCTTCGTCGACATCACCGATCGCAAGCGGGGGGAGCAGCAACGCGAGCGGCTGATGCACGAGTTGAGCCACCGCATCAAGAACACGTTGGCCACGGTTCAGGCGATCGTTCAGGGGCTCGGGCAACGGTGCGATACCCTGCCGGATTTCTTTGCCGCGTTCGAACCGCGGTTGGCCGCGTTGGCCCGCGCCCACTCGATCCTCACGCTGCCCGGCGACGAGCGCGTGGGCCTCCGACGTCTGCTCAAACGTGAACAGGCGCCGTACCTTGGGGAGGAGTCACAACGGGTCAAGATCGAAGGCGACGATCTGACGCTCGCCCGGGAGTCGGCGATCGCAATGGAGTTGGTGTTCCACGAGCTGGTTACCAATGCCACCAAGTACGGGGCGCTGTCAAACGACGTCGGCACCGTGACGGTCCGCTGCGAACGTGGCGGCCGCGCCGACTGCGAGCACGCGCGGATCGAGTGGGTGGAACTGGGCGGGCCGCCGATCGAATCCCGACGCGATAACGGTTTCGGGTCTCTGCTGATCGAAAGCAGCGTTTCACACGATCTGGGCGGTGTCGTGGACATGCAGTTCCGACCGCAGGGACTGCACTGCACCATCACCTTTCCTCTCACACGCAATCACGACAAGGAATGAGTATGGCGGTGAAACCGAATCGAGCCCCGCTGCGGCGATCGACAAATACGGACGACCTGCTGATGCTCAAGGGCCTGCGAATCCTGGTCGTCGAAGATGTCGGGATGGTCGCCATGTCGTTGAAAGCGATGCTCCAAGATCTGGGCTGCACGGTTGTCGGCACCGCGGCGCGGCTGCATGAAGCGGAAGAACTGGCACGCCATCAAACACTGGACGGCGTCCTGCTCGATCTGAATCTCGCCGGGCAGTACACCTTTCCCGTCGCCGAAATCCTTCGCGAGCGAGACGTTCCGTTCATCATCATGTCGGGCTATGACGCCGGGCAACTTCGGCCCGATTTGGCGAACGTCCCACTGATGGCGAAGCCCTTCGACCGCGAGGCGTTGGAGCCGATGCTGTGCACGGTCTTTTGCCCGCGGAGCGAAGGCGAAGGCTCGGATTCCCCGAAGCGGACGGCGGCGTCCGTCGGGCCCGCTCGGAAAGTGCCGATGAAAACCCAGGGAGAACTCGAAGCGGCGGTCTGCCAGGGGATGTGCCAGTTCCAGCAAGAGTTCATGGGCCGAGGGCCAAGCGACGTGCGAGCCCATCTGATAAAAGACCTTCTTGTGGTTCGCCTGCACGGGATCTTGACCGCCGCAGAGCAGCACCTGATGGAAAATTGCCCCGCCACGCATGGCCGGGATATCCTCAAGCAGGTACGGACGATGCTGATCGAAACCGCACGTCTGCAGATCGACTCCATGATCCAACTCATCACCGGCGTCAAAGTGATCAGCATGCACCACGACATCAGCACCGTCACCGGCGAGCAAGTCGTCGCCTTCACGCTTAGCGAGCCGCCCTCCTGTCGCGTCGCGAAAGGGTGAATTGCGATCGTTCACCCGATCGCACCTTCACCGCTCACCGCCGGGTGTCAGTGCCGGATGCCGCTTACCCGCTCGTGGCTCTCGCCTTCGGCGGTACCGCTAGATTTGATGGGCTTCTTGATGTACTGGCCCACATAAAGCTGTTGAATCAACACCAACACCACCACCAGCAACGGGCTCGCGATCACCGCCCCCCACACCCCGGCGAGCACCGCGATGATCACCTGGGTAACAACTAGCAGCGCGGGTGGTGTCGCGACCGTGTACTTATCGACCAACGGAGTCATCAGGTTGGATTCAATCAGCTGAGCGAAGACATAAACGCCCAGGGCAGAAAAAAACATCCACGAGCCGTCGGGGACCGCAATCAGCAGTCCCGGCGCGGCCGCGACGATCGGGCCAATATTGGGCACAAAGGAGAGAAGTCCCGCCAGCGCCCCCAAGGCTACCGGCGCCGGCATCCCGATCAGCCACATGCCAAGCGAAGTGAGCAACCCGACCGCTAACATGGAGACCAGTCGGCCAAGCATCCACCATCGCAGCGCGACGGAAATGTGAGCCATCGTCAGCTTGGCGACCGACTCGTGCCCGGACGGAATCATCCAGAGGATGCCCCGACGATAGACGTCCGGGTTCAACAGCACGTACAACATGATCACAAGGCTGACCAGCAACAGCATCACGGTCGATGCGCCCACGGAGATCATCGTGCCCACGGTTTTAAGCATGGCGAGGACCGCAGCCCTGACGTCTTCCCCGTTGTCGCCCTTCCCGTTGCTTTCCTGATCGTCTTCGTCGTCTTCGTCGTCATCGCCGTCTTCTGAAGGCTGTTCCGCGGAGTCTGATTGTCCGTCGCCGGCGGCGTGGTCGGCAGCCTGTGACTCGTGACCGGTCTGTGATGACTCCGCGGCAGGCTCGGACGCGAGTGGTTGCTGCCGCGCCGTGCCGATCGCGGGTCGTCGGTCTCCGTCACCCGATTCGCCTTCGCCGTTGAGTTGCTGTGTGGTTATCCCCGACATCGACTCGACCCATCCGACGACGGTCCTGCCCCACTTCCGCTCGTCGAGCCAATCCAGCGATTCGTCCATCGCGATGGGCAGTTCCCTTTTCAGTTCATCGGCCTGCCCCACGATCGCGGGCCCGATTACAAAACCGAGTCCCGACAGCACGATCAAAACCAAAAGCAGCATCATTAACCTGGCCGCCCAGGCGGGCAGGTGCCACTCTGAACGCATCCACTCCGCCGGCCCGTTGAGGGAGATGGCGAAAAGGATGCCCAAGAACGCCGCAGCCCAAACCTCAAACGTCAAACAGACAACCAGCAAGCTCACGATTAACAGGGCGACAAAGTTTATTTTTATCCAAGACATCATTCGCGTCCGGCAAGAATTCGGGCCGCCCCTTTGGCAGAGCGGTAACCGCAAAGCGAAGCCAATCACCCCGCTCGTGATCCGGGCGACTCCCTTCCGCCCAAGCGCTGCTCACTCGCTGGTCAACGGAATTCCGTCAGTGTACTGGTTCAGCGGAAAGACGAGTTTCCGTGGTCAGGAGTTAGCTACTGGGTGGTGGTGAATTTCCCGGCGGCGTCTGCCTGCAGGATCGACCTCCTATCGCAAGAGTCGGGCATCGTGCCCGCGGATCTGTCGCATTCAGCCAAAATCCGAAGGGAAGCGAGCGGCCGTCAAGGTGCGACCGCCATCCCTTCGGACTTCGGCCCCAGTTCGGCGCTCAGGTTGCCTCCCGGCAGGGCCTTATCCTCCGACTGGGCACTGTCAGTAGACGACGCGCCAACACGCTGAACAATCGCCTGGTCGGCGACGCGAAAAAGCCGGTCC
>JAWLFY010000003.1:62920-96867 GCA_041685355.1 Pirellulaceae bacterium | reverse complement strand
CACAGCGGCGATGGCAGCAACAACGTTTTCCCGATCCGCTCGGCACGTACCCGCGACGGATGGAAGTACATCCGCAACCTGAGACCCGATCTCCGCAACACGTCCCACGTCACGAACGCCCCCCGCGACAGCGGCTACTGGGACAGCTGGGTCGAGTCGGCGATCGGAAAACCTGCTGCCCGGCAAAAGGTCCGCGGCTACCTGCAACGGCCGGCCGAAGAGCTCTATCAGGTCAACGAGGATCCCTGGGAACGGGACAACCGCATCGACGATCCCGAAGTCGCGGAAAGGCTCGCCTCGCTCCGTGCCGCGGTCGACGAGTGGATGGAAAAGACCGACGACCCCAAAGCGATCTACGGGGAACCGAAACGACGAGCCGGCCCCGACCAACCGAACATCATCACGGTGTTCATCGACGACATGGGGTGGTCTGACCTGTCCTGTTTTGGCGGCGACGTGGTGAAGACCGAGAACATCGACCGGCTCGCCGGCGAAGGGATCCGCTTCCACCGGTTCTACGTCAACTCGCCGATCTGTTCCCCCTCACGTGTCGCCCTGACCACCGGCCAATACCCTCAGCGGTGGCGGATTTCGTCGTACCTCGCCCATCGCCAACTTAACATCGATCGCGGGATGGCTCAGTGGCTCGATCCCGACGCCCCCTCGCTCCCGAGAGAACTGCGGCTCGGCGGTTACGCCACCGGCCACTTCGGCAAATGGCACATGGGAGGCCAACGCGACGTCGGCGATGCCCCGCTGATCTCGGAATACGGCTTCGACAAGAGTCTGACCAACTTCGAAGGACTCGGGCCCCGCGTCCTTCCGCTCAAAGCCGCTTTCAATGGCGAGCCGCCGCGAAAGCACGCGCTCGGCTCCGACCAACTCGGCAAAGGGCCGATCCGCTGGGAAGACCGGTCGGTGATCACCGCCGCGTTCGTCGACGAGGCGCTGCACTTCATCGACCGGGCCGAGGCGACCGACCAACCGTTCTACATCAACCTCTGGCCCGACGACGTCCACTCGCCGTTCTTCCCCCCCGAAGCCTTGCGTGAAGAAGCCGACGGCGGCAAACGTGAGCTTTACCTCGCCGTCCTGAAGGCGATGGACGATCAGCTCGGTGAACTGTTCGACCGCGTCCGTGACGACCAGCGGCTCCGTGACAACACGCTAATCGTCGTTTGCTCGGACAACGGACACGAACAGGGCGCCGGCCGCTCCGACCCGCTCCGCGGCGGTAAGACGTGGTTGTACGAAGGGGGCGTCCGTTCGCCCTTGATCGTGTGGGGCCCCGGCATGGTCGATGCCGACGCCGCCGGCACCGTCAACGACGAATCGATTTTCTCGGCGATCGACCTGAACGTCTCGCTCTATGCGATCGCCGGCGTCGAACCGCCCGACGGGAAAGAACTCGACGGCGAGGACGTTAGCGAGACGATCCTCGGCACATCGAAACGGAGCCGGACAGCGCCGATCTTCTTTCGCCGTCCCCCCGACCGACCCGGCACCGACGACGACCCGAACCCCGACTTGGCGGTCCGCGACGGTCGCTGGAAATACCTTGTCCACCTCGACGGAAGCCGCGAACAACTTTACGACCTGTCCGCCGATATCTCCGAATCGAATAACGTCGCGAGTCAACATCCCGACGTCGCCAAGCGGCTCAAGGAAGCGGTACTCACCTGGAACGCGGAGATGCCGGTCGACGCGGTCGACCCCGATTTCGAACCCGAAGGCGTCGCGGCGGGACGACTCGAACCGTTGCCCGCCGATCAATTCGTTAACCCGATCGGCGAAGGGGCTGACCCGTGGGTCGTCCATGATCAAGACAACGACCGATACCTGTGGTGTTTCTCCGAAGGGAACCGCGCGATCGCGGTGCACACCGGCGATCGGCTTACCTCGTTCGGCCAGAAGCGGATCGTATGGCGGGCCCCCGATTCCGGCCCGACGTCACAACAGGTTTGGGCCCCGGAACTCCACCGGCTCGACGACCGTTGGTACATCTACTTTGCGGCCAGCGACGGACAAAACGAGAACCACCTCGCGTACGTCCTCGAATCCGAAGGGGACGACCCGCTCGGGTCGTATCAGTTGCACGGGCCGCTGGCGACGGGCGACGGCGACGACGGGCGATCGCCCAACGTGTGGGCGATCGACATGACCGTGCTCGAGCACGCCGACAAACGTTACGCGATCTGGTCGGGATGGGACCGGCCCGGTTCCGACCGGCAGTACCTCTACATCGCCCCGATGAAATCGCCGACCG
This sequence comes from Pirellulaceae bacterium, assembly GCA_041685355.1. Lineage (GTDB taxonomy): Bacteria > Planctomycetota > Planctomycetia > Pirellulales > Pirellulaceae > JAWLFY01. The sequence goes on along the minus strand of JAWLFY010000003.1, from coordinate 94,601 downwards.
AGCTCGCCGGTCCGCGGATCAGAATCTGCGATAATGACGACCACCCATGGGAGATGACCGAGTCCGGCGACGCGGGCCGCGGCCTGAACGAGGCGCCGCAAGTCGTTCGCAACGGCGACCGGGTGTACCTCTCCTATTCGTGCGGCGCGTCGTGGCTGACGACCTACAAACTGGGCCTGCTCGACCTCGTCGGCGACGACCCCGCCGCCCCTGGCGCTTGGCATAAGCGGCGTCGTCCGCGATTCGAAGGGGACGACCGGACGTTCGGCGTGGGGCACTCCTGTGTTGTCGAGTCTCCCGACGGCTCGGAACGTTGGCACGTCTTCCATGCGAAGCGTGACCGCGAACCCGGTTGGCGTCGCGTCGTCCACGCCCAGCCGATGCGGTTCGGACGGAAGGGACTCCCCTTGCTCGGTGACCCCATCCCCGCCGGCGAACCGTTGCCGCGTCCTTCCGGGGAAACGGTGCCGCGCCCCCAACTCCCCTTGAGCCAGTCGCTGCGCGCGGAATCCCTCGACGGCTGGAGCTACTTCGGGCATCACCAATTCCTGAACGCGACCGCCGACGGCGTCGAGCTCGGCCGCGTCCCCGATGCGCCGGTCAACGAATTCCGCAGCGGCGAAAAACTCGTTCTCGACGGAAAGGTTTCCGACGACTTTCACGCCGAAGTCGATATCGATTTCTTCGGGAACGGCCGCGCCCGTGACGCCGGTCTGTTGTTCCGCACCACCGCCGCGTCGGTCGGTTACGACGCCCAACGCGGTTACTTTGCCGGGCTGATTCCCCGCACCGGGCTTGCGATCTTCGGCCTGATGGACGGCCACGACTGGACCGAAATCGCCCGCGCACCGGTCGAGATCGACGCGTCAAAAGTCCACCGCTTCGGCGTCACCGCGAAGGGCGACCGCGTGACGCTGTCGTTGAACGGCAAGCCGCTGTTGACGACCACCGAATCGACGTTCGGCCGCGGCACGATCGGGCTCCGCGTCGTCAACACGCACGCCCGCTTCGCGAACCTCGAGATCGTCTCGTCCGCCAACGCAGACATGTCTGACGCCACAAACAAGGCTGACGCGGCGAACAACTCGAAGGCGGTCGACCATCCGGACGTCGCGACGAATCCGAGCGGGGCGAAGCGTGGCGAGGACGAACCACCGAACGTGATTCTTGTGATGGCGGACGATCACGGCTGGGGCGACACCGGCTATGTCGGACACCCCTTCGCCAAGACGCCAAGCCTCGACCGGATGGCCGAGGAGGGGATCCGCTTCGACCGCTGGTATGCCGCCGCGCCGGTCTGTAGCCCGACACGGGGCAGCTGCCTCACCGGGCGACACCCCGATCGCTATGGGATCACTTTCGCGAACACGGGACGCCTCCCGAGTGACGAGGTCTGTCTCGCCGAGGCGCTCCGCGATACCGGATACCGCACCGGACATTTCGGCAAATGGCACGTCGGCACCTTGACGACGGAAATCCAGGACGCCAACCGCGGCGGCCCCGGCAGCGAGGACGTCTACTCACCGCCGTGGGACAACGGGTTCGACGTCTGTTTCTCGACCGAATCGAAAGTTCCCACCTACGACCCCGCGAAGAACCCCGCGAACGTTTCACGAGAACCGAAACGCGGCGTCCCCGAAGGCGGCCCGTTCGGGACCTACTTCTGGACCGGGCCCGGCGAGCGGGTCCCCGCCGAAGAACTCCGCGGCGACACGTCCGAGCTGGTCATGGATCGGGCGGTTGAGTTCATCCGCGACGCGGCGATGCAAAACTCCCCTTTCTTCACCGTGATCTGGTTCCACGCGCCGCACACCCCGGTCGTCGCCGATGAGGAGCACCGCTCGCTCTACCCCGATCACCCGCTGGGGCTCTACGGCCAACACTACCACGGCTGCATCACCGCGATGGACGAACAGATCGGGCGGCTCCGTCAGCGGTTGGATGAACTCGGTGTCGCCGACAACACGATGCTCTGGTATTGCTCCGACAACGGCCCGGAGAGCAACGCGAAAACCGGTGCGGGGACGAGCGGGCCGTTCCGCGGACGCAAGCGGAGTTTGTACGAGGGAGGCGTTCGGGTTCCGGGGTTACTCGTTTGGCCTGACCGGGTTTCCGAACCGCGACAGACGTCCGTCCCGTGCGTGACGAGTGACTACCTGCCGACGATCCTCGACGCGGTCGGTATCGAGCTTCCCGACCGTCCGCTCGACGGGATCAGCCTGATGCCGCTGATCGACGGCGAGATGCAACAGCGGGGCGAGCCGATCGAATTCCGATCGCGAAAACAGGTCGCCCTCAGCGGAGACCGGTACAAACTCTACAGCGGCGACCGGGGCGAGACGTGGGAACTGTACGACTTGCTCGAAGACCCTCAAGAAGCACATGACCTCGCCGCCGCCGAGCCCGAGCGGGTTGAGACGATGTCCGCCACCCTGCAAGCCTGGCAAGACTCCGTCGATGCCTCGACGCAGCCCAAGGATGAATGAGTGGCACCAGCGTGCAGGAGATTCACATCCACCGTAGTCGTGACCAACGAAGTGGTACTCGTACGCGACCGCCGGCGGGTAACTTCACGATTGAGCAGGGGAGCCGTTGTGAGCAGGGGAGCCGGTGTGAGCAGGGGAGCCAGTGTGAGCAGGGGAGCCAGTGCCGGCGAAACGCGTGACGCGAAATCCTGATCCGGGGCGACATCGGAGAAGCCGATCGGTCTTGTTCGCCCTGTTGCTCCTCGTGTCGTGGGTGACGATGGTCACGACGCACGAGATCGGGCATCTCGTCGGCGGTTGGGCCGGCGGCGGGACGTTGACCGACTACGACCTCGCCCCCTGGCGACTGCCTTATAGCCTGCACTCGCCCGATCCGAAACCGCTGCTCACGCTCTGGGCCGGTCCCGTCTTGGGCGTTCTGGTGCCGCTCGCGCTGGCGCTCGCCATCCGCCAGCGATGGTCCTGGTTCGTCGCGGACTTTTGCTTGCTCGCCAACGGCTGCTATTTAGCCTTGGCGTGGCTCTCGGGTGATCCCCATCTCGACACGCCCCGACTTTTGAACGCGGGAGCCCATCCCGTCACCGTCGCGATCTACTGCGGGCTAACGATCGCCATCGGGTACGTTCGATTCCGGTCCGACTGGATTTATTTTACCGTTCGCCGTAAGCGGTGATCACAACGGTTTCGGTCCCTCGGCTTGTGGTCGCACTCCCAACGGAATTCGATCTCTTCTTGAGTGACCGTCTTTCTAAATACCGTCGCGATCGGGTCGATGTGAAACGCCCGCGGGGCTAGCAGCACTCGGGAAATAGCGGACGCATTCTTCCGTCCCCCGTTTTTTCGCCGCCGTCCGCTGTCAGGATACCCGCTCGCCGAGTCCGCTTGATCTTGCCATGAGCCCTCCGATTCCGTATCGACGGGGCTGCCGATCGCACAGTGCAGGAAGCGGGCTGCCTGAACGCGGTGCCTCGACCTGTACTTCTCCCTCCCCCGATGGCTGTGCCGGCGGGAGCGAAGGAATTGGGCGAGGCCGTGGTGCCATTGCCGTTTCGGTTTTCGGACAGAGGAACCCACCCACTGACGTGGGCTGCCGGGAGCGGTTTGCCGCGGAGAGCTGAATGCGTGTCGGTCTTCTCGTGCTACTTTGGCTGGCGTGTCCGTTCGGACTGCGCGGACAAGAACCGCAGCGATCAAGTCCGGCGCCGGGTCAGCTCCCCCGAGAATCGTGGGAGGCGGCGGAAGGTCGGACCTGGAACGTCGCGGGTGAACCGGAACTGCGTCGATTCAAAAAACAGGCGATCCAGAGCGTCTCGATGGCTGCGGGCCTGCTGGCCGATTCCGACCGGGCGGGGATTGACCAACGTTTCGCCGAAGTCTCGATCGGCTCGGGGATCCCGCTGGGCAGCTTCGACCATATTCTGGGGGTAACCCCCGCGATCCGCGTCGACTGGATCGATGCCGACTTGGCGTTGGATGTGCCCGAGGAGCTTTACGAGTTTGAACTGCAGTTTTTCTATCGACGCACGATTCGCGAGCGACTTTCGTGGTTCGCCATCGTTTCACCTTCGATTCGGAGCGACCTCAGCACGGCCGACGACGCGTTCCGGTTGTTCGCGTTGGCGCTGCTCCGTTGGGAATGCGTCCCTCACCGATTGACGGTTTCGGCGGGAGCTGTCTCCTTGGGCCGTGCCGATCTGCCCGTGTTGCCGGCCCTCGGCTTGAGCTGGACCCCTTCGACCCGGATGCGGCTCGATCTGCAGTTCCCGCGTTCGCGTCTGCTGTACCGGATGGTGAAAAACGGGGGCGATAGCGAAATCTGGGCGTACCTGTCCGCCGGACTCGGGGGCAACACCTGGGCCGTAACGCGACAGTCGGGGGCGACCGAAGAGCTGTCGTTGGGAGATTTTCGGGTTCTGGCGGGCCTGCAACGGTTGGTCGACGGCGGCGGCAAGTGCTTTTTGGAGGCGGGCGTCTCGCTCGGCCGCGAACTGGAATATGAGCAGGCAGGCACCCGCATCGACTTGGGCGACGCGTTTCTGTTGCAGGGCGGATGGGCGTACTGACCGCCCGCCAGGCGGCACGTCGGCCTTTCGTAGGGCCGTTCCTCAGCCACTGGCCGATCGTCCCAAGACCGTGCGGCCGTCCGGGCGTGTCGCAGGTCGGCGGGGAAAGGGGGAGCGTGTCTTGGAAAATCCCGAGCATGGCGACCTTGACCCCATTGCCCACTAAAATCGCGGAACGGCCCCAAAACGCAACGCATTCGTCCGCATCCGTCGACCCATGACGGGCCCGGACGTACCTTTTTCCATGATTCGGAAAATCAATGGTCAACGTAACCAGTTCTCGAACCCTGCTGCACGAAATCACGCACGATTTTCGGTCGTGCTGGAAACCGCTTGTCTTGACCGATATTGCGTTCAAACTGATGGCGTTTATCGTGTTAACGCCGGTGGCCGCGTTGCTGTTTCGGCTCCTGATTGCACTATCGGGCAGCGAGATCCTGTCGGACCTGGACATTCTCATGTTCTTGGTCCGCCCCGCGGGTTGGATCGCCTTTATCTTCGCCGCAGCGATCTGGCTAGGAATTGTCGCTTTCGAGCAAGCGGCGTTGATCGGCATCGTCTGCGCTCAAGCCGCAAACAGACGGCTTGGCATTTTGGGGGCTCTACGTTTTGCGGCGGGTAACGCTTGGCCGGTGATTCAAGTGACGGCTCGGATCGCCGCCTGGACGCTATTGGCGAGTGTCCCGTTCCTGGCCGTTGCAGCAACTGTCTATTTCACGTTGCTTACGAAATACGACATCAATTATTACCTAAAAGAAAAGCCGCCGGCGTTTGGAGTTGCCATCGGTGTCGGTTTGATACTCGCGGCCGGATTCGCTGTCACGATTTTTCGTCTATTCACCGGCTGGTATTTCGCCTTGCCTGTGGTCCTGTTTGAGAGAGTCCCGCCATCGCAGGCGCTGCGGCGAAGCGAAAACCGGTCGCACGGTCACCGGCTCACACTGCTGTACTGGATGGTTGGCTGGATCCTCGGCACGTTCTTGCTTTCTGCCGTGGCGAGCGGAGTCGTTGCTGCCGGAGGCCGTCTCGTGATTTCCCTTTTAACAGACTCTTTTCACCTATTAACAATCGCCACCGGAGCGGTGCTGCTCCTGTGGGCGGTCGTGATGGCGGGTGTGAACCTGCTAAGCACAACGACATTCGCCGTCATGCTTTTCGGCCTTTACCGGCAGCTCGGCGGTGATGGGAATGTCAAAACGTCGCAGCTTGGTCGGCTAGTGAAACGCTCCGCCGACGATCGCTTGGGGATCACGCCAACACGGCTGGCTGTCGCCACGGGGGTCGGTTTCGCCGTGGCCTTCGTGGTTGGCACGCTCGCGGTGCGCAACGTCCGTATGGAGGACCGCGTCGAAATCATGGCTCATCGAGGAGCTTCCGATGCGGCCCCCGAGAATACGATGGCCGCTATCCGTGGGGCCATCGAGGATGGAGCCGATTGGGTCGAAATCGACGTTCAGGAGACAGCAGACGGAAATGTTGTCGTCTTCCATGACAGCGATTTCATGAAGGTTGCCGGAGCGGATATGAAGATCTGGGACGCGACGACGGAGGACCTGAAAGACATCGACATTGGAGGCTGGTTTGCCCCCGAATTCTCCGACCAACGTGTCCCTACCCTGGCGGAAGTGCTCGATGAATGCAACGGAAAGATCGGGGTGAACATTGAGCTCAAGTATTACGGGCACGATCAGCAACTCGAAGAGCGCGTCGTCGATATCGTGGAATCACGGGGCATGGCATCAGAAGTCATTCTGATGTCGCTGAAGATGGAGGGGGTCCGGAAAATGAAGGCTCTTCGACCTGATTGGCACGTCGGCCTGCTGATGTCCGTTGCCGCAGGCAATTTGAACAAAATCAAGGCTGACTTTGTTGCCGTCAATGCGAGTTTTGCCACCCCCGCTTTCGTCCGCTCGGTGCACCGTGCCCAGAAAGAGATCTACGTTTGGACCGTGAACGATGCTTCCTCCATGTCGCGTATGATCAGTCGGGGCGTGGACGGATTGATCACAGACAAGCCACGGTTGGCCCGCCAGGTGTTGGAACGCCGGGCCCAGATGAGTGTGCTCCAACGCCTGTTGCTGGAACTCGCCGAGGTGATCGGAGCGGTTCCCGAAAGAGACGAAACCGAGGAGATGGTCTCCGCCTGACGCGAGCGGACGAGCAAACCGGCGTAGCGGCTGGCTCGCTAGAATAGCGGGTCATTGACTCCCCTCCCGCCTGTGCGAGACGTCCGATGCGATTTCGACCGTTGATTGACTCCGTTTTCTGCTCGACGCTCTGCGGGGTACGGGGCGTGACCCTCGTCGCGTTGGTCGTGGCGTCCGGATTTGCGACGGCGGAGGACCCGGGCGATGAGGGGTCGGCAAAGGATCGGGACACGAACCGGCTGGTGAAGGAGTCGAGTCCGTACCTGTTGCAGCACGCGCACAACCCGGTCGATTGGTACCCGTGGGGGGACGAGGCGTTCGAGCGGGCGCGTCGCGAGAACAAGCCGGTGTTCCTCTCGGTCGGGTATGCGGCCTGTCATTGGTGTCACGTGATGGAACGGGAAACGTTCACCGACGACGAGATCGCGGCGGAGATGAACGAGCGGTTCGTTTGCATCAAGGTTGATCGAGAAGAGCGTCCCGACGTCGACCAGATCTACATGACGGCGGTGCAGCTGATTTCGGGACAAGGCGGGTGGCCGATGTCGGTGTTCATGACTCCCGACGCGAAACCGTTTTGGGGCGGCACGTATTTCCCCGCCCGCGACGGCGACCGAGGCAACGCGACGGGGTTCTTGACGATCGTCCGTCGGATCGACGAGTTGTGGCGGGAGCAACCCGATTTGGTCCAACAACAGGCGACGGCGGTGACCGAGGCGATCCGTCAGAACCAGGGCGACGGGGGGAGCGCCGGGGCGATCGACGAGGACGAGCCGGCGACGATGCCGGGCGCCGCCGATCTCGGGCGCGTCGCCGAAGCGCTCGCCGGGCAACACGACCCCGAGTACGGCGGGTTCGGGTACTCGGAGGCCAACCCGAACCGGCCGAAGTTCCCGGAGCCGTCGAACCTGCTGTTCCTGCTGGACCGGATGGCCCGCGATTCGGTGTCGGCCGGGGACCGCGAACGCGCCGAAGCGATGTTGGTTCGTAGCCTGGACGGGATGCTAAGCGGTGCGATGTGGGACCACGTCGGGGGCGGGTTTCATCGTTACAGCGTCGATCGTCGCTGGCAGATCCCGCACTTCGAAAAGATGCTGTATGACAACGCCCAGCTCGCCCCGATCTACGCCGCGGCGTCGGTGGCGACCGGCCGCGAGGAGTACCGCGACGTCGCGATCCGGACTTGCGAGTTCGTGCTTCGGGAGTTGCGTGCCGACGGGGGCGCGTTTTATGCGTCGCTCGACGCCGACACCGAGGGGGAAGAAGGGAAGTCATACCGCTGGACCGAAGAAGAGATCGAGTCGTTGAAGGGGGACGAGATCTCCGGCTTCGACTTGGCCGCGGACGTATTCCGGCTCGACGGACCCGCGAACTTTGAAGGTGAGTACCACGTCCCCGCCCCCGGGGTCTCGTTGACGGCGGCGGCGAAGCGACGGGAGATGACGTACCGCGTTCTCGACGAGCGATTGTCGGCGACACGTGAGGCGATGTTCGAAGTCCGTCGTTCGCGCACTCAGCCGCCGACCGACGTGAAGATCTTGACCGCGTGGAACGGATTGATGATCGCCGGCTTGGCTGACACGGGACGGATCCTCGAGCGGCCCGAGTTCGTCCGCGCCGCCGAGCAAGCCGCCACGTTCTTGCTGGAGAATTCGCGGGGCGACGGACGGCAAGCGGGCGACGGGAACGACGGGGGGCGATTGCTGCGGAGTTACGCGGGGGGCGAAGCGAAGCTGAACGGCTACGCCGACGACTACGCGTTTCTCGCGTCCGGGTTGCTGGCGATCCACCGGGCGACGGGTGACACGAAGTGGATGGACCGTGCCCGCGAACTGGTCGACGACCAGATCGAACGTTACTGGGACGAGCAAGGAGGAGGGTTTTTCTACACGTCGGGCGACCATCCGACGTTGATCGTCCGCGTCAAGGACCCGATCGACGCGGAGATCCCGTCGGCCGCCAGCGTGACGGCGGAGAACTTGCTGGAGCTTGCCGAGCTCACCGGGCGGGAGGAGTACCGCGAACGTTTTGACGCGACGATGCGTTCGCTCGGCCCGGTTTTCGACGCATTACCCGCTGGGGTCCCGCGGGCCGCCGCCGCACTCGCGACGGCCCTCGATCGTTAATCACCGGTTTGTCGCGGCAATGTATCTCCGCGGGCACGTTTTCTCGCGGTGACGACTCGCGGTCGGTCACTCGGTTCCCAGTTCACTCGGTTCCCAGTTCACTCGGTTCCCAGCTCACTCGGTTCCCAGTTCACTCGGGCTTTTGGGCGACCCGGGGCGACCGCTTCTGGACCTCGTAGAAGTTCTCGATCTCGGCCGCTTCGCGGAGCCGGTCGAAGTGGTTGGCCATCGCGACCGTCCGCTTCGATTCGTTGAGGTCCTCGACGAGTTCGTCGCGAACCGCTTCGATGTCACGGACGACCGGCTCGGTGAAACCTTGGCAGCGGAGGATCACGTATTTATCGCCGGTCGCGATGATCCCGCTGAGTTCGCCCGGCTTGAGCTTGAACGCTTCCCGCTCGATCGCCGGTTGTCCGCCATGCTTCCGGAGCGGCGGCACCTTCCCGAAGTTGCTCGAGGAGACCGGTTCGACGCTGTACTGGGCGGCGAGTTGTCCGAAGAACTGATCGGTCGGGTTGCCGCGGGCCATCTCCCAGATTTTCTGGGCGCTGCGTTGGTCGGACAAGACGATCGCCAGCACTTCGGCCCGCGGTCCGAAGGCGGATTCGTATCCGCGTCGGATGTCCTCTTCGGTGACCTCGACCGCGTTTTCGACAAGTCGGCTGAGCGCGACGCTGGGCCACACCGCGTCGGCGATGTACAGTTCCCGCGTCGTCTCTCCGTCTTGGGTCACCGATTCGATCCATCCGTCGACGTCCGCGGACCCGTCCGGGCGGACGTAGCCGTAGCGGATCGCTGCCGCTTTGACTTCCGCTTCGATGTCGGCGTCACGGACCCGGATTTTCGCCTTCCGCAGCGCTTGCGACAGCAGTTTCCGGTTGATTTCGCCTTCGAGGACTTCGCCGCCGTGATGTTTGACACATTCCTTCGCGACGGCGGCGAGGGGGACCTGTTGGCCGTTGACGATCGCCGCGATCCCCGGGTGTTGTTTCGCCTTATCGGCGTCGCCCAGCACGATCACGACGTCGGCTTCCGCTTGGAGCTGTGAGAAGAGTTCGGTCGCGGCCCCCTTCATTTTCTGATCGCGGATCCGATCGTTGATCTGGGACCGGATGGTCGGCATCGCCTTGGGGTCGGGCCGCGAGGCGGGGAGCCGTCGAACGGCTTGCAACACGATCCATTGGTCGCCGAGTTGCAACGCGGGGGAGACCTCGCCGTCTTCGAGTGCGAACGCCGCGTCTTCGAGACGCTCGTCGCCGGTGTGGTGCCGGATCGGCGGGATCAGACCGCCCATGCTGGCGCTCGTTTCGTCGACGCTGTGTTTCTTCGCGAGACCACCGAACGAGTCGGGGTCTTCGGCCGCTTGGGTCCGCAGCGATTCCGCCTCGTCACGGCTTTCAACCATGATCATCCGGCACTTGATCGCTTCGCCGTACTGTGCCGCGAACGCCTGATTGAACTCTTCGTCGGTGACCTCGATCTTGTCGGCGACGAGGCGGCGAAGGGCGAGCATCGGCCAGATGATCTCGCGGCCGTAGCGGTTCGGCGAGATCTGGCGTTCCTCTTCCAACAGAGACAAGTAGTTTTCGACCGACAAGCGAAACTTCGTCGCCAACCGCTGAATCTCTTCGCGGACGTCGGTCTCGGTCACTTCGATGCCGCGTTCCTGACAAGCTTGCAGGATCAGGTGACGGTTGATCATGCTTTCGAGTTGGTCTTCACCGTAACGGCGGAGGGACTCGTCGGCGAGTGTCTTGTAGGTGATCGGTTCGGCGTTGACGACCGCGACGATCCCCTTCCCCGATTCCTCGTCCGCCCGCGCTTGTGGCGCGACGAACGTCATCACCGCCAACGCGGCGATCGGGACGAATAGACGAAGCGTGCCGGGGCGGCGGGGCGACGCCGTGCGGGGTCGCTGGCAGGGAGTTGATTGGGGCATCACGGACACTCCTTTGTTCCGATCGCGGGTCTCGATTCGATGGACGGTTTCCGACGACATTGGCCGGGGAACCGTTGCGGTCGTGGGAAACTACGAAATTTTCCGAGTTCGACTCAAGATCGATCCACACCCGACCGAGCAACGGGCCCGTGAGGGGGGAACATTTCGGCGGAAAGCGGCCCCGCGTCTCCCCGCCTGGAACCGCCCAGCCATACAATAGGGGGTCGATGAGCTGGCGAGGCGTCAGGTGTTCGGCACTTCGTCTCGACCGACCCATAACCGGCGACCCATAACCGGCGACCCTTAACCGAATCGCGAACGGTGATCAACGATGACGGCGGCTGACCAACACGTTACTTCCGCGAGGTCGAGTGGTTCGGCTCGTCGGGCGACGTCGCGCGGGACCGACAGGATGACCTTGGCGCGGGTGACGCTGGGATGGGTCGCGGCCGTCGCCGGTCTGGTTGGCGGGGCGGCGAATGACGTCGCGGCTGATTGGCCGCAGCTACAAGGTGGGCCGCTCCGATCGGGCGACCACCCGTCGGTCACGTTGCCCGACGACCTCGGGTTGGTCGCCGCGGTACCGCTCAGCGATGCCGTGTTCGCGGCTCCCGTGGTCGTCGGCCCCACCGCCTATGTGGTCGACGGGGCGGGGGTGGTGCATGCGATCGATACGGAAACCTTCGAGACCCGGTGGCGGCATGAGACGCCGGGCGGGGCAGGAAATTGCAACAACGTCGCCTCCCCGGCGGTGGTCGGGGACTACCTTCACGTCGGCACGACCGCGGGGTCGTACTTCGTCTTCGATCGGCGGACCGGGGAAGTCGTCCGGCAGATCGAATGTGGCGAGCCGGTGATGTCCGCTCCGGCCGTGGGTGAGTCAAGGGTTTACTTCGCGACGCTCGGGGCACGGGTATACGCGGTCGAGCCCGACGGCGAGGTGGCGTGGACTTGGGATTTCGTTCGTGAGGTGGTCGATTTCGAGGGCGACCGCTGGAACGGGCAAGATTGGCTCAAGGCTCGCGGCGACCGGGTCACGTGGCGGGATCATTTCGTCTGTTCGCGTGACATTTGTCTGATCGACAAGACGGTCGTCATGCCGGCGGGCGGGCGGACGGTGTATTTGGAGGACGGTGGGGAGTCGCCCGAGTTGCGGGCCGTCGCCTCGATCCCGGCCTATGCGGGGAGCGAGTACCCGGCGACGTTTGGCCAGAGCGCCGACGCCGAGGGAAACGTTTATATCCAGTGGCATCGACGGGACAACGCGGGCCGAGTCGAGGTGTTACAGCGTGACGGCTCGGAGGTGCGTGCCGATTACGTCCGCGGTACCGAAACCGCGATCCATTTGCCGGGGTTACTCAGCTTCGCGTCGGTCAGCATCCGCGACGGTCACGTGTATCGCGTGCGTCCCGAGGCGGGGCTGGGCCTTTGTCGACACGATCCCGGTGACGAGAAACCGGACGTGCTGTGCGAAGCGGCTTCGGTCTGTCCTCCGGTCGTGACCGAGCGGCACGTCGTGTATGCCGGGCTCGACGGGAGGGTGCGAGTCGTCCCGATCGAGGCGGAGGGGTCCGGCGGCAACGGAGACTCGGGCGGGGAAACGGTCGAGTTGGCGACCGGGTTCGGCGTCCCGATCACGGCACCGATCGCGGTTAACGCCGGTCGGATTTACGTGGCCGGGGAGGACGGTTACTTGTACGTGTTCGGCGAGGGGGGCGACGCGGCGATGCCGACCGAGACGCTCGAGTTGACGAAGATCCGCAGCCCGCTAACCGGCCCGCGTGCATCATCCGAGTACGACTGGTACACGAATTACGGCGACTTTGGCGGGACCAACGCGAACGACCAGGGGCTCAGCCCGCCGCTGCGGATGCGTTGGGCCCGGCGGTTGGAAGGGACGGTCAAGCACTTGCCGGTGTGTGGCGGCGGTCGGCTGTATACGCACACGGCCGAGGGGCAGATCATCGCCACCGAGCAGGACACGGGGCGGTTATTGTGGCGGCGACATTTCCCCGACGTCTATCTTTCGTTCACCTCGCCGCTGTACATCGACGGCAAGCTGCTCGTGCCGCAAGCGGGGATCAAACGCTCGCTGGTTCGTTGTCTCGACGCGGCCACGGGGGATTTGCTGTGGGAGGCGCCGTTTACGGGGTCGCCGAGTTGGAGTCGCCAGTTCCCGCCGGTGGTTCACGGCGACGTCGCGATCTACGCGTCGGGCTCGGGGGAGTACGCCGCCCAAGGGACCGAGAAGCCGTTCACGTTCAAAGGGGATCCGGTCCCGGCGGACGACGGACGGGAGGTGATGAGTTGGATTTACTCGAATGACAACCCGTACTACCCCCGTGACCATCGTCCGCGCGTTTGGGCGTGGGACATGAACACGGGCGAGGTCGTATGGGAGAAGGACTTTTCGGAGTACGGCCGGGGCGGAAACGACTGCGGCATTTGTATCCTCGACGGCAAGCTTTATTACTCGACGTTCTTCGGGTATTCGGTGAGCCAACGTCGGCGGCGCGGTTTACCGGCGGACCACAACGGGCTGACCGCGTGTCTCGACCCGCAGACCGGCGAGATGAAGTGGCTCACGACCGATTATTACGTGACGTCCAAGTGCACGCTGAGCGCCCGCGACGGGCGGCTTTTCATCGGCGGGTTCAATCGTGCGACCGAAGGGACCGACGACCGATATGTGTGGTGCCTCGACGCCGACGACGGATCGTTGATCTGGAAATCGGATCCGGTCACCTCGGCGTTGAACGTCGTCACCGTCGGCGAGCGGTTCGTATTTTCGAACGCGTTGCGGGGGAAGGGGAACGTGTTCGATCGGGAGACCGGAAAGGTCATGCAGAGCATCGGGCACAACTATGCGTGTTGTCGGTTCACGCTTTCGGAGCCGTACGTGTTGGGGGCGAACATGGACATGATCGATCTGTCGGCCGACGGAGAACTCGTCTCGACCGGCCCCGCGATCGACTCGCGTGAGTGCCTCGGGGCGGTCGTCTCCAACGGGCGAATTTTCTACACGTCCCAGGCGAGCGGAATCGTCGTCTCGCAGACGTACGGCGACGAGGCGGGGCGTGTCCGCCCTGTATGGGAAGCAGCCACTCGTTAGCGGAACGGCGCGAGCCGTCCGGTCTCATGTGCCGCGGGACCCACCGGAGGGCTCGCGTGCTGCCGCTAACTTGTGGAAACACCTCGCGCAATCTGGCGGAACGGCGCGCGCCGTGTGGTCTTTTTCCCGCGATTTCCGTGGGCCGTCAACCGTCCGCGGCGGAACCGTAGGGGCGGGAGCTGATGACGCCTTCCTCGGGGCTGCTGGCGGTACCGTAGAGGCGTTTCGGGATGCGTCCGGCGAGCAACGCGTCGCGGCCGGCGAGGGCCGCGTGCCGCATCGCTCGGGCCATCCGCACGGGGTCGCGGGCGTGGGCGATCGCGGTGTTGAGCAGCACCCCGTCGGCCCCCAGTTCGAACGCCTCGCTGACGTCGCTGGCGGTCCCCACGCCGGCGTCGACGATCACCGGGTAATCGGGGTCGTCCGACTTGAGGTACTCCAGGATGATCCGCAGGTTGTTGCGGTTGAGCAGGCCTTGCCCGGAACCGATCGGGCTGCCGGCCGGCATCACGCTGGCGGCGCCGACTTCTTTGAGCCGGGCCGCGGTGACGGGGCAATCGCTGGTGTAGCAGAGGACCGAAAAACCGTCGTCGACCAGTTCGCGGCAGGCGCGGACCGTTTCGGCGGGGTCGGGGAGCAGGGTGCGGCTGTCGCCGAGCACTTCGAGCTTGACCCAGTCGGCCCCGGGGTTCCCGAGCGACCGCAAGATTTCGCGGCCGAGCCGGGCGGCCCGGGTCGCGTCGGCGGCGGTGTAGCAGCCGGCGGTGTTGGGGAGCAGGATGTACCGATCGAGGTCAAGGAAGTCGAGGATGTTTTGGCCTTGGCGGTCGTAGAGCCGTTCGCGGCGGACGGCGACGGTGACGCAGTCCGCCCCCGACGCGTCGAGCGAATCCCGCATCTGTTCGAGCGTGTCGTAGCGGCCGGTGCCGACGATCAGCCGGCTACGGAGGGTCCGCCCGGCGACGGACCAGCCTTCGGAGTCAGCGGGGAAATCGATCCCGGGGGTGATGTCATTTCGAGTGGAGGCGTCGTTTCGGATGGGCGTCATCAACCGCCCCCGACGAGCGTCACGAGTTCGATCTCGTCGCCATCCCCGACGGTGACGTCGGTGTAGCGTTCCCGCGGGACGACGTGGGCGTTGACCTCGACGGCCAAATAGTTCGGCGGGACCTCGACCGAATCGAGTAGACGCTCGACCGTCATCGGGGCGTCGAGTTCGATCGGTTTGCCGTTGACCGTGATCCGGATCATGTCACTCGTACTCAGTTCGATTCGTCGAACGCGGCATCGAACGCCACCGTGCTGGGAGAGAAATCGAGCTTCTTGGTGAACTGGCACGCTTCACGGGCGCCAAATGTTCGCTCCATGCCGCTGTCTTCCCACTCGATCGATAGCGGCCCGTCGTAGCCGATGTCGTTGAGCGCCCGGATGATCTCCTCAAAGTTCACCCCGCCCCGTCCCGGGCTGCGGAAGTCCCACCCGCGGCGTGCGTCGCCGAAGTTGAGGTGGCTGGCGAGGATCCCGCTGCGGCCGTCGAGGGTCACCAACGCGTCCTTGATGTGAACGTGGTAGATGCGATCGGGGAAGGCACGGATGAACTGGACCGGATCGACGCCTTGCCAAATCAGGTGGCTGGGGTCGAAGTTGAACCCGAATTCGGGGCGTCGATCGAGGGCCTCGAGGGCGCGCTGGGCGGTGTAGATGTCGAACGCGATCTCGGTCGGGTGGACTTCCAACGCGTAGCGGACGCCGCACTCGCCGAACACGTCGAGGATCGGGTTGAATCGCTCGGCGAGCAGTTCGAAGCCGGCATCGATCATGCTCGGCGGGACCGGGGGGAACGAATAGAGCAGATGCCAGATGCTGCTTCCGGTGAACCCGTTGACGACGTCGACGCCGAACTTCTGTGCCGCCCGGGCGGTTTGCTTCAGCTCTTCGGCGGCCCGTTCGTTGACGCCGGCCGGGTCGCCGTCGCCCCAAACGTAGTCGGGCAAGATCGCCTGGTGGCGTTGGTCGATGACGTCGAGCACGGCTTGGCCGACCAAGTGGGCGCTAATCGCATGGCATTGCAGTCCCGCCCCGTCGAGCCGTTTGCGGTGGTTGTCGCAATAGTCGTCTTCGGCGATCGCCCGGTCGACCTCGAAGTGGTCGCCCCAGCACGCGAGCTCGATCCCGTCGTAGCCGAAATCGGCCGTCATCCGGGTCATTTCCTCGAACGGGACGTCGGCCCACTGGCCGGTGAACAGGGTGACGGGGCGGGCCATCGAGACCTCCGGGGGAGCGGGAAGCGTTTCAAGTGGATCGGGGAGGCTGTATTGTGCGCGTCCTTCCGGCTCGGTGGCAACCAGACCGGTCGTGGTCCCTTCCGAATCGGGGATCGATTCAGCCCCGGCCGCCGCATCGATGAGCGTCTTCACGCGAAGACCCGACACGCGAAGACCCGACGGCTTGTGCCGTTCCGCGAGAGAGATGCGCGAGGGGGACGGGAAAGGACGTCCGATCTCTGCCGACCGTTGCCCACCGGAGACTCGATTGCCTACGGGAGGCTCGATTCGAGCCGGTTGGCGAACCGATCGGCGTCATGTCGGAGACGATCGATCGCCTGACGCTGCGCGGCGAGTTCGTCGCCCCATCCTCGCGAGATCGCTGAGTCGATCGGGGCGTCCGAAGTTTTCGTTTCCGCTGTCGGGCCGTTGGCAGGCGTCGGCCGCGTCTGGGCCGCTGGGGCCCGGGGATCGTCGGAGGCTTCTTCGTTCGGTCGCGGACTCGCGCGGCCGTGGCGCCAGAGCAGGTTGAGGTGGGCGGCGCGGAGATCGAGGGTCGCTTCGCGGTTGTCGAGTCGCTCGCCCCATTGCCGGAGCGTCACGATCAGGTCGGCGGCGTGGAGACGGAGGAGCGAGCGGAGGGTGAACGCCGGATCGTCGCCATCGGGGCTGGGCGTCGGCGACGTGGCCGCAGCCTCGTGCGACTCCCTTGGGGACGCGGACGGTTTCCCGGGGGCGGCCCGGTTCGTGTCGTGTCGGCCGTCGAACCGGCGATACGACCCAAGCTCCGGCGGCGTGCGGTTCAACGACGCGTCTCCCAACCACGCGTCTTCCACCGACGCGTCTCCCACCGGGGAGGAGACGTCGCCGGCGGTCCGGTCTTGGGCATCCCGGTCTTGAGCATCCCGGTCTTGGGGAGGCGAGGCTTCGGCGGCGCGGAGCGGGGTCGCAGGGTTCATGGATGATTCGTCGTCATTCCGGCTCGCCCCGCTGCACCCCGGTTGGGGTCGGGCGTAGAATGGGAGGGTTGCTTGGCGGTCTGTGCCAGCTTTGTGCATTTACCCGATCTGACTCGGAGATCCCGATATGACGCCTCATTCCCTCATTACCTCTTTGATCCCCATGATTGTTGGGGCGTTGATGTTGCTTCCGGCGCCGTCGCGGGCCGCGGAGCCACTGGAGGAACAGGTAGACCGGTTGGCCGACCGCGGGATCGAGTTTTTGAAGAGCCGTGGTCAGGCGGCGGACGGTTCGTTCAGCGGCGAGACGGGGGTCGCGGTGACGGCGCTTTGCGTCCGCGCGATTTTGGAGCACCGGCCGCAGGCGGTCGACGACCCGTCGGTCCGGAAAGCCCTCGAGTACATCGAATCGCACGTTCGGTCCGACGGGGGGATCTATCGGTCCGGTTCGCGGCACCGGAACTACGAGACGTCGATCGCGGCGCTCGGGCTGTTAGCCGCCAACGAAGGGGACCGCTACGACAGCATCCTGGGGCGTGCCGAGGCGTTTTTAAAAGGCATTCAGTGGGACGAGAGCGAAGGGGTCGGCCCGGACGACGTCCGATACGGCGGTGCCGGTTACGGCAGTTCGGGATCGCGGCCGGACTTGTCGAACACGGCGTTCCTGATCGAGGCGTTACGGGGATTGGGAAACGACGCGGACGACGAATCGATCCAGAAAGCGTTGAAGTTCGTTCTCCGGTCTCAGAACTTGGCGGAGCACGGGAACGACACCGAGCACGCGGACAAAATCGGCGACGGGGGCTTCTATTACACGCCTGCCGCGGGGGGCCAGAGCAAGGCGGGCGAGACGGCCAACGGGGGGCTGCGGAGCTACGCGTCGATGACCTACGCGGGACTCAAGAGCATGATCTATGCGGGGTTGGAGCCTGACGACCCACGGGTCACGGCCGCGATGGGATTCATCCGCAACCACTACACGCTGGAAGACAACCCCGGGATGGGAAAGCAGGGGCTTTACTATTACTTCCACACGTTCGCCAAGGCGCTCGACGTCGCCGACGTGGACGTCATCGACGACGCGACGGGCACGGCGCATCCGTGGCGGGAAGACTTGGTCAAGAAGTTGGCCGAAACGCAACAGGACGACGGCTCGTGGGTGAACCTCGGAAGTGAACGTTGGATGGAGGGGGATCGCCAGTTGGTGACCGCTTACGCGTTGTTGGCGCTCGCCCATTGCCGCGAATGAACGGGCCGGCAAGTGAACGGGCCGGCAAGTGAACGGGCCGGCAAGTGAACGGGCATCGGCGATCCGATAGACTAGGAGCCTCGGGGTGGAAGAGCGTGCCGGCGGTCGGCGGCCTCGATCCAATTGACACGAACGAATCGGCGGAAATGGTGATGCGGTTTGCAAGTTTGCTCGGATCGGTTTTCGTGGTGTTGACCTTTTCCGCGATGGTTGGGGCACGCCCGGCGTGGGCCCAGGACGACGCGGAGGACGGCGCCGAGGGGAACCGGACGACGTGGGTGACGTCGATCGCGTCGCTGGGCCGGAGCGGTCGGTTTGTCGCCGCGACGGCGGACGGGTTGCTCCTCCGCGAGGCGTCCGTGGTGTCGTTCGACGTCACGAACCCGTCCGAGCTGACTCCGCTGTATCAGCACCCGGCGGCGGTTTGGCAGGTCGTCGTGGTCGGCGAGGGGAAGCAGGTCGCGAGCGTCGATTACAAGGGGAACCTTGTCGTTTATGACGTCGAAACGGAGAAGGCGACGACGCACGAAGGGGCGTTCGAACGATGGTGTCAAACTTTGGCCGTTTCGCCCGACGGGGAATCGCTGATCGCGGGGAACGAAGCGGGCAAGGTGATGGTGTGGAGTTTGTCCGAGTCGAAGGTCACCGCGTCGGCGGAGCTGGACGAGCACGCCGTGACCGGGTTGGCCGTTTCGCCTGACGGCAAGCGGGTCGCCGCTTCGGACGGCGGCGGGCATGTGCATCTGCTGGAATGGCCCGGATTGAAGGCGGCCGGTCAGATCAACGTCGGGGAGGAGACGGCTTGGTGCGTCGCCTTCGTTGATGACGGCAAGTCGTTGCTCGTCGGCAGCGCCGACCGGCAACTCTATCGGTGCGAGGCGAAACCGGAGGCCGAACCGAAGTCGATGATGAAGGGGGGCGATTGGATCACCCAGATCGCCGTCAGCCCGTCGGGCGAGGTCGCCGTGGCCGAGATCGGCGGACGGATCCGGTTCCCCGGCGCCGATGACGGGTCGAACCCGCTGGAAGCCGAAAGCGGCGCCTGGTCGCTCGCGTGGCACGGCAGCGGACAGCTACTCGTGGGAACCCGCAAGGACGGGATCGCTTCGGCCGGCCGGTCTTGGACCTGGCTATCCGGCGAGGCATCGGATGACGATGACCAGTGACGCGTCGGACGTCGAGGTCGGGGCCAGTTATGTCGTCCGATATGGGTCGATGCGAATTCTCGGCGTGATGGAAGCGCCGGCACCGTTCCGCTACGGCGACGAGGTCGTCGTGCGGACCGACCGCGGGACCGAAACGGGGACGGTGTTGTGCGAGGCGACGCCGGCGGCGGTCGGGTACTTGGAGGAGACGACGCAGGGCCAGATCTTACGGCGGGTCGGCGAGGACGACCGTGAGGCGGCGCGGCGGCACGAGTCGAGTTCGGCAGACGATCTGCGGCGGTGCCAAACGCACGTCGACGCGTTGCGGCTCGAAATGGAACTCGTTGACGTCGAACGGATCTTGGGGGGCGAGCGGATCGTCGTCTATTACCTCGCCGACCGCCGAGTCGATTTCCGTCAGCTCGTGCGGGATTTGGCTCGTGAGTTCCAAACGCGAATCGAGATGCGACAGATCGGGGTCCGCGACGAGGCGAAGTTGTTGGGGGACTTCGGCGACTGTGGCCGTCCGCTGTGCTGCGCGAACCACCTGACGAAGATGCCGCCGGTGTCGATGAAGATGGCGAAGCTGCAAAAGGCGACGCTCGACCCGACGAAGATTTCTGGGCGTTGTGGCCGATTAAAATGCTGCTTACGCTACGAGTTCGATCATTATCAAGAGTCGGCGGCCGAGCTCGCCCCGGTCGGCAGCCAGATCGTGACCCGTGACGGAACCGCCCGGGTGTTATCCCAAGACATCCTGGCGGGTCAGTTAGTCGTCGAAACCGAGGACCGTCGGCGGGTACTGATCGCCGGGAACGACGTTTTGACGATAACGCGACGTGGCGACGACGAACGACCTCCCCGCAAGAACGGGCGAAGGAAACCACCGGAATGACCTCCCCTTTGCAAGCGATGCGGCAACTGCTCCGCGATGACAAGCGGTTCAAGATCGAGGCGTACCAGTTCATCCGCGAATCGCTCCAGTATGCCCACGAGCACCTGGAGGAGATCGGTGGGGCGGACGCCCCGTCCGAGGCGGGCGTGTCGCGGCACTTGACGGGCCAGCAGCTTTGCGAGGCGTGTCGGCTGTACGCGACCGAGCAGTACGGGTATCTGGCGAAGGTCGTCCTGGAGAGCTGGGGGTTGCGATCGACCAGCGACTTCGGCGAGCTGGTGTACAATCTGATTCGCATCGAGCAGATGCGGAAGAGCGACACCGACCGCCGGGAAGACTTTGATGACGTGTACGACTTCGACGAAGCGTTCGAGCCGACGTTCGAGCTGGTCACCCAAGACGACGAGTGAGCCGGCGGCCAGCGCCGTGCCGCTCACCCATTTTCGCGAGACCGTTTCGCGTCCGGTGGCGATGTTCTTGCTGGCTATCTTGGCCGTCACCGTGTCGACAACGTTCGGGTCGGGATCGGTCGTGTCGGCCGAGGAGGCCCGCCGTTCGTATCTGGGCCGGGTCGTGGCCCGGCCGATGTCGCACCGCGGCGCCCCGTGGCTGATCCGTCCCGAGCGGGAGGAGGAGGAGAGCGTCCGGGAAGCGTTCAAGCAGCTCGAGATCCGGGCCGGGATGACCGTCTGTGATCTCGGGTGTGGCAACGGATTTTGGACCTTGCCCCTGGCCCGCGCCGTCGGGGAGGAGGGGCGGGTGTTGGCGGTCGACATCCAGCGTGAGATGTTACAGAAGCTTCGGGCGCGATCGGCGAAGGCGAAGCTGGACAACATCGAACCGGTGTTTGGGAAGGTCGACGACCCGAACTTGCCGGCGGGTGAAGTCGACCTGGTGTTGTTGGTCGACGTGTACCACGAGTTCTCTCACCCCGAGTCGATGTTGGGGGGGATCCGTCAATCGCTCCGTGACGACGGGGTCATCGCGTTGCTCGAGTACCGGGCGGAGGACGACACGGTGCCGATCAAGCCGCTGCACAAGATGTCGAAGGTGCAGATCCTGAAGGAGTACGAGCGGAACGGGTTCAAGCTGGTCCGCGAGTACAACCGCTTGCCGTGGCAACACCTGATGTTTTTCGCCCGCGACGACAGTTCGCTGGAGGAGATCACGCCGGTGCCGGCTTCCCAGGTGCTCGACGATTTGCGGTAGACTTTCGGCTTCGGTGCTCGCATCCCGCGTCGGGCCCTGACGGCGGTCCGCTGGCGACCCGACGTCGGGCCGTTCACGGTGCGAGTGAGCGAGGCCGAACGAGCGAGTCTTGGACACCTGTGCTACGGAACGAATCCCATGCCGATCGCCCCCCGCCTGTACTTGATGATGTTCCTCCAGTTCTTCATTTGGGGGGCGTTTTTCGTCCCGTTGGGGAACTACCTCGGGGTGATCTTCAGCGACTCCGAGAAGCTGAACACGATCATCGGGAACACCTACGCGACACAGACGTTTGCCGCCCTGTTCGCCCCGCTGATCGTCGGCTTTGTCGCCGACCGGTTGTTCAACAAGGAGCATGTCAACGGCGTGTTGCATCTGCTCGGGGGCGGAATGCTGTGGTGGTGCAGCACGATCACCGAGTCGCCCGGCGAGTTTTTCTGGGTGATGCTCGGGTTTTTCCTCTGTTACATGCCGACGTTGGCGTTGGTCAACGCGATCACGTTCCAGAACGTCGAATCGATCGAGCGTGACTTCCCGAAGATCCGCTTGTGGGGGACGATCGGCTGGATCTTTTCCGGGTTGGTGGTGTCGCAATCGATGTTCGGGATTTTTCCGTTGCCGATATTGCCGGGGATCGACAACGCCGGGAGCACGGCGTTTCCGCTGCAGTTGTCGGCGGTGGTGAGCGTGTTGTGTGGGCTGTATAGCTTCACGTTGCCGGCGTCTCCGCCTCAGGGGCGTGACGAGCCGATCAGTCTGATTCGGGTGTTGGGGCTCGACGCGTTGACGCTGTTCAAAAATCCGAATTATTTGGTGTTCGCGATCTGTTCGTTTCTGATCTGTATCCCGCTCGCGTTCTACTACGCCCGGACGTACGAATTTGTCGCCAAGATGGCCTTCGAGGATCGTGCGGCGGGGGTGATGGCGCTCGGCCAGGTCAGCGAGATCGTGTTCATGGCACTGGTGCCGTTCTTCCTGTTGCGGCTCGGGGTCAAGTGGATGCTGTTGGTCGGGATGCTGGCGTGGGCACTCCGATACGCGTTGTTCGGGTTGGTGCCTTCCAGCGGCGCCGTGTTGATCATCGGGATCGTGCTGCACGGGATCTGCTACGACTTTTTCTTCGTCACCGGTCAGCTGTACACCGACCGTGTCGCCCCGCCAGGGATTCGGACCAGCGCGCAGGCGTTCGTCGGGTTGTTGACCTATGGGGCCGGGATGTTGGTCGGGAACTTGGTGCAGGGTTATTGGGGGGACCGCATCGAGCTCGACCCGACGACCCAGGCGGGTTGGGCGTCGGACGCGGCGCTGTTTTGGCTGATGCCGGCGGGCTTGGCGTTGATCGTTTCGGTGCTGTTCTTCTTCACGTTTCGGGAACGGCCGGGGGTCGCCGAGTCGATGGTGGAGGCGGATCACGGTCCGGAGCTCGAGCCGCTCCCGGCGTGACGCGGCGGGTTCGGTTTCGCGGACGCCACGAGGGTGCTGGCCCCAAAAAAATTTGATCATTTTCGGCCGCGGTTAGACAAATCGCGGTCGGTGGCGCATCCCATGTGCTGTCATGAGCACTCGTCCTTCCTTTTCTCGTCCCACTTCGTCGCCGAGCTTGTCGGATCGGGTCCGCGAATCCGCGGTTCGGATCTGTGAAAGCGGCCCGGCCGCGCTTGCCGGACTGTATGACCTGACGTCGCAACGGTTGGTTCGCTATTCGCTCTCGCTCACGCGTCATCAACACGACGCGGAAGATGCCGTTCAGGCGGCGTTGGTTCGGGTCGCAGACCGACCACGGCTGCTCGCCCGGTCGGAGCACCCGTGGCCCTACTTGGTCCGCATGGTCCGGAACGAGTCGTTGCTGATTTTGCGACGCCGAGGGCGGACGTCTTCGGCGGACCTGTCGGATCTCGTCACCCGCGTCTCGGTCGACGAGGCGGAATGGGCGGAGACGTACCGGGCGGTGTGGCGGGGCATCCGCTCGTTGCCGGTCGAACAGGGGGAGGTCGTCGTGCTGAAGATATGGGAGTCGATGACTTTCGCGGAGATCGGCGACGTACTGGGAGTCCCGTCGTCGACGGCGGCGAGTCGTTATCGGTACGCGATGGAGAAATTGTCACATGCGTTGGAGGGCTTCGCGGGGCCGACGGATGCGTCGGAGCCGTCGGGCCGCGGGACGGAAGGTCGAAGCGGAGTCGGAAGGGGGGCACGATGAGCGATCCAGGTCGAACCGCTCGGGAACGGCTGGAGCGGTTGATCGCCGCTTCGGGGGATTACGTCCAACCGACGGAAGATTTACGGCCGCGGGTGTTAGAGCTGGCGCGGCGGCAGTCGGATGGACGCCGCGAGGGTTGTCGCTTGGCCGCTTGGACGTTGGCCGCGTGCCTTTGCGTGACCGTCGGCGGTTCGATCGGCGGGCGGTTTCCCACGGCGGGGCGGGGACAACTAGGTGGGAGCGGTCAGTCGGACGAGATCGGGCAGCGGGACGGGGGTGCACTGCGGGGATGGTGGTGGCGTGCTGCGGAGACGCATGGCTCGGCGTCGGGGGCGGATTCAAACGCGTCGTTTTCGCGTTCGTCGTCTGGCGGCGGGCTCGCGCGGGAATTGACCGAGGTCGTCGGTCGGTGGCGGAGCGAGAGGGTGCTCGGTCGTGCCGGAAACGATCAGGCGAAGGCAAGGGTCCGAAAAGGGGGCGGACCCTCTCCTGGAGCGAGCCGGTAGTCACCAAAGGACGCGAAAAAACCGTTCAACACGATGTCAGCCGGGAAACTACCAAGGGTCGCGGGAAATCCACCAAGGGTTTGACCCCTTTTCGGATAGCGGATCGGGGAGGCGAAAAATGTCGGGATCGGAGTCGGAATACGTCGAGCCTTCGTCGCGAGCGGACGGTTCCGCGATGGCGCCGATCGATTCGTTCCATCGCCAAATGAAGGCGATGGCGGCGTTGTCGATCCCGTTCGAAAGTGGCCTCGGGGGGAGGGGCAGCGGGTTCGGAGGGGATCTGGATCGTGAGCTCGATGGCGTCCGCGCGGCTCTGGCGGTACGGGTCGAGCTTGGTCAACCGCTGCAGGAGGCGATCGCGGCGGAACGGACGCTTCCCGATGCGTACCGCCGTGCGGCGTCGGCGTGGGTGAGTCGGGGGGTGAGTTCCGAGTTGCTGGATTCGGTATCGCGAGACGAATCGGTCGACGGGGAATTGGTTCGAGCCGTCCGGTTGGGAATGTTCCAGCTCGCGACCATCCTCGTGCTCGGGGTCGTCGGATTGGCGCTCGCGTCGTGGTGGCTTGGGCCCCGGGTGGAGGCGATGTATCTGGCGTTCCGGATGCGGCCGACTTTGGCGGCGACGTGGTTGTCCGCGATCGGAAATTGGATCCCCGTTTGGGGGTCGGTCGCGGCAGCGATCGCGATGGTGATCGGGGCGGCGTGGACCATGTCGCGTGAGGCGTGGCCGGTGCGGATCGCAGGGGCTCTTGGCCGCACGAAGCGTGGTCAGAAAAGGCTCGCGTGGGCAACCGCCGCGGAGCAGGTCGCGGCCGAGTTGGAACAGGGACGGCCGCTCGATGAAGCGATGACGTCATACGGGCTCGCGGATCCGCCGCCGTTGATCCGCTGGGCGATTTACGGGGACGTGGGCGGAGACTCGCGAGCGGCGACGTTGCGTTCGGCCGCGGAGGTTTATCGATCCAAAACGCGGCGGGAGGTACTGCCGTGGGTCCGGTTAGCTCCGATGCTGGTCACCGTCGCCTTGGGCGGAGGGGCCACCTTGTTGTACGGGATGGCGGTGTTCACCCCGGTGATCGGGTTGCTACGAGATTTGGCGATGCCCGACGCGGGACCGTTTCGAGACGGCTTTTAGGGAGCGAACGGACGATCATGCGTGGCGATTCCGAATCGAACCGGTCGTTCGACCGTGACGCCATCCTCGCGCCCGCCTTCGATGCGTTGGCGGCGGAGGCGGACGGGTACGGTGAGCGGCGTCGGCTGCGGCGATTGGCGAAGTCGGTACGGTCGGGCGACGAGGCGACGAACCGATCGATCGGTCACGCTCTCGGTTCGGATCCGGAAGACGCCTCGCTCGGGTCGACGATCGTTCGGGTCGCCGATGGGACGTCCCGGGAAGGCGTCCCATGGCTTCAGGGGACGCTCGCCTATCCCGTCGTGTTATTCGTGACGGCGCTGATCGTCCTGTGCGGGCTCAGTCTCATTGTGATCCCTGAGATGGAGTCAATGTTTGACAGCTTCGGGCTCTCGTTACCCGGGCCGACGCGGCTGGTGTTCATGGTGTCGCATGGCCTTTGGTCGCCGATCTTTTGGGGGGCCGTTGCGGTGTTGCTGGCAGGGATCGGGCTGATCGCGGTCGCCGGACGAGTGCCCGGCGGAGTTCGGTTGCCGTTGGTCGATCGGATTCGGTGGTCGGGGAGCAGCGGCGAGTTGGTCACGATGTCTCGCTTTTGCCGGGCGCTTGCGGCATCCCTTTCCCAGGAGATGTCGGTGCCGCAGGCGATCGAGGCGGCGGCAGCAAGTTGCGGTGACCGGCGGCTCGAGCGGTCAGCGGCTCAATTGATCGCCGACGCGGGGGCCGTGCGGAGAGAGTTTGCGGAGCCCGTGTCGGCGTCGCTCTTTCCTGGCAACGTACTGGTGGCGGTGCGGGGGGCGGACGGGGAGTCGCGAGAGGCGGCGATCCAATTGCTACGGACGTTAGCGGAGATGTATCGCGAACGGGCGGCGATGCGGTCGCGGGCCGGCTCGTCGCTTCTCGCCGCGGTGATGATCATCGGGGTCGCGATCTTGATCGGGTTCACCTACGCCGCGTTGATGCTGCCGCTCGTTCAACTCATTACAGGGTTAACGTGATGAGGCTGTTCCGACATGTCGGACCACCGAGGCGGTGGCGAATGTCACCCCGCTGGCCACGCGACCGACACGCGTTGATGCGTCAGTCGCTGCTCCGAGTGCTGGCGTTGTCGCACACGTCGCGGATCGACGCGGGCGTGTTGGTGTCGAACCTTGCCGACGAACATCGCGGCGCCAATCGTTGGCGATTGCAACGCTTGGCGCGGCGGCTCGCCGACGGGATCCCGCTGGTCACCGCCCTGGAGCAGACGCCGAACGTGCTGGACGAGCGGCAGGTGCTTGCGATCCGTTTCGGCAGCCAGACCGGGACGCTATCGTCGATCTTTGAAAAGCTGTTAGCGGACGGTCGCGTCACGCCGGCGGGTCGAGGCCCGGTCGTTCGGTCGATCCCGTACTTGGTGTTGCTGACATGCGTGTGCTTGTCGGTTCTGGGTTTTCTCGCGACGTTCGTCTTTCCGACCGTCGAGGAGATGTTTCAGGAGTTCGGGGTCACGGAGCCTCCGTTGTTCGCGGCCGCGGGCCAGGCGATTCCCTATTTCGCGATCGTCGCTGGCATGCTCGTGTTGATCGCGTTCGGTGGACTCGTGATGGAATCTTTCGGGGGGTGGCGGGTCTTGCCCGACTCGTGGCTGCCGGTCCGTTTGCGACGCCGCTTCGGCGCGCCGCAGATGGCCGACCTGTTGCGATGGTTTGCCGAGTCGATCGAGGCGGGACGCCCGCTCACCGCGGCGCTATCGACGTTGGCTCGATATCACTTCGACCCGAAGACGCGTGTGCGGTTGCTCGTCGCCCGCAACGAGATCGAGCAGGGATCGGACGTTTGGTCTGGCCTTTGCGACGCGGGACTACTTTCGCCCCAGGAGTCGTCGGCGCTGGCGGCATCGGGGTCCCCCGAAACGCAGGCTTGGTTGATGCGTCGGATGGCAAGGCAGATGCGGAACCGGGCCGACGCCTTTGTCGACACGATCGGCTTCTCGCTGGAGGTCGCGGTCATTTTGGTCATGGCCGCGGTCGTGTTTCTGGTCAGCCTGGTCGGGTACCAGATGCTGGCGCTTTTGGTCGATTCGCTCAGTGGAGGTTGGTGATGAGACGAGGGACGAACCGAAACGGAGTGACGCTGATCGAATTGATCGTCGCGGCGACGTTGTTGATCACCGGGACCACGATCGTCGGGCAATTGACCGTTGCCACGGGACGGGTCTGGCAGCGGACCCGTCACGAACGGTTGGCATCGGAGGAGTTGTCGAATCAGCTCGGGCGGATCGTCTCGCTCTCCGTCGACCGGCGCGACGAGGCGATCACTTCGCTGTCGCCGTCGCAGTTGCTGACCGAGACGCTTCCGGGGGCCGAACTCGCGGCGTCGCGTGTCGCCGACGAGCAGGGCGATCGACTCGAACTGGTCCTCCGTTGGCCCGACCGACCGAACGGGATCCGGATCGTCGGCTGGCTGGAGGTGACCGCGTCCGAGGGGGGCAGGGAGGGGGAGGGGACTTCGCGATGAGCAGCGGACAAGATTCGGCGGTTCGGTACCGCGCCGCGTTTACCCTCACCGAGCTGATGGTGACGCTCGGGTTGGGCAGCGGGCTGTTGGTCTTGGCGGTCGGGATGTTGCACCGAACGATGGACCTGACCGCGTCCTCGGGGCGGATGGCGAGCGAGCATCGAACGATCGGCAGGCTGGCTGACACGTTTCGGGTGGACGTCCGCGAAGCGACCACCGCGACGGTCGAAGCGTCGACGCGGGTGCGACTGGAATCGGCGGGTGGTGACGAAACGACGTTCGAAGTCGAGGGCGGACGATGCGTCCGGACTGTGCGCAGCGGCGGGGAGCTTCGAAGCGAAGAACTTTTCGAACTGTTGCCGGCCGCCGAGATCGCGTTCGAATCGCTCGCTTCGGGTCGCCGGATCGGTTTCACGGTCCATCGCGGTTCGGCGCGGGTGAGCGTGCCGGAACGGCCCGCGACGCTCCGCGTTGAGGCGGTCGTGGGGCTGTTTGTCGAACCTGGGGCGGTGAAACGAGATCCCGACGCAGCGAAACGAGACCCCGAGGAGGCGGAACGATGAATCGGGTGACGAGGAAGCGAACGACGACGGGGGATTCGGCCCGTCGGGGAGTCATTCTGATCTGTGCGATGGTCTGTCTTTCCGTATCGGTGGCGATGTTGATCACGACGACCCGTCGTTCGGTCACGGCGCGTCGTCACGGGGTCCGGGAGCATCAACAACGTCAAACCGAGTGGCTGCTGCATGCCGGAGTTCGACGCGCCGCATCCCGGCTAGGGGACGACGGCAGCTACGACGGCGAGACGTGGTCGCCGAAAGAGGCGTATCCGGAGTTCGCCGAGGTGTCGGTCGAGATCCGGGTGGAGGTCGATCCCGAGAGCGGCGAACGTCGCGTGGGGGTCATCGCCCGGCTCGCCCGGTTCGATCAAATCGCCGATCGGACTCAGCGTTCGACAAGTTTTCAATTTCCAATCCGGTCGACGACCGGTTCCGTCAATTCGGAGTGATTTCGATGAGAATGACTCGACCACGTTTGCCGCGATACTCGCGGTATCGCTTCCGCCCCCGTTTCGCGTTTACGCTTGTGGAATTGTTGGTCGTGATCGCGATCATCGGCGTCCTCGTGGGGCTGTTGCTGCCGGCGGTCCAGTCGGCGCGGGAGGCGGCGCGGCGGGTCGCGTGTTCGAACAATCTCGTGCAGTTGGGGCTGGCCGCCCACAACTTCGAGATGTC
Organism: Pirellulaceae bacterium; assembly: GCA_041685355.1. Taxonomy (GTDB): domain Bacteria; phylum Planctomycetota; class Planctomycetia; order Pirellulales; family Pirellulaceae; genus JAWLFY01. Next base: position 65,432 of record JAWLFY010000003.1, on the reverse strand, counting down.
CTTCGAACATTTGCCGTCGGGGGTACTGAATCCGGACGGGCCGATCCGTAACGAGGAGGTCGGTCAGCACGTCAGTTGGACGGTGCAGCTGCTTCCCTATATGGAGCAACAAATGATGTACGACCATTTCGACATCGAGGCGGGCGCCTACGCCCCGGAGAATCGCGAGGTCCGGTTGCAGCAAGTTAACTCGTTGCAGTGTCCCTCGGCGTGGAGAGGCTACGACGAACGGGAGGCGGTCGCGTCCAGCAGCTACGCGGGTTGTCATCACGAGGTCGAGGCGCCGATCGACGAAGACAACCACGGGTTGTTGTTTCTCAACAGCCGAGTCCGCTATCGCGAGATTTATGACGGCAGCTCGCACACGATTCTGTTCGGGGAGTTGCTGCCGAGCGAACGCGACCTCGGTTGGACGTCGGGAACGCGGGCGACACTTCGTAACACGGGGGAGGTTGTTCGGTCTTATCGCCAGCGTCCCGTCCCCGCAGGCGGGGACGATCCCGATGGGGCCGGCGGAGACGCCGAGGCAGAGGTCGGGAGTTTCCAGGTGGGCGGGTTCGGCAGCTTTCACACGGGCGGCGGGAACTTCAACTTCGCCGACGGTTCGGTGCGGTTCCTCACCGAAAGGATTGACGCCGAGTTGTATCGGCAGCTCGGCCACCGCTCCGACGGCGAGCTGATGGCGGGTGACGAACGATGACGAACGGTTCGGATGATCGGGGTTCGGATGGGCACGTGGGTCGCGGCCGCGGCTCGGCGGTGTACGCGGGCTTGCTCGTGACGTTGCAATTCGTGCTTGCCGCGGTGTTGGTGTTGACGACCGAGACGTTCCCGCGTGGGGTCGTGTCGGGCGGGTTGGTCGTCGCCGGGGCGGGGGTGGCGATTTGGGCTTGGCTGACGATGGGGCTTCTCAAGATCCGCGTGTTGCCGTCGCCTGGGCGAACGACAGGGCTGGTTGAGCGGGGCCCGTACGCTTGGGTCCGTCACCCGATGTATGTGGGGTTGTTGGTGTTTACGGCGGGGCTGGTGGCGGAGGACGATCGCGTTTGGCGGGTGGCCGCGTGGGTCGGGCTGGTGGGCGTGTTGTTCGCGAAGGCGTCGTACGAGGAAAGGATCCTGGTTCGCGAGTTGCCGGGATACCAGGCGTATCAGCGTCGGACGTGGGTGTAAGCCCGTCGCGGAGGCCGTGAAGACTTCCGGCGGGGCAGGCCGAAAGGGTGACGCTTCCGAACTCTTCACGAGTCCGGCGACGGGAGGGGGCGGAACGGGCGTGTTCGTGTCGCGGGTCGCCGGTCGCCGATCCGGGAGGCAGCCGTTATGTTCGGCGTCGGTCCGGTCGTCTGGTGGCGGTCGGCGGCGCCTCGGCACGGAGTCCTGCATGACGCTCGCATCGATCGCGGTCATCGTCGGTTTGGTGGTGTTGTTGTGGAGCGCCGACCGGTTCATCGAGGGGGCGGTGAGCACGGCGCGTCACTTCGGGATGTCACCGATCTTGATCGGGATGGTGATTATCGGGTTCGGGACGTCGGCGCCGGAGATGGTCGTGTCGGCGCTCGCGGCGTCGCAGGGGAACCCGGGAATCGCGCTCGGGAACGCGTACGGTTCGAACATCGCGAATATCGCCTTGATCTTAGGCGTGACGGCGTTGATCAGCCCGATCGGAGTTCGGTCGCAGGTATTGCGAAAGGAGTTGCCCGTCTTGGCGTTGGTGACGGGGTTGGCGGCGTACCAGGTGTGGGACGGGGACGTCAGCCGGGTCGACGCGGTCGTGTTGCTGGCCGTTTTCGCGGGGTTGATGGGATGGACGATCGTTCAAGGGATTCGCGGACGGGCGGACACGTTATCGGCCGAGGTCGCGCACGACCTGGAAGCGAAAACGATGCCGTTCCGCTGGGGCGTGGGCTGGCTCGTGATCGGGTTGGTGTTTTTGGTCGGGAGTTCGCGGCTGTTGGTTTGGGGGGCGGTGGAGATCGCGACGGCGCTCGGGGTGAGTGACTTGGTGATCGGGTTGACGGTCGTGGCGTTCGGGACGTCGCTTCCGGAATTGGCGTCTTCGGTCGTGGCGGCGCGGAAGGGGGAACACGAGTTGGCGCTTGGCAACGTGATCGGATCGAACCTGTTCAACACGTTGGCGGTGGTCGGGATCGCGGGGGCGATTATGCCGATCGAGGTCGACCCGCAAGTCTTTTCCCGCGACGTGCTCGCGATGTCGGTTCTGACGGTGTCGTTGTTCGTGCTCGGCTTTGGGATCGGCGGGCCGGGGCGGATTAATCGGTGGGAGGGGAGCGGGTTGGTGGTCTTTTATCTCGGGTACACGGCGTACGTGGTCGTCTCGACGGTCGGGGGCTGAGGCAACGGACGAACCTGGCCCCCATCGTTTTCTTCATCGGCTACCCTCCGTCGCTTCATATCGTTCACATGGCGGAGCGGTCCAATGCCCTCCGATCCGGTATACTCGGCGTCCGGGCCAAGTCGCCCAGCCCCTGCGGGCCAAGTCGCCCAGCCCCTGCGG
>JAWLFY010000003.1:0-62820 GCA_041685355.1 Pirellulaceae bacterium | reverse complement strand
CGGGCCAAGTCGCCCAGCCCCTGCGGGCCAAGTCGCCCAGCCCCTGCGGTTGAAGCCGGCCAGGCCCCGATCGACCCCCTCCAAGCGATCGTGACCGACCGATCGGAAGCGTTAAGAAAACGGACAGCATGATGGTTTCAGAGATGTGCAACGACAAGCGTTGGCAGGCGTTGGCGGCTGGGACTTTTCGGCGGGCGGCGAGGTGGCGGTCGTGTCTTTTCGTCGCCGTGTTGGTGTCGGCAACGGGTGTGGCCCGCGGCGGCGAGTGGGCGACGTACCGGGGTGACGCGGCCCGCAGCGGATCGACGGCGGAGGACGTGACGTTCCCGATCCGTCCGATCTGGACGGCGCGTGCCCCGGCGATACCGCGGTTGGCATGGTCTTCGGCGGAGGGTCGGGTGATCGAAGACAAGCTGTTGGGACACCGGGTCCGGTTTGACGACGCGTTCCGCACCGTGATTTCCGACGGCCGAGTCTATTTCGGTTCGTCCGTGGACCATCAAGTTCACTGTCTCGACTTGGAATCGGGCGAGACGGTGTGGACGTTTTTCACCGGCGGTCCGGTGCGGCTCGCGCCGACGGTCGCCGGGGACCGGCTTCTGTTCGGTTCGGACGACGGCAAGGTGTACTGTCTCGACAAGCGGGACGGTGAGGTGCTTTGGGAACGTCGCGTCGCCCCGAACGGGGAGTGGTTGTTGGCGCGGGGCGAGATGATTTCGAAATGGCCCGTTCGGACGGGGGTGATGGTGATCGACGGCGTGGCGTACTACGGCGCCGGGATTTTTCCACATGAGGACGTCTATTTGGAGGGCGTCGACGTCGCGACCGGGGAACGGGTCTGGCGGGCGGACAACATCAGCGCTCAAGACGCCGGGCGGGATGACTTGTCGCCACAGGGGTATCTGCTCGGTAACGACGACTACCTCGTGGTCCCCTCGGGCGGGTCGCTTCCCGCGGCGTTTGACCGCGGCAGCGGCAAGCTTGTGCACAAGCGAAACCACAGTTGGCGAACGACGGCCGGCGGGGTCGTCGGCGGTTCCCGCGCGGTGTTGGCCGATGGCCAGATTTATGCGAGCGGGCCGCATCACTTCTTGGCGATGGAGGAATCGACCGGAGACGTCGGGTTCGCCTGGGTCGAGGGCCGTCAGTTGGCGATCCAAGGGGACGAGGCGTACGTGGTGACCGGAACCCGTTTGGCGAGGTTCGACCGGATCCCGTATGCCGAGAACAGCCGCGAAAGGCAATCGCTCGAGCTCGAGATTTACTCGGCGAATCGGTCGCTACGCGGGGCACAGGGGGAGAAGAAGAAAGCGATCCGGAAGCAGATCGACGAGGCCCAATCGCGGCTCCGCGAGATCGCGTCGATCGGGGTCGAGTGGGAAGTCCCCGCCGAGGACGACATGTCGATCCTGGTCAGCGGCGATCACGTTTTCGTCGGAGGACCGGGTCGCGTGACCGCGTACCGTAACGACGACGGCGAGAAAGTTTGGGAGCATGCCGTGGAAGGGGGTGCACGCGGGTTGGCGTTGGTCGACGACCACCTGTTGGTGAGCACCGACGCGGGGATCCTTGCCTGTTTCGCCACGGAGAAGGATGGGCAGCCGTCGGAACCGGTCGAGACGCGACACGGCGAGTCGATTCCTGCCGCCGCCGCGGAGGGTGACGTCAGTCCGGCGACGGCCGAAGCGGCAAAAGCGATCCTGGAACGGACCGCGGTGGACACCGGTTTCGCGTTACTGCTCGGTTGCGACGGGGGGGACTTGGCGGCGGAGTTGGCCCGCCAGTCGGAGCTGAAAATTTATTGCGTCGAGTCGGACGAGGCGAAGGTCGAGCGGTCTCGGCAGCGTTTGGCGGCGGCGGGTTTGTATGGCCGCCGCGTCACGGTCCACGCGGTCGATTCGAACGACACGATCCCGTATGCGAATTATTTTGCCAACTTGGTCGTGCCGGAGGATTCGGTGCTCGGCACATCGATCGGCGTCGACTTGGCGTCGGTCGCGCGGCATGTCAAACCGGCGGGCGGCGTGGTGTACCTGGGTGGCGAAACCGGCGAGGACGCCTCGCGGGAGGAACTGGCTCGTCAGATCGAATCGCTGGGGCTTTCGGGCCAGTCGGAATCCAAGATCGAAGAGGGTTATGCGACGTTGACCCGTGGGTTGTTGCCGGGGGCCGGGAATTGGTCGCATCAGTACGGCAACCCCGACAACACGGCGGTGAGTCGTGACACGCGGGTCCAGGGTGGCGATCTTGGCGTGTTGTGGTACGGCGACCCGGGGCCAGACCAGATGGTCAACCGGCACGAGGGGGCGGTCGGGCCGCTGGCGGTCGACGGTCGGCTATTCATCCAAGGCGAGTCATCGATCATGGCGTATGACTCGTACAACGGGGTTCATCTTTGGACCACGGAGAACCCCGAAGCGATTCGGACCGGGGTATTCCAGAACCAGAACCCGGGGAACTTGGCGGCGGGGGCGGAGAGCCTGTTTCATTTCTACGGGGACCAGTGTTTCCAGCACGACATGGGAACTGGCGAGTTGATCGCGGCGCACGGTTTGCCGCCGGACGCGGACGAGGGCAAACACCAATGGGGTTACGTCGCGATTCACGACGGGGTGTTGTACGGGACGGCGACGAGCCGCAAGGAGCTCGACGCCCGGCTGCGGCGACGGGGGCGGGTGACCGAAGAGGCGACCGACGCGATCTTCGCGATCGACATCGCGAGCGGCGAGCATTTGTGGTCGTACGAAGGGCAGAACATTTCGCACCATACGATCGCGATCGGTGACGACAAGGTTTGCTTTATCGACAGTTCACTCACGGCCGCGCAACGTGACGAGTTGTTACGTCAGGACAAGAGCGAATTGGAGGGGCTGACCGGCGACGATCGTGAGGCGGCGGAGCGGCGGTTGAAGGCGGCCGACGTGCGGATGGCGATCGCGGTCGACGCGAAGAACGGGGCCGAGCTGTGGGCCAATCCGGTCGACGTCACCGATTGCAGCGACATCGGGATCGGTGGCGGCAAGCTGACGATGATGTACGCCGACGGCAAACTGGTGTTGTGCGGTGCCAACGCGAACGGGCACTACTGGAATCAGTTCATGGAAGGGGAGTTCAAGCGTCGACGGATCGTCGTGTTGTCGGCCGATAACGGGTACAAGGAGTGGGCCCGCGACGCGAACTATCTGCATCGCCCGATCGTCATCGGTGACCGGTTGCTCGCCGAGCCTTGGATGTATGAACTGGAGACCGGGGAGCAGATCACTCGGAGCCACCCGGTGACGGGAGAAGCGGTTCCTTGGAGCATGATGCGGACCGGGCATCACTGTGGCATGGTGACCGCTTCGGATTCGGGGATGCTGCTGTTCCGCTCGGGCTTCACCGGGTTCGCGAACGTGAACGACGACGCGGGGATCCGGCACTTCGCGGGGCACCGGCTTGGGTGTTGGATCAACGCGATCACCGCGGGCGGATTGGTGATGATCCCCGAGGCGGCCGCGGGCTGCGTTTGCCAGTTCTCACTGGCATCGACGATCGTGTTGGAACCCCGCGAGCCGCGACGTCCGTGGACGTTGTTCAGCGCGGTCGGGGAGCTCACCCCGGCGAAACACTTGGCGGTCAACCTGGGGGCGCCCGGCGACCGGAAGGACGCGTTGGGCCGAGTGTGGCTGTCTTACCCGCGGTACACGCCGTATAAGCAAACGTCGCTGGAGGTCGATCTCGACCTGAAGCCCGAGTTCGCGAGCGTCGACGCGGGTCCGGCGTTGGCTCGGGTGAGGAGTTTGTCGAGCGGGGGTTTTTCGGCGGCCGGGTTTGAGAACGTGAGTGAGGAGTCGACACCGGATTTGGCGACGGAGCGTCCGTGGATCTATCAGTCGTGGGCGGATGACCTGACGTCGCTTGAGCTTCCGTTGACCGATCCGGACGACGATCCGACGTTGTATACGATCCGGCTTCACGTCGCGGACCTTCGTGACGGGGCCGGGGAAGAGACCGTGATGACGGTGACGCTCGGCCAAGGGGACCGTGCCCGTGATGTACCGGTCAAATTCGGACCGGTCGGGCCGGACGGCGGGAAGCCGACGGTGGTCGACGTCGAGAACGTGCTCGTCAGCGGCGGCTTGAAGCTTCACTTCGAGGCGTCATCGGGGAAACCGATGCTCAGCGCGGTCGAAGCGATCCGTCAACCGTGACGCGGCGCAGTCGCAAGCCGGGCCCGTTCCCGGTTCCACGCGGACGCGGGCGCGACGGTTGCGGCAGCCCAGGCGGATGCGGTCTAATCTCCGCTCGGCCGGGACACTCCTGGGCGAGCGTCCCGGGAGGACCGTTCGATCTTGCCGCCTGGTGCCACAGGCGGCGGGATCCGGCATCGTCGGTTTGGGGCGTTTTTGGTTCCCAGGACCGTCTGGAATTTGGCACGGATGTGGATCGCGATTGCCGGGTTGTGGCGGGGTTGGCGGGTCGGACGGTTCGGCCGGACGGTGCGTCGTTCGCGACACCGATGTGAGGTCTGGGGATTGAAATGCCTGGCCCGGGGCATTCCACGACTTTCACGACCGTGGGTGTTGCGGTTGGCGACGGTCGCGGGACGGACGGCCTACTGGATGGACGGCCGGGGGCGACGGTTGGCTTACGAGAATCTCTCGCTCGCCGTCTCCGAAGGCGGACTCGACCTCGCCGGACGGTCGGCCCGACAGGTCGTGCTGGCGTGTTACGCGAATTTCGCCCGCACGTTCATCGATTTGTTTTGGTTTGCGGGACGCACCGCGGAACAAGCTCGCGAATGGATCGTGATCGAGGGGGCAGAACGGTTCGAGCGGGTCGCGAGTCGCGGGGATGCGGCGATCTATGTCACGCCCCACTACGGCAGCTTTGAGCTTTCCAGTTTGGCCGTCGGTTTTTTTGGGGTACCGCTGAACGTCGTCGCCCGCGAGTTTAAGAATCGGCGGCTCACGGAGATCTTTCGTCGGGCGCGAGAGAGCAGCGGACACACCGTGCACAATCGCGACGGGGTGATGCTGAAGTTGCTTCGGATGCTACGCGATCACCGATCGATTGCGATTTCGCCGGATCTGTGTGTGCCCCCTCAGGGTGCCGCGACGTTGATCGAGTCATTCGGAATCCCCGCCTCGGTCACCGCGTTGCACGTCGAGTTGGCCAAACGGTGTTCGGTTCAAATCGTCGCAGCCGTGTGTGAGCCGAATGCCGACGGGAAGGCAACGCTCCGCATCTTGGAAGTTTTTGATCCCCCGCCGGCGGAGTCGCAGCGGGGGAGTCGACGTCGGCGGTGCGAGATGACTCAACGGATCTGGGACCGGTTTGAGACGCTCGTCCGCCGCCGGCCGGAGATGTGGCTTTGGATGTATCGGCATTGGCGGTACCGTCCCACGGACGCGTCGGACGACGCTGACGACGACCATCGGGGTGACCTTACCGGTGACGATCCTTCGACGGGTGATGGGGGGCGGACCGGTGCGGAGGTTTCCCGGGACCCGCGTTCGCCTCGGTTCCCCAGCTACTCGGAGGCGAACGTGGAGTTCACAAGGCTTTGGGACGTACGCAAGGAGTGACCGGCCCGCGGAGCTTTCCGGTCGGTCCCGTAACCCGAACGCGAAGATTTCGCGAAGGGCCGCCGATTTCCCCGCGAATCGCTTGGCGCCGTTAGCCGCGACGTCGACACTGGGGTCGCTTCGGTGCGTCTCGATGCGCGCCGCGGAGATCCCGCCTCTCTCGCCCGCCTCCCTCGGATCGGAAAAACGATGACCGTGGTGCGACGTTCTCCCGTTGTTTCTTCTCCGGATAACCCCGTGTCCTCGCCGGATAACCCCGTGTCCTCGCCGGATAACCCCGTGTCCTCGCCGGATAATCCCGTGTCCTCGCCGGATAATCCCGTGTCCTCGCCGGATAATCCTGTGTCCTCACCGCCGCCCTCGTCCACCCCGTGGTTGACCGGCATCGTCACGGGAATCGTTTGGCTTATCGTCGGCGTCGCGTACGCCGGGGCCGAGGATTGGCCGATGTGGCGATACGACGCCGAACGGTCCGCGGCGTCGCCGGAACGGCTTCCCGAGACGCTTCGCCATCAATGGACCCGACCAGGAACCGAGCGGATCCGTGCCTGGGATGACCCGCTCAATCTTGACCTGATGACCTACGACCGCGTGTTCGAGCCGATCGTGATGGACGGTCGGCTGTTCGTCGGCGACAGCGAGCGGGACCAGCTCGTTGCGATCGATGTCCAAAGCGGGGAAAAGGTGTGGACGTTTTTTGCGGACGCCCCGATCCGGCTGGCGCCGGTTGCGTGGGAGGACGCGGTTTACGTGACCAGCGACGACGGACACCTGTATTGCATCGAGGCCGCGACGGGGAATCTTCGTTGGCGGATTCGGGGCGGGCCAGGTGCACGGAAAGTGATCGGGAACCGCCGACTGGTGTCGGCATGGCCGGCGCGGGGTGGTCCGGTCGTCCGTGAGGGACGCGTCTACTTTGCCGCCAGCATCTGGCCGTTCATGGGCGTGTTTCTGTACTCGCTCGATGCCCGCACCGGCGAGATCGAATGGGTGAACGACTCATCGGGGTCGACTTACATCAAGCAACCCCACAGCGCGCCGTCGTTCGCGGGTGTCGGCCCGCAGGGGGCGCTCGTCGCGACCCGGGATCGATTGATCGTCCCGGGGGGACGATCGGTCCCGGCGGTGTTCGACCGAAAAACCGGCCAGCTCGATCACTTCGAACTGAACGCCGGCGGGAAGGGGACCGGGGGTTCTTTCGTGATCGCGAACGAGGATTCGTACTTCGTTCATACGCGGCTGAAGGGGGTGCGGGAGTTTCAGCTGAGCGACGGCGTGAAGACCGCCTTCCAACCGAACGAGCCGGTCTTACATCGTTCGATGGTGTATTCGGCGGAGACCGATGGCAACGACAACCCGGTGGTCCGAGCCTACGACAAGGATCGGGGCGTCGCTTGGGAAGTCGCCGCGGACGGGGCGGGCGATCTGATCATGGCGGGCGAGCGGCTGTATGCCGCGGGTGAGGCCGGGATTACGCCCATCCGTTTGCCGGTAGCGGACGGAACGCCACAAGTCGAGCGGACGATTCCGGTGGACGGGCAAGTCGAGCGGCTCGTCGCGGCCAACGGGATGTTGTTCGCGGTGACATTGGAAGGCGACCTGCACGCGTTCGGTGGCGACGCGGGTGAAGCGGATCGAGAGGATGCATCCGAACGGCGAGTGACCGATGGTTCCCCGCGTGGCGACGAATCGTTGCATGTGGGTGAGGCCGCCGCGAGTGTCGCGGCGCGGTTACTCGACGCGGGACAGTCGGAGGGCTACGCGTTGTGGTACGGCATCGGGGATGGCGAGCTGGTGACCGCGGCGGCTGATCGATCGCCGTTCGAGCAGTTGGCTGTCGTTGATCCGGCGGCCGATCGCGTGGAGACGCTCCGCCGCGGGTTCGATCGTGCCGGCGTTTACGGTCGGGTGACGGTTCACCAAGCGATGCCGCACGAGTTCGACGCCTCGCCCTATATCGCGTCGATGGTGTTCGTCGCGCGTTCGCTCACGGGCGAGTTGAGCGAAACGCCGGATCGACTCCGCGACGTTTATCGATCGGTGCGTCCCTACGGCGGCGTGTTGCACCTGTTGTGCGAGCCTGACGATCGGGACGAGATCGCGTCTCGCGTCGAGGCGATCGGGCTGGAAAAAGCGAAGGTCGCGATCGGGCGAGACGGGGTGTATGTGACCCGGGTGGGTAGGCTCCCAGGGGCCGCGGATTGGACGCACCAGAACGGTGACATTGCGAACACACGGAAGTCGGACGACACGCGAGTCAAGCTACCGCTCGGGGTGCTTTGGTTCGGCGGCACGAGCAACGCGGACGTATTGCCGCGACACGGGCACGGGCCGCCCCAACAGGTGATCGGCGGGCGGTTGTTCATCCAGGGGATCGACCTGCTCAGCGCGCGTGACGTCTATACAGGAAGGCTGTTGTGGCAGCGCGAGTTCGATGACTTGGGGACGTATGACGTCTTTTTCGACGCGACTTACAAAGACACCCCGCTCGACCCGTCGTACAACCAAGTTCATATCCCCGGTGCCAACGCCCGCGGCACGAACTTCGTAGTCACGGAGGACCGGGTTTACATGGTCGAAGGGGTCAAGTGTCACGTGCTTGATCCGGCCACCGGCGAAACGTTGGGGGAGATCGCGTTGCCGCAGGACGACGCGGAGAACCCGCGAGAATGGAGTTACTTGGGTGTCTACGGCGACACGTTGATCGGGGGTCTCGGGTTCGCCCGTTATCGTGATCGGTTGGGGTTGTCGTTTGAGGAGGAGGATTCGCAGCTGCGGAGCAGCAAGGCCGGGTTCGGTTCGAAGAGCCTTGATCGCGCGGGCAGTTTGGCGCTCGTCGGGTTCGACCGAAGGACCGGGGAACAGCGTTGGCGGGTCGATGCCCGGCACAGCTTTTGGAACAACGGGATCGTCGCCGGCAACGGCCGGATCTACGCGCTCGACAAGAACCCGAAGCCGGTCGACGCGAAACTGCGTCGGCGGGGCCGAGCGTTGCCCGACGATTACCGGATCGTGTGCATCGACGTCGAGAGTGGCGAGCCACGTTGGCAGGTCGAGGAGGGGATCTTCGGGACGTGGCTCGGGTATTCTGCCGAGCATGACCTGTTGCTACAGGCGGGGGCGGCGGCGAGCGATCGGTTGGCAGTGGAGACCGACACGGGGATGACGGTTTACCGGGGTGCCGACGGGACGGTCGAGTGGTCGCGTCCGGAGTTGAATTATTCAGGGCCGTGCATTCTCCACAATGACCTGATCATCACGAACGCGAACTCGTATCGCGAATCGGCGGGGGCGTTCTACTTGACGACCGGCGAGCCGCACCTGATCACCAACCCGCTGACGGGTAAGGCGGAGCACTGGAAGCTAAAGCGGGCGTACGGTTGCAACACGATTCTCGCGAGCGAGAACATGTTGACGTTCCGCTCCGGCGCGGCCGGTTTCTATGACCTCACGACGCATAGCGGCACCGGAAACTTCGGCGGGTTCAAGTCGGGTTGCACGGCGAACCTGATCGCCGCTGGGGGGGTGCTCAACGCGCCGGACTACACGCGGACCTGCAGTTGTGCGTACCAGAATCAAACGTCGTTGGCGTTGGTCCACATGCCCGAAATCGAAACCTGGACGGTGAGCCATCACGCCGAGATGGCGACCGACGGCCGTCCGGTGGAGCAACTCGGGGTAAACTTTGCCGCTCCCGGACAGCGACGAAGCGGTGAAGGGGTGCTGTGGGTCGAAGCGCCGATGATGGCCGGAGAGACGTCGCCGGTCGAAGTGTCGATTGGCGAGGGGACACGACGATTCGCCCGGCACGCGTCGGTGTTCGGCGAAGACCGGTACGCTTGGGTGCTCGCGTCGGGTGTCGAAGGGGAGGCGGAGATTCGGGTGTCGACGACGCTTGGAAAGCCGTCCGAGAGTGAGCGAGCGGAGGCCGAGCCCGAGAGCGGGAAAGCGGTTTATCGCGTGCGTCTGTTCTTCGGCGCCCCCGCCGGCGTCACCGAACCGGGCGAGCGGACGTTCGACGTGCTGATCGGCGGCGAGCCCGTTTTGGAAGGGGTGACGGTCGAGGCGGGGGGGACGCGAATCGAGGAGTTGCCTCCACGAGCCCTTGGCGGGTCGCTTCGCATTCGGTTGGTCGCCAGGCGGGGAACGCCGCTCCTGTCGGGGATCGAACTGACGCGGGTGCTATGAACACCGCGAGCTCGGGCGGCCGGGGCGCGGCAGCGATGAGACGGTTGTGAACGATCGCGACGTCTCGAATGTTTAGAATGGGGCGGAGAAGAGAACTCGGACGGACAGGAATCATGAACGCTTTCTCACGACGCGCGTCGATTTTCGTAGCGTCGGTACTTGCCTCCACAACGTTGCTCGCATGCTCGGTGCCTGTGTTCCGATATGCGCTGGACCATTGGCGGCCCGACGGTTATCAGGTCTTCGTGTATCACGACGGCGAATGGTCGGAAGAGGACGAGGCGCTGCTGCGGGGGGTCCGCGAACGGGCGGAGGCGCAGGGGGCGAACGTGGAGGCCCGCGCGATCGATCTCAGCGGTGATCCGGTCGGCGCGGATCTCGCCCGTTGGGAACGGGTGACGAAGAAGGAAGGGGGTGAACCGGATTTGCCGCACATGGTGGTCAACCTGCCGGCCGCGATCGCCGGCGGCGAGGCGATCGTCGGGGCGGCCTCCTGGAACGATTCGGAGGTCGAAGGGTTGCTGGGATCGCCCGCACGCGGGGAAATCGGCGAACGGTTGCTCGCGGGTGACGTCGTGTGGGTGTATCTCGAGTCGGGTGATGCCGCTGACGACGAGATTCGCTTCGGGCTGCTGGAGGCCGAATTGGCGAAGCAACAAGAGACGCTCGAGCTTCCCGAGATCGACCCGAACGACTTGGACGAGATGACCGCCGAGCCGGAAGAGCTCGCGATCCGATTCTCGGCGATCCGCGTCGATCGTGACGACCCGGCGGAGAAATGGTTCACCGAGATGCTGTTGTCGACCGAACCCGATCTTCGCGACGAGGAACTGGTGAGCCAACCGATGGTGTTCCCGGTATTCGGCCGCGGACGGGCGCTCTACGCGTTGGTCGGAGACGGGATCAATCCGGACGTGATCGAGGAGGCCGCGGTGTTCCTGACCGGCGCGTGCCAGTGCACGGTGAAGGCGGAGAACCCCGGGGTCGACTTGTTGATCCCCGTCCGATGGGATGACTTCGTCGAGACGCCCGAACCGGAGGACTTCGATTTGCCTCTGGTCGGTTTGTCGGGAATGGTGTCGGACGAAACGGGAGCACCGGATCGAGCGGCAACAGCGGACGCGTCGGGTTTGTCGGGTGAGGCGAACGCGTCGGGCGTTGCGGGGGAGTCGCGATCCGCCGATGGCGGTTCGGACCCGGACGCCCGCCTCGCGTCGGCCGGCGGTGGTCAGGAGGCGAGCGGGGGTGCGGCACCGATTCGTGATGCGGAAACCGTCGCGGAGGTCGGGGCGACCGATGGTGGCGAAGAGGAAGCCGCTTCCGAACACGTCGGCTCGGGCGGCTTAGCGCGGACCGACGCGACGGATTGGTTACGCTGGCTTCCGTGGGGCGTGTTGTTCGCCGTCGGCTTGATCGCTTTGATTTCGGGGGCAACCATCCTCCGCCGTCAGGAGACCCGTTGAAATGCAGCTTTCCCGATTGATCATCCGGGAGATCAGCCACCGGAAGTTGAATTTCGTGCTGTCGGTCGTCGCGGTCGCGGTCGCGGCGATCGCGGTGGTGGTCGCCGACGGCGTCGTCCGACGCGACGCGCTGGTGACCGAGCGTCTGCTCTCGGCGAAGCAGTCGGAAGCCGAAGCGGCGATCGAGGCAAAGGTGGAGCAGGTCGCTGTCGCCGGAGCCGAATTGGAAGACGCGATCCGCAAACAGATGCTCGGTCTCGGCTTCAACGTGCTGATTTTGCCCGAAAGCCAGGACCCGGCGGAACTGCACCTGCGGGGATCGCTGTCGGAAACGATGCCGGAGGAATATGCCACCCGGTTGTCGCAGTCAAAGATCATGACGATCAACCATTTGCTTCCGACGGTGATGAAGCAGGTCGAGTGGCCGGAACAAGAGATCGATGTGGTGCTGTATGGGACCCGCGGCGAGGTTCCGATCATGCACCGGGGTCTCAAAAAGCCGATGCTGGATGCGGTCGCGCCGGGCCAGATGGTTATGGGCTATGAGGTCGCGCGGCGTTGCGAGATGGAACCGGGGGACGAAGTCGAGTTCATGGGGGAAACGTTTCGGGTATCAAAGACGCATCCGGAACGGGGCAGCACCGACGACGTGACCGTTTGGATCGACTTGTCAAAAGCTCAGGAGTTATTGGGGTTACAGAACCTCGTTCACGCGATCTTGGCGTTGGAGTGCGGGTGCAGCGGGGACCGAATCTCCCAGATCCGCGCGGAGATCTCGGGGGTCTTACCGGGAACCCAGGTGATCGAGCGATACTCGCAGGCGCTGGCGCGGGCCGAGTCGCGAACGAAGGCGAAGGAGGTCGCCGAGGAGTCTCTCGCCGCCGAACGGGCGGCGGGTGAGGCGTGGTTGGCTCGCGAGGCCGAATCGCGAGCGAGTTTGGAGGGCCAGCACCGTCGGGTCGCCCAGTGGTTGATCCCCACGGTGTTGTTGTTGGCGGCGGCGGCGGTCGGTCTATTGGCCTACGTGAACGTCCGATACCGCCGGGAGGAGATCGGGGTCTTGCGGGCGATCGGGATGCGAACGCGTCAGATTCTGGCCGTGTTCCTCGGAAAGGCGGCGTTGTCGGGAGTCGTTGGTGGCGTATTGGGGGTGTCGTTCGGGCTTGCGATCGGGTCGTTGATCGCGGCGGGGATCGACCCGGCGGATTCGCGATTTACCGAAGGCGTCCAAGCGGCGCTGCTCCGTTCGCCCGGTTACTTGGTGACCCTCGTCACCACCCCGCTGCTCGCGGTCGCGTTGGCAATGCTATCCAGTTGGGTTGCCGCGGTGATGGCGGCGAACCAAGATGCGGCCGTCGTGCTGCAGGGAGAATGACGCCCGATGTTGTTGCAACTGGATCAGGTTTCGAAGACGTACCGAGGCGGCAACGCTTCCACGCAAACGTCGCAAGACGTGCACGCCTTGCGAGAGTTGTCGTTGGCGTTGGACGCGGGGACGTTTCTGGCGATCCGTGGACCGAGCGGTTGCGGGAAGTCGACGTTGCTTTTGACCGCCGGGACGTTGCTCGCGCCGGACGCCGGCGACGTCGTGATCGCCGGAGAGCGTCCCTATCAGATGGCGGCGGACCGCAGGGCGAGTTTCCGCGGCCAGCATCTCGGCTTCGTGTTCCAGCAGTTTCATCTGGTTCCCTACCTAAGCGTGCTGGACAACGTCCTCGCCCCGTCACTCGCGGTCGCGGGGACGCCCGCGGCGGTTGCCCCCGAAGCGGCCCGTCAGCGTGCGACGGCGTTGCTCGAGGAATTCGGGCTCGCCGACCGTGCCGGGCACACCCCGGGACGGTTGAGCAGCGGCGAACGGCAACGGTGTGCGATGGCGCGGGCGTTGTTGAATGAGCCGAAATTGTTGCTCGCCGACGAGCCGACCGGGAACCTGGACGGTGAGAACGCGAAAGTTGTACTCGAATCGCTGCGTCGATTCGCGGATGGTGGCGGCGGGGTGTTGTTGGTGACGCACGACGACCGCGCGGCCGAAGCGGCGGATGAGACACGATGGATGGACCGGGGCGTTCTTCAAGCGACACAGTCGGTGATGTCATGACGCGAATTCGAAGTCATGCCGCGTGGTCGACGCGGCGAGGCGGTTTGAACCCGTTGCTGTTGATAGTATTCGCCGGTGCCGTGTTGGCCGTCGCCCTGATCGCCTTGTTGCCCGGCGGGTCGCGGCGGTCGGGTGACGATGCCGATCGACCGCTGGTGATGCTCGTCGCCGCCGGGGTTCGGGGCCCGGTCGAACAGATCCTCGCAGCTTATGAGGAAGAGTACGGCATCCGGGTCGAGCCCCAGTACGGCGGTTCGAACATGCTGCTTAACCAGTTGAAGGTCAATAAGTTCGAACAGCCCGATCTGTATTTGGCGGCTGACTCGTTCTACATCGATGAGGCGATCGAGCAGGGACTGGCCGCGGAGTCGCTGCCGCTGGGCGTGTTGCAACCGGTCGTCGTTTTTCGCAACGATCGCGAACCGAGTGAACCGTCCTGGGAGGCGATGTTCGCGGAAGGGGTCCGCTGGTCGGTCGCTTCCCCGGACCAAGCGGCGGTCGGAAAGTCGGCCCGGACCACACTGCAACCGGTCGCGTGGACGGGTGGGGATGCCGAGAACTTGTGGGCCCGATTGGAACAGCACACGACCGAGTACGGCGTTTTCAAGCCGACGGTGAACGAAGTGGCCAACGACGTCAAAATCGGTGCGGCCGATTTCGGGATCGTATGGAACTTCACCGTTTCGAGCCCCGAGTATCGTGACGAGCTGACGGCGATCCCGTTGGGAGAGTTGGCGGAGACGCGGAAGACGACGATCCCCGAGGAGGAGGTCACCGTCGGGGTATTGACCTCGTCGACACGGCCGACCGCCGCGTTGAAGTTGGCCCGCTATCTGGCCGCTCGCGATCGGGGATTGCCGGTCTTCGAAGCGGCCGGGATGGGGCCGGTCGAGGGTGACTTGTGGGCGGAGACGCCGGAGATCACGTTCTATTGTGGGGCCGTTAACCGGAACGCGGTCGAACCCGTGATCGACGCGTTTCAAAAGCGGGAGGGCGTTGTGGTCAATACGGTATTCGACGGCTGCGGGATCCTGACCGGGCGGATGGCGGCGATCGAAGACCAGTCCCAGGCGGCTGGCTTTCCCGACGTTTACATGGCGTGTGACCGGTACTATTTAGAAAACGTCAACGAGTGGTTCCAGGAAGACATCGACGTTTCCGAAACCGAGATCGTGATGGTTGTGCCCAAGGGGAGCGATCGCGTCGGCGGGCTGAAGGATTTGGCGCTACCGGGAGTCCGGGTTTCGATCGGCGAGCCCGACCAGTGCACGATCGGGGCGCTCACACGACGCCTGCTTCGCCAAGTCGGGATCTACGACGCGTTGATGGAGAAGCAGGGGGAAGCGGGGGAGGTGGTTGTCGAAAAGTCGTCGTCGGCGTTGATCGTTCCCGACGTATTGACCGGTCACGTCGACGTCGCGATCGCTTACCGCAATGACGTTCTGGGGCATGACGACGAGGTTGACGTGATCCGCATCGACTCGCCGTTGACCCGCGCGGTGCAGCCGCTCAGCATCGCCCGTCACAGCGACCACAAGCAACTCATCCGGCGGCTCTATCGCCAAGTCCACACGGCTCGAGAGCGGTTTGAAACCGTCGGGTTCGAGTTCCTCCTCGACGATCGGGCGGATTCGTTTTGACGGATTCTTCGTTGGCCGTCGGGCACGAGTACGGCGCCCCCCGCAAGCCGTTGGCGATGGCCCTGTCGGACCGCGTCTTCTTGGCGTCGATGGGGGTGATCGGCGGCGTGTATGTGTTGCTGATCGCCGGGATGTTGGCGGCCGACGTTCTGTACATGGTTCGGCAGAGTTTGGCAGCGTCTTCCGGTTCGCAGGCGTGGACGGCTGCGGTGACCGAGAGTCCGATCGTCGACGCCCTCCGCGACCCGAAGATCCGCTACTCGATCCGGTTGAGCCTGATCTCGTGTACGCTGTCGGCGATCTTGTCGGTTTTCGTCGCGGTCCCACTCGGCTATTTAATGTCGAGGGTTCGGTTTCCGGGACGCAGGCTGCTCGACGCGTTTCTCGATATCCCGATCGTGCTCCCGCCGCTGGTGGTCGGGCTGAGCCTGCTGATCTTGTTCCAGTTCGCGCCGTTTTCTTGGTTAGCGCCGCACGTGGTGTACCAGGTCCCGGCGGTCGTATTGGCGCAGTTCTCGGTGGCGTGCGCGTTCGCGGTGCGGACGATGAAGGCGACATTTGATCAGATCGATCCGCGATGCGAGCAGGTCGCGCGGACGTTGGGCTGCAGCCGTTTCCAGGCATTTTCGTACGTCGTGTTTCCCGAAGCGGATCGCGGCATGGTGACCGCGTTGACGCTCGCATGGGCGCGTTCGCTCGGCGAGTTCGGGCCGCTGTTGATCTTTGCCGGCTCGACGCGAATGAAGACCGAGGTGTTGTCGACGAGTGTGTTCCTGGAGATGAACGTGGGGAACTTGGAGGCGGCGGTCGCGGTATCGCTGATCATGGTCGCGGGGGCGATCATCGTGTTGATCCTGACCCGGGCGGTGGGTGGCGAGGAGAGCTCGTCGCTGTTTCGGGGCGGAAACGTTCGCGAACGTGGTGGGGCGCGGCGGTCATGATCCGGCTTGATCACGTGACGATCACCGCGGGTGAGTTTGCGCTCCGCGACGTCTCCCTCACGATCCCGAGTGGTGGGTATGGGGTGTTGATGGGGAAGACGGGAAGCGGCAAGACGACGATCCTCGAAACGATCTTGGGGCTTCGTCCGGTCACTTCGGGCCGGATCCTGCTTGGGGATCAGGACGTCACCGATCGGAACCCCGCGTTGCGTGGCGTCGGCTACGTGCCTCAAGACGGGGCTTTGTTTTCTCGGATGAGGGTCCGTCAACAACTCGGGTTTGCCCTTTCGATCCGCGGCGTCGACAAAGGGTTGATTTCGCAGCGCGTCGGCGAGCTTACCGAGATGCTTGGGATCGGTCACCTCCTCGACCGGGTCCCCACCGGTCTTAGCGGTGGAGAGCGGCAACGGGTCGCGTTGGGACGTGCGTTGTCGTTCATGCCCCGTGTTCTGTGTCTCGATGAACCGCTCAGCGCGCTGGATGGCGAAACCCGCGGCCAGATGTGCGAGTTGCTCGCCGAGGTTCGCGTTCGGACCGGGGTCACCACGCTCCATGTCACCCACAGCCTTGACGAGGCGGCCCAACTGGCGGACCCGCTGTTGCGGCTGGTCGACGGACGGGTGGCGGTCGAGCACGCGGCGTCCGGAGACAAAGTGTCCGAGCCGCCGGTGTCCGATGCGAAAGTGCCTCGCGAGAAAGCGGCCTCCGACGATCATGCCGAGCGATCGACCGCGGTCGTGCGGCCGACGAAAACGGGGCGGCTGGATATTCAATCGAGCCCGTAATGCTCGACCTCTGGCCAATAGATGTGTTCGAACGCGTCGGGCTCGTGGAAGTCGGGGCTATTGTCAAGGTCGTGGCACTCGAGGCACTTGTCGCGGGCCCGTTCGAGCGGTAACCGCATCGCGACGCGAAGCTCCTCCAAACGGTCGCCGGAAACGTCCAAATCGCCTTGCTCGGCGGCGACATGTGATCCGCCGGGCCCGTGGCAATTCTCACAACCGTTGCCGGTCAAATGGCTGTCGGCTTCTAGCGAAAGATAACCTGACTCGTACGGCTGGTAGTCTTGCGGGTGCCATCCGGTGACGTGGCAACTGAGGCATTCCGGATCGAAGTGCCGCGCGACATCGCCCCGCTCTTCGGGCGGCTCGACGATATGGTCGGTTGCCAAAGCGTGTGGGGTCGACGACCAGATATCGAACGCCAGCGTGTGACACTCGCCACACGTGCTCGACCCGACGAATTTCTCGCCGGTCGGGTGCCGCAGCGGTCGCAGCCCAAGGCCGTCCAGGCCGACTTCTTTCAGCTGTTGCTGGTAGTCGGCCATCAGCTGACGCATTTCCGGGGCGTCCTCGAACTCATGTGTGATCGCGACCCGGGCGTAACGGATAGAGCGGTCCGGTTCGATCCCTACCAATCCGGCATACATCCCTTTGTTTCCGGTGACGATCAGCTTCGTCGATCCGCCGTCCCGGTTTCTTGAGCCGTCGATCTCGCGGGGCCGATACAACGGCTCGCCATCGCTGCCGGCGACGACCAACAGGTCGATCCCGGGGACTTCGCGGGCGAGGGACTCCGCCGCGGACTCGTCGCCATAGAACATGAGCACGGTAAAGTCCGTGTCCCGTTGTCGGATCTCGTCGATCGCTGCCACCGCCGCGTCGACCGCTTCCCCGACCTCAATTTCGCCGCTCGGGTCGGCCTTGAGCGACGCCGGATCCAGAAGACTCGTCACGCCGATCGTGAGTCCGCCCGCCTCGACCGTCTTCACCTTGGGCATCAACGTCGGGTCGAACAGGACGACGTTTGCCGAAAGGTGCAGTGCCTCGTCGTCCGATTCAGCCGCGGCCTCCTGAATCAGGTCGCCGACGCTCAAGCGGATGTCATCGGGGCCGAAGCCGACCGCCACATACCCCATCTCACGAAGCGCTTCGAGCGAACGGTGGTACTTGATCTCGGCTTGGCGACCGTAGCGTCGGACTTGGTTTCCCGCGTCGATCGGGACGAGTTCCCAGCCTCGCGATCGCAACTGTTCGAGGAGGGTATATCGCCGGGCGACGCCCCCTTTTTGGCGATCGAGTCCGGTGCAGCCGCACGGCTCGAGGTATCCGTTTTGCTGGCCGGTGACCACGAGGGTGACCGTCGGTGGATCCCACGACGTGTACGCCGGCGGCTCTCCGACTTTCTCGCCCGAGTCGCCACCGGCAGCGTCCGCGGCGGATTCGACCGGGGGGCCGGTGCTGGCCGCTTTGTCCGAGTTGGCAAGTGGCTCCCCAGCCTCCGCCTCGCCGCGTGACGCGTCCTTCGGAGACTGTTCGGCGTTTCGTTGCCCCCCCTCGACGTCTTGCACCCCCTCGACGTCGACGAGGACCGGCGGCATCAGCGGGGCCTCGATCGGGTCCATCTCTTCGACGCCGGGCTGCTCCGAGTCGGAGACGTGCGACGACTCCACGTCCGAAGTCGAACCGGGGGTCGAGTCGGCCGCGTGTCGAGGTGACGACGGGGGAGCGACCGAACGAGCACCAGGACGGCATCCCACGACCCAAAGCGGGGTCGAGAGCGTGCAGACGAGGAACATCATCCAAGCGGCGTTCAACGAGGCTCGGCGCGAGGGCATGACAGGGTCCACCGATCGGTAAAGGGATGGAGGGACGATGGGACGGGACCGTCGACCGTTGTCGTCGAGACGAAACCGTTGCCGTCGAGACAAACCGGTCGCCACCGAGGCGGAACCGCGAATGGCCGGGCGGGGGGACGGATTGCGACACGTCCACCCACCCAAAGGGTGCGCGATTCGGGCCGTGAAACACAAGCCCGAAACGTCGATCCCCTTTCCGCATCGACTCGGCTCGTTTACTCGCCGCCCACCGAAAATTTCAATAGCAGCCGCATCGGCGCGATCGAATCGTCGTCCGCCTCGATCAAAATCTTGCCGAGGTCATTCTTCCCGCCTCCGCCGAGACGCTCGATCGGTTCGGCGTCAGGACGGAGATGAAGACGGAGTCGGTAAAGCGACGACGTGGCGCGAACGGTCGGCTCGCCCAATTCGACGTCGAACACCCCTTCGGGGCTTACCTCTCCGATTTGCAAACGCAATTCGCCCCGGTCACGCCCCTTGACCATGACCAACGCCCTCGCCTCCGCTTCTTCTCCCTGAGTTAGCTCCCCGAGATCTAACAGGTACGTGCCGTCGCGGAGCTCTTTCAATCTGGAATTCGGGATCATCCCCAGTACCCCGACAACCCGGCCGCTAACCGGTGCGCTCACGTACATCGACTCGTCTTCGGGGACGACGCCCTCCGCCCCCTCATCGACGGTCCGATATCCGAACCGAAATCGGCCTCGGACCGAACCCTGCGGCATCCCCGGTGGGATACGGGCGGTGATCGCAAACGCTTGCCGAGCGGAAGCGTGGATCCCGTCATCCGGACTCGGCGAAAACGGTTCGATTTCGACCGACGCCTCATCCGAGAACGACTCGCTGGTAAAACCGACATCGGCCGGTTCGATATCGCGGTCGAGGTGGTTGAAGACTTTCGCCGTCATCTCGATCGGCTCGCCGGACGCGACGTCTCCGAACGTCCACTCCTTCGGGGTCATCTCGACGCCCCGGATCACGTGTCCCTCAATCAACAGTTGGACGGCAGGATTCTCTGGGTCGTTCGTGCGGAGTTCGGCGGTTTGCGAAAAGTGGTCCGCATTCGTCTTGACCACCCACTCCATCGCGACCGAGGTCTCCGCGCCGGGGGCCAGTTGGTCATCCGCCAGATTCCCCAGCGTGCACTTGCACGACGTCGCTCCGAGACGAAGCGTGAGCGGGATCGATCCGGCGTTGCGAATCCGGAATCGATGTTCCCCTTTTTCGTCGGGCCGCATCACGCCGAAGTCATGCTCCCGCCCGTCTGGCAACTCGACACGGGCGAACGAAGTGGCCGGGGCAAGATTGACCACTTCCCTGATCGACTCAGCGGTCACTTGGCCGTCGTCGTCGATCACGCCCAAGTAAGCATCGTAGCGGCCATAGTTTCGTTCCACGATCGCCCATGCGGCTGCCGTCCCGCACGCCGCGGCGAGGACAATACAGAGGAAGAACTTCATCGGTCAGCAGTCATCCGTTGCGAGAAGGTCTGAGCAGAATCATTAATGTTCGTTACGGGTCAAAGGCCGATCCGGTTCGAGCCCGCCCTCTTCAAGGCGATCGGCAAGAAGTTCGCTGGCGGGGAGCTTTATCGGCCCCCGCGACGCTCGTCGGCCGAGCGGTTCCGCGCGGCTGACGAATTGACGCTCCAACGCCCGCGCGATGTTGCCCCCCAATCCCGCCAGCCGCCGGGCCCGTTCCGCCAACCGTTCCGCTTCGCCGTCGTGCCCGATCGCAGCGGAAGTTACCGCCGCTTGGGCCGCCAACCACTGATGCGACGGACTCCATCCGGCGGCGGTCAGGAACAGTTCGTGCGCCGCCCGCAGGTCACTCGCTCGGCCGTGACGTTGATAGACGTGGATTCGCTGTTCCCCCAATAACCGGTATATCGTCGGATCTTCCCCGCACCGCGCCAAGGTTTCCGTGATCGCCGATTCCCAGCCTTCACGCGCGTCGGGACGGTCGGGACCTTCTGCCAGTTCCCAGCGAAACGAATCGGCCAGCCACAACGCCGGATCTGCCGACCAAGGGTCCGCGTGAACCGCTTCCCTGAGGTGCCTCCGGGCCGCGGCGACCCGCCCCGATTCGAAAGCGATCTCCGACCGCAACATTGACAAGTCGCGCCGCTGGTGCGGCCGAATCGATCCGAACAGCAATCCTAGCAGCAAAATCGTCCCGACGGCGATCGCGATCCGTCGCTGGCCCCGACCGTCGATTCCCCGCGCCGGCAACGGTCGGTCCGGTGAGCCACAAACCATAGCGGCTAACCCCCACACCGTCATCGCGACTCCGGGCACCGTCCAGCCGCCGGACACGGACAAGTGCAGGAACACGGCGATCAACGCCGCCCCCGCACCGATCATACCCGTGCCGACCGACCCGGCGGTGAAAGGCTCGTCACCGCTCTCCCCGGTGCCCCGCACCAGCACAGCAACAACCGTGGCGAGCGGCACCGCGATCAGGTGAGCCTCCCAATCGGGAACTTGTCCCACCGCCGCGGCGAACAGCCACACCGCCGCCAAACTCACCAAGCCGCCTCGGAAGACCCAAGACGGACCCGGCAGAGTCGTTCGTGTCGCGTTTGACGAAGCCGAACCGCCACGCCTGGTCTCCACCCCCGATTCGCTCAAGCGACCCGTTTTTGACGACGACCGTATCTCGCCCGAAGCGTGCCGCCGCCAACCGAGGATCGCAATCGAAACCAGCCAAGCCACCAACATCGCCGCAGGGACGAATCCCCCCGCCGCTAACGTTTCGACAAAAAAGTTGTGCGGGTCGGCGATCTGTTCGTGGGCGCTCGGTTCCCGATACCGTTCATAGATCGCCTGGAAATTTCCCGGCCCGGCGCCGAACCAAGGACGGTCGGCGGCTAGTTCCCAGGTCGACCGCCAGTACTGCAACCGATAGCCGAGTGACGTGGGCGCTTGCTCGACCCATTCCCGATCTCCCCATCGCATGATCGCCGCGCCACCCAATGCCGTCACCGCGACGGCGACGACGATTCCCAAGCGGGTTCGGCGGGTGCCGAGCAGTCGGCCGCGAAGGAGAGGCACGAGGGCTATCCCGAGCGCCGCCGCGATCAACCCGCTACGGCTGCGGGTCGCGACCAATGCCGCCCCGATCACGACGATCGCGGCCGCCCACCCGACCCGCCGCCTGACCGACAAACGTCCCCATCGGAATGGCCCCAAAGCGACCGCGATCACCAGCCCGACCGACAACGGCGCGGCGAGTGAGTTCGCGAGCGCGAACGTCGCGGTCGGCCCGCCATCGAGCAACCGGTTCTCGAACGTCATCCATTCCGCCGAACCCGGCTCGGCGTTGACCCCCGCCATCCGTAGCACCTGCTCCGGGTTCTCCCGAAATGCGGCTCGGCTCGCGGGCAAACTGATCCACTCCTGGTGCAACGCGTGGACCGCCATCCCCGACGCGATCGCGACCATCAAGACCAACATCGCCCCACGGCGCCGCGGATCGGCCAACAAACGGCGAGCCACCGGAAACGTCACGGCCCAAGCCCACCACACCCACGCCTCGTTGGTCGCGTTTCGAAGGTTGCCCGGTGGCGACGTCGCCGCGGCCGCGACCGTCATCCACACCGCGATCGCCAGCGGAGCCCCGTCCGCGATCCGACTCGCCCAAGTGGTCCTTACGTCGAACGGCTTGCTCGGCTCGACCGCGTCCTCCTCCGCTTCGCTGGCTCCCGACGGGCCCCCCCCCAGACATCCGACGATCGCGACGATGATCGCGAGCGCGACGAACCACAACGCGTCGCCCTGTTCGACCGCCACGCTATCGCTCGGGAAATACGCCGCGTAAACGGCCAACCCCGCGAGCCCGGCGGTGGCGATCCCGACGACGTCGTACCGAGCCGACGCGGGCTTCAACCGCCGGTCTTTCGCCATGCCGTCGACTCCAAAATCATCACGAGACACAACATGCAAAGCACGATGCCGATCACCGCGACCGCCTGCAACGTGGCGACGTGGGCCAGCAGGATCGCGGCCAGGCCGCACGTCCCGGTCACCAAATAGATCGTCAACACCGCCCGTGTCCGGGTCATCCCGAGTTCGACCAGGCGGTGCGAAAAATGGCTCCGGTCTCCGACAAACGGGCTGCGGCCCTCCCGGACCCGGATCCAAAGCACCGTCGACATGTCATACAGCGGGACCGCCATCACACACAGCGGCGTCAATACCGCGTGCGGACGCATCGCCCCGTTGTCGGCACCGACGCCGCCGCCCGCGTACGTCGCCATCAACATCGTGACCGCGATCAAAAATCCGACGAAATAACTTCCGGCATCGCCCATAAAAATCTTCGCCGGGGGTCGGTTGTGAAACAAGAACCCGCACAACGCCCCGGCCAACACGAGCAACGTCGCTCCCAGAAACAACTGAGGTTCGACCATCCCGGGGTTGGGTGTCGAAAGCATCACCGTCGCCATCGCGGCGGCGATGATCGCCGCCACGCCGCCGCTCAAACCGTCCATGTTGTCCAGCATGTTGAACGAATTGATGACCGCGACGATCCATACCACGGACATCAGATCCGTGATCCACGCGATCGGGACAAACAACGTGAATCCGATCCCCAATCCGTACACGACCGCGGCCGCGATGGCGAACTGCACCCCCAATCGGAGTTTCCATGAGATCCCGCGGCGGTCATCCCACAACCCGAGCCCGACCAGGACCGTTCCCGCCGCGAGCACCGCCCACAGCTGCCCCGCCCGCGACCAAGCCCCCTCCAAATGCCCCGCCGCCGTGTCGGGGATTGCCCCCCTCCAATCCGGCGACCCCCGCAACGCCGCGACCACCACCGTCCCCACCGCGAACGTGGCGGTCACCCCCAACCAGATCCCCAGCCCGCCGCCGAGCGGCGTCACGTCGTGATGGCTCTTGTGTCCCCCCGGGTGATCGACCAGCCCGAGACGGTCCGCGTTGCGACGGATCGGAAAGAGGCTCGCCGCCGCGATCGCGAGCGGCAAAACGAACGCCGCCGCCAGACACGCCACGACCCAAAGCGGTAACGGATCCATCGAAGCAAAGGCCTATCGGTCGGGTGTGGCGAGAACCATCGGGAAAGCGATCCGCGGTATCGTAGCCCGGATCAACCGCGACGTTGAGGTCCCGCCCTCGTCGCCGATCCGTCAGTTGACGCTCGCGACCCGGCCGAGCGCGTCGTCCGAACCCGCCACGAGCAGCGTATCGGAATCCTTCAAGATGTAATCGGGATCTGGCGTGGCGAAAATCTTGTCGGTCAGCACGTCGTGTAACGCGACGATCGAAATGTCGTACGTCTGGCGAAGGCTCAAATCGCGGATCGACTTCCCGTACCACGCCGACGGCACGCCCATCTCCTGAATGCTGAACCCGGTCCCGAGCTGCACGTAATTCAACAGTGCCGACCCGCAAACCCGTGTGGCCAGCCCGATCGCCGAATCCCGTTCGGGGAACACGACCTCCGTCACGCCGATCCGTTGCATCACCCGGGCGTGCTCGTTCGACACGACCTTGGCGTACACCTCCCGGACCTTCAAATCGAGTAACGCCATCGTCGTCAACACGCTCGCGGTGATGTCATCCCCCGTCGATACGATCGCCGCGTCCGCGTCGTCCGCCCCGATCCGCCGCAACGTTTCGACATCGGTCGCGTCCCCCACCGCCGCCCGCGACACCGACGACGCCAGACGGTCGACGACCGTCCCGTCGGTGTCGATGGCGATCACGTCATGACCGTTCTCCGAAAGGGACCGGGCAACCGTGAACCCGAAGTTCCCCAGCCCCACCACGACAAATCGCTTCATGGTTCATTAACCCACGTTGACGTCTTCATAAGCTAAACGGAATTTTCCCGTTCGCGACAAACGGACGACGAGTGCCGAGGCGAGCGAAAGCGGGCCGGTACGCCCGACGAACATCAGGAACACCAACACCCATCGCGACGCGGTCGAGAGTTCGCCCGTTACCCCCATCGAAAGCCCCACCGTGTTGAACGCACTCACCACCTCGAACAGAGTCGGCAGAAACTCCCCGCGGTGGCCGATAAAGTCTTCGATCGACGCGACCACAAAGATCCCGGTCAACACGAACCCGGTCACGATCACGAACAATCCGACCGCCCGCTGAATCGTTTCCTCCGGGATCGATCGCCGGGCAAAGATCACCGTCGGCCGGGCGCGGAGCCGTGACCATGCCAATAACCCGATCAACGCGAACGTCGTCGTCTTCATCCCGCCCGCCGTCGACCCCGGCGAACCGCCGATCATCATGAACAGAACCGTTAAGAAATTCGTGCTGTCCGACGCCGCCGCGTAGTCGACCGAGTTGAATCCGGCGGTCCGCGACGTGACGCTCATGAACCAAGCGTTCGAGAGCTTATCCGCGAGCGACATCCCCCCCAACACCCCACGCCACTCGAACACGGCGAATAGCCCCCAACCGATCACCAACAACGCCGCGGAGGTCCACACCACCAAGCGGCTATGGACCGACAGCCGTTTGATGCTCGCGTTGGTACGGCGACCGAATACCTGCCAGAGTTCCTCCATCGTCACAAACCCGAGCCCGCCGCATACGATCAGCAGCGAGACCACCGCGACCGTCGCCGGCGAGCCTTGGAACGAGACCAACGAGTCGGTGTTCGTCGAAAACCCGGCGTTGCAAAAGGCGCTCACAGAGTGAAACAGTGACGGCCACATCGCCTCCCGCCATCCGAGACGCGGCGCCCAAATCGAGTACAAGGCGATCGCCCCGAACGCTTCCAACGCGAGGGTAAATCGGGTCACGTCGATCATTAGCTGTCGCGACGAAATCGACGGCATCGTACGACCGACCCCCGTCGCGATCGTCTCCGAACGGAGCGACGGCCGTCCCCCCAACGCCGTGATCACAAAGCTCGTCAACGTCAACATCCCGAGGCCGCCAAGCTGGATCAGCACCAGAAGGTAAAACTGGCCGGCGAACGTGAAATGGGTCGCCGTGTCGACGACGATCAGCCCGGTGACACACACGGCGCTCGTCGCGGTGAACGCCGCATCGCTCCAACTCAACGGGTCCCCGCGATAAAGCCCCGGCAGCGTCTGCAGCCCGACGGTCCCGGCCACCGTCAGTGTCAAGAACGAGACCACGAACAGCTCCGCGGCCGACATCGCCCGGCGAGGACTCGATCCCGGCCACTTCCCGAAACGAAGCATCCGGTTGCGCCACGCGACACGCGAACGTCCGCCCCCTCGCGATGCCCCCACGCCCTTGTTTTGACCTGAACGCTGCATGGTTCCGAAGGCTGGGAGACGCGACGTAAAAACGTAAAAACGTGAAAACGTGTGACAAGAAACAACGGAAATTAACCGAAACCGGTCCCGTTGCCCACGCCCTCCCCCGTCAGCAAATCCCCCCCGTCAGCGACTCCCCCCGTCAGCGAATCCCCACCCGTCGTCGGACTCTCCCGTCGCCGGACTCGTGAAGAGTTCGGTGCGTCGCCCTTCCACGTCGCCCCGTCGGAAGCCTTCACGGCGTCCGCTAAGGGGGCGCCACCTCAAAGCTCATTCGACCTCGCGGAGGCTGACCGTCTCCTCCCGCGCGACGATCAGATGATCCAGGACGTTGATCCCGATCAGCTCCCCCGCCTTGGTCAGCCGGTCGGTGACGAGTCGGTCTTCGCGGCTCGGCGTCGGATCGCCGCTGGGGTGGTTATGCACCAACAACACGGCCGAGGCGGCGTCGCGGATCGCCGGCCGAAACACCTCGCGGGGATGAACCAAGCTCGCGTCGAGCGTCCCCACGGTGATCCGGTGGGTCTCGATCGGCTTGTGTTTCGTATCAAGCGTGACGATGTGAAATTCTTCTTGGACCGCGTCGGCCGCCAGGAACGCGAACCGGTTGGCACAGAATTCGATCGCCGCCGCGGTCCCGGTGATCCGCGTCAACTCCGGCGGCCGTCCCGCCTCCGCGGCTGCCACCCGTCGTCCCAGCTCGATTCCGGCCATGATTTGACAGTAGTTCGCCCGGGTCACCGCACGGGTCACCACCCGAAGCTCCTCCAAGCTTTGTCCGCGGAGCGACGCGATCCGCTCGGCAAACCGGTTGGCAAGTCGCCGCCCTCCGGTCATCGCCGACTCGTTGCGGACGCCGACGCGAATCAAGATCGCAAGCAGGTCGGCGTTGTTCAATGCCGCCGGGCCGTCGCGGAGCAATCGCTCCCGCGGCCTTTCCGGTTCCGGAATTTGCTTGACCTGATCCCCGTGGATCTGGCGGTCGATCCACCGCTCGACCGCGACCATCGGTTCCGCCTCGGCCCATCGGTATCGGACGTCGCCCCCGTCGGTCTGTTCGCGCAAAATGCCCGCCTCGGTGACCGCCCGCAGCGTCCGGGTGACGAACGCCGGCGACGACTCGCGGAACACCCGTTTCGCCTCATCTTGGGAGAACGACTCCAGCCCCGCCAACGGGCTCAGCAACGCGTGCAGCCGCTGTCGGCGATCGAGTCCCGGACGCTGACCCTGACCCATTCCGCCACCTGCCCAAGGAGGAAAACTGGTACGATTTCGGCAACCAGAGAGTGTAGCGACCACGCTCGGCCCCGTGGGCGCCGTGCCCACGACGCTACGGCATTCTCCTTTCGCGACGAGAGCCCGTCATGCCATCGATTTTCACGAAGATCATCGACCGCGAGATCCCCGCCGAGATCGTGTTCGAAGATGACGTCTGTCTCGCGTTCCGAGACATCAACCCGAAGGCCCCGACGCACGTTTTGGTGATCCCGAAAAAGGAGATCGCCAGCCTCGCGGACTTGACCGACGAGGACGAGGCGATCGTCGGCCGCTGCGTGATGGTCGCCTCGCGGGTCGCGGCCGAGCTCGGCCTTTCCGACGGGTACCGACTCGTCGTCAACTGCGGCGACGACGGCGGACAAGACGTCCCCCACCTCCACTTCCATCTCCTCGGCGGCCGCCGATTGACCTGGCCGCCGGGCTGAGCCCCGCCGGGACACACAGCCGCGAATCGGGTCAGAACCCGTCCAGGGGTCGGTCGGCGTCACCGAACGAATCGGACGCGACACCCATTCGGTCCAAGATCGAAAGGTAGAGCGAGCAGAGTCGCCGCTGGTCGTCCCCGCGGTCGCTGTAGTCGAGCACTCGGCCGGTCTCGATCGTGCCCCCAAGTCCGCCGACCGAAAACGCCGGCACCTTGCTCGAGTCGTGTTTGCTGCCAGACCACATATTGTTCAGGAACAGCAAACAACTGTTGTCCAACACCGTGCCGTCCCCCTCCGGCATCTCGTCCAACCTCTTCGCCAAGTACGCCATCTGCGAGACGTAGTACGTAGAGATCTTTTCGAAATCCTCCTCCAGGTCGTAATGCGAGGCCGAATGGTGCGTGCGACGGACGCCGAGGAACGGATAGAACAATCCGGAGATATCCCGACAAAGCAACAGCGTTGCCACACGTGTCTTGTCGGTCTGGAAGGCGATCGCGACGATGTCACACATCAGCCGCATGTGGTCGCGGATGTCTTCGGGTAGCCCGTTCTCCGGTCGCTCCATCGCGAACAGCGGCTTGCCCGAATCGGCCGACCGCCCGGCCGCCTTGTCCGCCTCGTCACGCATCCGCACGACCCGCTTTTCGACTTCGCGGACACTGTTGAGATACTCTTCCAGCTTCGCGCGGTCCGACGCGGAAGTCTGGCGACTCAGCGACGCGGCGTGCTCCTTGACCCGGTCCAGCACGCTTTGATTCCGACGGCTGCCGCGATTGTCGAACAGGCTGTCAAACGCAAGCGACGGATAGACCTCCATCGGCACCGGCGAGGTCGCGTTCTGCCAGGAAATATGCGAGCTATAGGCCATCGAGAAGTTGGTCTCGTGATAGCCCGTGATCGGCTGTTCGCAGCCGAGAACCAAACTGGGCTGAACGGTCACGTCCGCCAACTGATTGGCCAAAACCTGGTCTACGCTGATCCCGCCACGAAGCTCGGACCCTTTCTGCAGCGCCGCACCGGACAAGATGTTTCCGGTCTGGCCCGGGTGAATGCCGACCCCGGTGGCGTTCTCGTTGAACAACCCGTTCAACAGATTGAATTTCGCCTTGAGCGGTTCCATCGGCTTGAGACAATTCCCGAGCTCCATCCCGTCGCCGGCGCCACGGGCCCACCAATGTTCGCGATGCACCCCACACGCCATGAAGAGCGCCGCGAAACGACGCGGATGGTCCTGGTCGGCACCCGCCGGACCGCCCCACACGGGAAGCGACTCCAGCCAAGGCAATCCGAGTGCCACACCCGTGCCGCGCAGCAGCGTGCGGCGGGATAACGACGACCTCTGGGCCTCGTCGATTTCACCCGAACTTGACTGCGACCGGCGGGATGTGAGTTTGGGTTTCATGGTGCGGTCCGTCCGCGTTTTTCGAGAAACTGGGAACTGGTGACGATCGATTCGACGAGCGAACCGAATCGGTATTCTTCCGTCTCAAGCCGCTGAATCATCCGATCGACCAACGGCTCGTCAGACAAGATCAACGTGCGGCCCAGGCCATACGCTAGCAATTGCCGGCAAAGGTGATCAACGAAATCGTCTCGGCGGTGGGCCAACAGGTAATCTCTTAATCCCTGCACGCCCTCGCCGCGGGTACCGCCGGGGAACTCGGCCCGTGCGTCGATCGCGTGACCCCCGGAATCTTCCGTTCTCCATCGACCGATCGGGTCAAACTGCTCCAGCGCCAAACCGAGCGAATCGAAGCGGTCGTGACAAGCCGCGCAGGAAGCATGCTCGCGATGCTTCGCCAACGCCTCGGCAAGCGTCATCGGGCCGAGTTCCTGCTCGTCCTCGGGTAACTCAGGAACGTCCGGTGGCGGCGGCGGGATCCGCTCGCCCAACAACCGGCGGGCCACCCAGTACCCACGTTTGACCGGGCTGGTGCGAAGCCCGGCCGAATTGGCGGTCTGGAACGCCGCCATCGGCACCAAACCGCCGCGATGCCGCGCGGCGCCGTCAACCCGGTGCCATCCTTCGCGGTCGACCTCCGAGGCGTCGAACCCGTAATGAACGGCAAGTTCCCGGTTGACGAACGTATGGTCCGCGTCCAAGAATTCTAGCGCCGAACCGTCGCGGCGAACCACATCGAGAAAGAACCGCAGCGGTTCCTCGAACATCGCCTGGCGGAGCGAATCGGTGAAGCTCGGATACCGTTCCCGATCCACGCTGTTGAGTTGGTCGAAACGCCGGATGTCGAGCCAATTGCCGGCGAACTCCAACGCCAACGCTTCGGACTTCTCGCTGGCAAGCATCCGCCGGGCATGCGCGACAAGCACCTCGGGCTGCCGCAATCGCCCCGCGTCGGCGTCCCGCCGAAGTTCGGCGTCGGGCATGCTCGACCAAAGGAAGTAACTGAGCCGGTTGGCCAACTCATGATCGGTGAGCGGGCGTCGTCGATCCTCGGTCGGTGCCAAGTCGGCGCGATAGAAGAACCACGGGCTGATCAAGATCGACACGATCGAATCCTGCATCGCCTCCTCGTGCGACAACCCGTCATCCTCCCGGAGCGAACGGTAGAACGAAAGCAGCTCCTCCCGTTCCTGGTCTGTCAGCGGGCGACGATAGGCGGCGTCGGCAAACTCGAGCAACGCGTCGAGATGAACCGACTCGCTGTCGCGCCACGCCCGCTCGACCGATCGGATCTGGCGGTTAATCCGCTCGAAAAATTTGTCGATCGCGGCCAGCACCTCGTCACTCCCCCCGTTCCGCACCGCCTTCGCCCGGTACTCCTTGGCCAAACGCCGGATCTTCGCTTCGCTGGTCACCGATTTGTCCTCAGCGCGGGCAAAGTTGAACACCTCGTCCCGCATGTATGACGAATCGGTCCGCTCGAACCAAACGAAGCCGGTGTATTGCCGCAGCGGCGCCGCGGTGATGAAGTCGAGTTCACGCCACAGACGATCGATCTCTTCCCGTCCGGCGTCATCGAGAATCATCTCGTACAACGGACCGTCGTCGCGGTAGTACCCCATCATGCTGTGGAACCCGGCGCTCAGCAGTCGCCCTTTTTCCTCCCCCTCCCGCTTCTTTTTGACGTAATCCCGACCCCGTTCCGAGATGTAGAAGGCGTCGGGAAACAAGTCGCAAAACTGTCGAAGCGATTCGTGGAACTCCGCGACTTGGCCGGGCTCCTCGAGTTGGTCGGGCTCCTCGAGTTGGTCGGGCTCCTCGAGTTGGTTGGACTTCTGCGGTTGGCCGGGCTCCTCAGGTTCGTCTGGGTCATCCGGCGGCAGCAGATCTGGAAACCGCTCCGCCTCGTCCGACCCCGGTTCGATCGAGTTGATGGTTTCCGGGACGAACTTGCGACGATGGGCCGCGTATTGGTCGTTCTTCCAAATCACGAATTGCTGCGATCCCAAGTGCCCGCCCTCGAGTTTGAGGTTCGGGATGTTCGGTTCCAGCCGCTGGCGTACGACGAGCACGTAATCACGGATCGCTTCACACCCCCGTCGCGCCTCGGAATCATGCGACGAATCGTCGGGCAGACCGTGCCAATCTTCTCGGACCCGGGCCAGCGGACCGAGCGTCGGGCTTGGCGATCGCAGCATCTGCCAAACCCGATCGAGGTAGGCCGGACTGAGCCCACGCTCGGTCGCGATCTGACGCAGGCGAGCATCGACAGAACCGTCACGTTCCTCGCCGGCCCCGTCGACGTCTGGCGTCACCCGGATCACCCAGGCGGCATGGAAATAGTCCGCCAGATCGGTCGGCTGCCGAAGATAGAAATCGACGATCCGGCGGACGGCGTACTTGTCCCGATCGGTATCGGTGACCACCGGGTGTTCCGCGAAATCGAATCCGCCGGGCTTGAGCACCAAGTG
This sequence comes from Pirellulaceae bacterium, assembly GCA_041685355.1. Taxonomy (GTDB): domain Bacteria; phylum Planctomycetota; class Planctomycetia; order Pirellulales; family Pirellulaceae; genus JAWLFY01. The sequence goes on along the minus strand of JAWLFY010000003.1, from coordinate 31,430 downwards.
TTCCGACACGCCACGGGCGGCCGCGAGATACTTCTGCATCAACGACGGCGACAAGGTCAACGAGAGCCCTGTGTTGTCGAATCCGGCCTCGTTCGCCGGGTCGATCGGAAACTCTCGCGCGGGTCGCAAATCGACGCCGGTCAGGTCGCGAATCGTGTAGTCGTATTCGGCGTGACTGAGCCGCCGCGTGATCACCGGCCCCGGGTCCCCGGCGGTGCCGAGTGCCAGCGTCCGCCGTGCCCGGTTGATCGCGGCCACCACCGCATCCCGCTCCCCTTCGTCCGGTCGGCCCGCTTCCGGCGGAGGCATCTCCCCAGCCTCGATCCGGTGTGCGACCTCCTCCCAGCTCTGATGAAAGGTCGATAGCGACTCGACGGTGGAGTACGGCCGCAGGTCAAGCTCCGCTTCCTGAGCATCCGCCCCGTGGCAGTCGTAACAATGCTCCGCCAGAAACGGCACGACGGTGTCTCGAAGCATCGTCTCCAGCACCGCTGCTCGGGCCTCAGCTTCGGGAATCTCAGTTCCCTGAGGCTCGCGATCCCCCGAGTCCGTCTCCGCCGCATCCGAGCCCGCGCCTCGCAGGACGCTGACGAACAGGACGCTGACGAACAGGACGGCAACGAACCGGACGCCGACGAATCGCGTGACGAAAACCGACCGATTTCGAGCTGTCGCGAGTGGCATGGGCGGGCAGGCTCCCGCGTGCGGGAATGATCAAAGGGGTGGGAATCCCTCCAGGATAAGCGAGCCAGGCACCGTCGTTTGAGATCACCGAAAACTTTTTCCCTTCGCATCGGATTCCCTTATCATGGCATCCGCGTTCGCGATCGATCGGTTCGAGTTTTCGGTGAGGAAGTATCTCATGGGCGAGGTCCCAACCCAGACAAGCAAGAGCTCCGGCATCGAGACCGGCACGTCTGGTTTGGTCGTGCCTTTGCACCTTCGTCGCGGCGGCATCGAATCGGCGACCGGGCAACGACTGGGTTCGCTAGACGTGACCGATACGCAGACGCTTTCCGCCGCGGGCCGCGAGATCCGCGAATCGATCATCGCCGCCACGCGTCCCGCTGATGCTCAACCTGGCGAACCCCGATCGGGCGTTCCACCTGGCGTCGTTGCCGATCGACTCGATGTCGCTGAACCCCGATTCCTTGCCGGGTGTCGCTCAGCGGTTGGCCGACCCGAATTGAACGGAGGTTGTCTGGCTTGGACGCGGTACCGACCTATCTGATCGCCCCGTTGTTCATGGCGGGCCTGACTTCCGTGCTGGCCTCGTTGTTGGCATGGGCCGCGGTCCGCTGGCATGTTGACGAAGATCCCCGCGTGGTGAACGTGCGGCGGATGCTCCCGGGGACGAACTGCGGCGGTTGTGGCTATCCCGGGTGTCAAGCGTTTGCCGAGGCGGTCGTCGCGGGCGAGGCGTCTCCGACCCGTTGCGGGGTGGCCAGCACGGTCGACCACGAGCGGATCGCGAATTACCTCGGGATCGACGCCCACGCGGAGGTTCGACGCGTCGCGCGGTTGGCGTGCGCCGGCGGCGACAACGTCGCCCGCACCCATGCCCGCTACGTCGGTGCCTCGAGTTGTGCCGGGGCGGCGTTGGTCGCCGGCGGCGGCAAGGGATGCTTCTGGGGCTGCCTCGGATTGGCCGATTGCTATCGCAGTTGCGATTTCGACGCGATCCACATGGATCCCCACCGGCTTCCGGTCGTCGACGAGGCGAAGTGCACGGCATGCGGGGCGTGTGTGCGGGCGTGTCCGAAGGAGCTGTTTACCCTCGAGCCGATCGATCAGCGGCTCTGGGTGGCCTGTCGGTCGGAACTGGCCGGCGACGAGATGCTGGCGGATTGCCAAGTCGCTTGTACCGCCTGCGGTCGTTGTGTGACCGATTCGGACGGGGCGCTCGAGATGAAGAACAATTTGCCGGTGATCATCGAACCGGGGGCTCAGCTAGACGACCGGCCGACGCGGCGTTGCCCGACGGGGGCAATCGTATGGATCGATTCCGAGGTGGGGCCGATCCGAGGTCCGTCGGCCTCCCCGGTGATTCGACGCTCGCCCCTCCCGGAGTCTCCGACCTGAACGTGATCACCGAGCCCGACCGGACGCATCCGCGTCGAGGAAGGGCTTTCAAGTCAACCGCCCACGGGTGTCCCCATGGCTAACGCACAATCCGATTTCAAATACCCTGGTTACCCCGCCGCGGTGGACGGCAATACGGCCGTGATCCTGTGCGAGCGGGAATCGACCGACGCGGCCGGCGCCTACCCGATCACCCCATCGACCCAGATGGGAGAATATTGGGCGGAGGCCGCCGCCGCCGGTCACCTGAATATCTCCGGGCGTCCGCTGATCTTCATCGAACCGGAAGGTGAGCATGCCGCCGCGGCGGTAACGGCCGGGTTGTCGATGACGGGGCTCCGGGCGGCAAACTTTTCGTCGGGACAGGGGATCGCCTACATGCACGAGTCGCTCTACGCGGCGGTCGGCAAGCGGTTGACCTATGTGCTGAACCTCGGGGCCCGTGCGATGACCAAGGCGACGCTGAACGTCCACGCCGGTCACGACGATTACCACTGCATCGACGACACCGGCTTCTTTGAAATGTTCGCCAAGAACGCTCAGGGTGCAGCCGATCTGAACGTGATCGCCCATGCGATCGCCGAGCGGTCGTTGACGCCCGGCGTGGTCGCGCAGGACGGGTTCTTAACCACACACGTGATCGAATCGATTCGTGTCCCCGAACGCGAACTGATCGCCGAGTTTCTGGGACGCCCGGACGACATGATCCCCACGCCGACGCCGGCGCAAGCGATCATCTACGGACCTCAACGGCGTCGCATTCCGGAACTGTGGAGCGTCGACGACAGTTTGATGGTGGGTGTGGTCCAGAACCAGGACGCGTACATGCAGAGCGTGGCGGCTCAGCGTCCCTTTTTCTTCGATCACGTCGCGGAAATCGCCGACGAGGCGTTCGCCAAATTCCACGAGTTCACCGGGCGAAGCTACGCCCGCGCGTCGGGGTACCGGGTCGACGACGCCGATTACCTGTTGCTCGGCCAAGGTAGCCTGTTGGGGACGGCCGAGGCGGTCGCCGATTATCTGCGTGACTCGCGTGGGCTGCGGGTCGGCGTGGTCAATATGGCGATGTGGCGACCGTTTCCGGGGGATTTGCTCAGCCGGCTGCTCAAGGGGAAACGGGGCGTGACCGTGCTGGAACGGCTGGACCAACCCCTGGCGGTCGACTTACCGATCGTGCGGGAGATCCGCGCGCTGATCTCCCGCTGTTACGAAAACGGTCGCGAGCGGGAAGAGACGCCATTCCCCGACTTGGAGTCCTACCGCGACAGCCGAGACGCCCCGGCCGTCTACTCCGCGTCGTTCGGGATGGGGAGCCGCGATCTGCAGCCCGAAGCGCTGATCGGTGCCGTCGAGAACATGTTGGACGACGGCCCGAAACACAAGTTTTTCTATCTCTCCATCGATTTCGTGCGAGATTCCCCCAAGACGCCGAAGCAACGTTTGCGGCAGGAGGCGATCTCGGACGCCTACCCCCACGTCCGCCACTTGGCCGTCCACGGTTCGGAGAATCCGAACCTGATGCCGTCGAATAGCATCAGCGTCCGGCTGCACTCGATCGGCGGTTGGGGAGCGATCACGACGGGAAAGAACCTCGCGATCACGCTGTACAACTTGCTGGGTTACCACATCAAGGCGAACCCCAAGTACGGGTCGGAAAAGAAGGGACAACCGACGACGTTTTACTTGTCCGCCGCTCCCGAACCGATCCGGGTCAACCACGACTACATCCATGTCGATGTGGTCCTATCGCCGGATCCGAACGTATTCGGGCACACCGACGCGCTGGCCGGATTGAATGAGCGTGGCTGCTTCATCATGCAAAGCGACCACGCCTCCCCGGAGGCCTTCTGGGCCAGCCTGCCGGAGTCGGCCCGCAAGGCCGTCCGCGACCGCGACATCCGGCTGTTCACTCTCGACGCGTTCCGCATCGCGCGGGAGGAAGCGGGTGACCCGGAACTGCGACTGCGGATGCAGGGGATCGCGTTCCAAGGCGCGTTCTTCGCCGCCACGCCGCTCGCCCGGCAAGCGGGACTGAGCGAAGCCCAGTTGGTCGATGCCATCGAGTCCCAATTGACGCGTAAGTTCGGCGGCAAAGGGGCCCGCGTCGTCGCCGAAAACCTCAAGGTTGTCCAACGCGGTTTCGACGAAATTCGGCCGATCGACTATCGCCATTTGGAGGCCCCGGAGAAGGCCGACGCCACGGCGACGCGGGGTGACGAGCCGCCCCTGCCGATCCTGCTCGGGGACCAGCCACAGAGCCAATCCCCCCTCAGCGACATCCACCGGTTCTGGGAACAGACCGGATCGCTTTATGCCAGCGGCCGGGGGAACGAGAACTTGGCCGACCCGTTCATCGGTTCGGGAACGATGCCGGCGGTGACCACCCTGTTTCGCGACATGACGCCGATCCGCTTCCAGTACCCTCGATGGATCCCCGAAAACTGCACCGCGTGTGGCAACTGCTACACGGCTTGCCCCGACACCGCGATCCCGGGGTTGGTCAGCGAGCTGTCAGCCGTTTTCGACACCGTGATCCGTCGCTGCGAGAAACAAGGGAAGCCGGCCGATTTGCTCCGCCGCGCCGTTCGTCGCCTCGAACCGAGCTACCGACAACTGCTCGGCAGCGCCGGACCGGAAGCCGACACTACCGAACTTCTGCGGCAGGCGATCACCGACACCGTGAAGCGGTGGGACCCTGAGGAGACGCGAGGAGCGTTGGCCGAGCAGTTTGAAGGATTCACCGAGTGTTTGGGGGATTTCAAGTTCGGCGTGTCCACCCCCTACTTCACCGCCCCCGAGGGTCAGACCGCCGGTAGCGGCGGACTGCTGAGCATCACCGTCAACCCGTACACCTGCAAGGGTTGCATGGAGTGTGTCGAGGTTTGCAACGACGACGCGTTGCGGCCGGTCGATCAGGACGCCGATTCGGTTACCCGGTTGCGAGACCACTGGGACTTGTGGCGCGACTTGCCGAACACGCCCGAGCGGTTCCTCCGCATCCAAAACATCGAGGACGCGATCGGGGCGCTGCACACGCTGCTGTTGGACAAGCGGAACTATGGGGCGTTGGCCAGTGGCGACGGCGCCTGCCTGGGATGTGGCGAAAAGTCGATTCTGCATCTCTTCATCGCCACGGTCGAGGCGCTCATGCGGCCGCGGGTCGAGCGGCACGTGGAGGAACTGAACGCGCTGATCCGACGGCTGGAAACGCAGCTCCAAGACAAGCTGATTCACGAGATCGATTTGGGACAGCCCGAGTTGATCGCGGGGGTGATCGCCGAAGGCGACAGCGGAGATCTGACGCTTTCGCGGATCGCGGAGCGTTACGAGCGGGCCACGGGCGGGGAACCGCTCGACCGGCGTTGGTTGGCCGAGCACCTGCAGTTGCTGAGCGAATTAAAACGGTTGCGTTGGCGGTACACCGAAGGAACGACCGGCCGCGGGCGGGCCGCGATGGGGATGCTGAACGCCACCGGGTGTTCTTCCGTCTGGGGGAGTACGTACCCGTACAACCCGTACCCGTTCCCGTGGGCGAACCACCTGTTCCAGGACAGCGCTTCGCTGGCGCTCGGCGCGTTCGAGGGTCAGATGGCAAAGATGGCGGAGGGGTTCAAGTCGATCCGCCAGGCGAAACGCCTGCTCGATGGCCCCGACGCCGATCGCTCCGATGTCCGTGGTGTCGATGAAAGTGGTGTCGATTCGGTCGACCTCCGCCGTTTTACTTGGCGAGATTTCAGCGACGAGGAATGGTCGTTGTGCCCGCCGGTCGTCGCCGTCGGCGGCGACGGCGCGATGTACGATATCGGCTTTCAGAACCTGTCGCGGGCGATGATGTCCGGCAAACCGATTAAGGTTGTCGTGCTCGATACCCAGGTTTATTCGAACACCGGCGGTCAGGCCTGCACGGCCGGTTTCTTCAGCCAGGTATCGGACATGGCCCCGCACGGGGAAGTCAGCCAGGGCAAACACGAGGTGCGGAAAGAGATCGGGCTGATCGCCATGGCACACCGGACGACCTACGTGATGCAGGGCACGATCGCACACCCGAACCACATGATCGAGGGATTCATTCAGGGCTTGAAGGCGCGACGACCGGCGTTGTTCAACCTCTACGCCCCCTGCCAACCCGAACACGGGATCGGCGACGACTCCAGCACCCGTCAGTCGAAATTGGCCGTCGAGTCGCGGGCCTATCCGTTGTTCCGCTACGACCCCGACGCCGGGCCCAGACTGGAAGCCGGACTCGACTTAGAAGGCAACCCGTCGCCGCAGCAGGACTGGCCGACGTACGAACTGCGGTATACCGAAGGCGGACGCGAACGGGTGATGACGCTGCCGATGACGTTCGCCGACTTCGCCGCCACCGAAACTCGATTTCGCAAACATTTCCGTAACGCACCCGGCGATACCTGGAACGATCGGATGGTCCCGTTGGCCGAGTTTTTGGAGTTGACCTCCGAGCAGCGCCGCGGGCGGGTCGCTTACATCTGGAGCGTCGATCGCGAACGGCAGTTGACTCGGCTGGTCGTCGCCCCGCCGATGGTTCAGGCCTGCGAAGACCGGCGAGATTTCTGGACGACGCTCCGCGGCATCGCCCGCAGCGACTCCCCGGCGGTGAGCAAGGAGGCGATCACGACGGAGGTCCGTGCGGAGATCACCCAGAGGATGTTGGCCGGGTTCACCCGATGGCTCGGCGAGTTGGACGGCTCGGTGCCTGCCCCCGACCATCCGGACGCGGGCGGCGAGTCGCCGTCGACCGGCGAGATCGCCGCGTCTGACCGGCACAACGGGACCGCTGACCCGGCCGGCGGTCCTCCCGCGGACGGCGGGTGGATGGCCCCTTGGATCGATTCGGATCGCTGTACCGCGTGTGACGAGTGCGTCAAAACGAATCCGGAAATCTTCGCTTACGATTCGAACAAGAAGGCGTTCATCAAGAACCCCGAAGGCGGACCGTACAGCGACCTGGTCAAGGCGGCCGAACGTTGCACCGCGCAGATCATCCACCCCGGGTTGCCGCGGGACCGGAGCGGCAAGGATCTCCAGAAGTGGATCGAGCGCGGCCGGCGGTTCAACTAAGGAGTCGCACCGGTGTTTTCCCCGAAGGGTTCGTTCCGCCATGGCATCCACCCGCCCACGGGGAAGGATGACACTCGAGATCAGCCGATCCGCCAGTTCCCCTTCGCGCCGGTGCTGATCGTCCCGCTGGCGACGATGGCCGACCATCCCGCGCGGCCGCTTGTCGTCGAGGGCCAACGGGTGCAGCGGGGCCAATCGATCGCGGAGCCGGACGGATCGATGTCGGTGGCGATGCACGCCCCAGCGACGGGGGTCGTTCGGCGGATCGCGCTGGCACCGACGATCGAAGGGAAGATGCTGCCGGCGATCTTTCTCGAGCCCTTTCCCGCGTCGTCTCAGGTGATCACCGGCGGGGCGTCGTGCGATACGTCCGCGAGCCGAGACGAGGTCATCGAGGCGATCCGAAACGCCGGCGCGGTCGGCCTGGGCGGCGCCGCGTTCCCCACCCACGTGAAGCTGGCGGCCGCACGCCAGCGCCCCGTCGACGTGATCATGATCAACGGCGCCGAATGCGAACCGTACCTGACGACCGATCATCGCGTGATGCTCGAACACGCGGCGGACGTTGTCTTGGGAATCCGTTATTTGCTCAAGGCCAGCGGCGCCGAACAGGCGGTGGTGGCGATCGAGTCGGACAAGACAGATGCCGCCCACGCGATCCGGTCGGCGATCGGTGACGAGGCGTCGATTCGGGTGCAGACGTTGGAGGTCAAGTATCCGCAAGGGGCCGAGAAGATCTTGATCGCCGCGGTCTTGGGCCGGCACGTGCCGAGCCGAGGACTTCCGATCGACGTCGGCACGCTGTGTTTCAACGTCGCCAGCGCCGCGGAAATCGGCCGCTGTTTGGCGACCGGTAGCGGTCTCGTCGATCGCGTGATCACGGTCGGCGGGCCGCCCGTTCGGAAGAAGGGAAACTATCGCGTGCCGCTGGGAACGCCCCTTCGCTTTCTGCTGGAGACGGTCGGCACGGATGACGACGTGGAGGTCGTGTTCCTCGGGGGCCCGATGATGGGTCAGAGCGTCTCGTCGCTCGACATCCCGATCGGCAAGGGGACCACCGGAGTGATCGCGTTGGGGCCCTCCGAAACGGCGGGGATCGATCGCCAGCGGCGTCATCCCTGCATCCGTTGTGGCGACTGCCTCAACGCCTGCCCGATGTTTCTCAACCCGTCGCACTTGGCGCGGTTAGCCGAAGGCGGCCAATACCAGGCGATGGCCGAGCGGCATCACCTGATGGACTGTTTCGAGTGCGGTTGCTGCAGCTACGTCTGCCCGTCACATCTTCCGTTGGTGCAGCAATTCCGGATCGCCAAAGCGGCATTGAGGAGGTGAGTATGGATGGGAACTGCGGAGTTGCCGGGAAACGAACGAAATCTCGGGAACAGGAACGAAGGCGATGCTGAGGCGGACCCTGCAGCTACGCCCCTCGCCGCATTTGCACAGCGGTGCGAGCGTCGAGGCGATCATGATGAACGTCGCGTTCGCGTTACTGCCGGCGTGCGTGTTTGCGGTCTACCATTTCGGCCTCGCCGCGTTGACCGTTCTGGCGGTCTCGGTCGTCACCTGTGCGGTCACCGAGCACCTGATCTGCCGCATGCAAAACAGGCCGACGACCATCGGGGATTGGTCGGTGGTAGTCACCGGGTTGTTGTTCGGGATGACGTTGCCGCCTTCGCTGCCGCTATGGATGGTGGTCTTGGGGGGAGGCATCGCCGTCGCGGTCGGAAAAATGCTGTTCGGCGGCTTGGGGGCCAACCCGTTTAACCCGGCGTTGGTCGGTCGCGCCTTTTTGCAGGCGGCGTTCCCGATGGCCATGACGTCTTGGCCCTCGACGTCGCCTGACCGTTTCACGTCGCTCCCCGCGTCGACGCTCGCTTGGCCGCTCATGCGGCCTGAGCAGGGACCGCCGGCGACCGACGGGATGAGCGGCGCGACGCCGCTGGGGTTGTGGAAGTCGGAAGGGATCGACACGCCCTTGGCGGATTTGTATTTCGGATCGGTGTCGGGTTGCGTCGGAGAAACCGGCGCGGGGTTGCTTCTACTCGGTGGCCTCTATCTGATCGCCCGACGGATGATGAATTGGCGAATCCCGCTGGCGATCCTGGCGACCGTCGCCATGGGGAGCCTGATCTTCACTCCGCTCGTGGAGGGCCGGCGATTCGATCCCCTCGCGATGCTCGGTTCCGGCGGTTTAATGCTCGGGGCGATGTTCATGGCGACCGACATGGTCGCGTCGCCAATGACGTCGCTGGGCTGCGTCCTCTACGGCATTTTGATCGGCGCGCTGGTGCTGGTCATTCGCGCTTGGGGGGGAATGCCCGAGGGGGTGATGTACGCGATCTTGTTAGGCAATGCCGTCTCACCGTTAATTGATCGCTGGGTTCAGCCTCGCCCGTTCGGTCCACCAGCCCGGAGCGTGTCTCCATGAGTGCGCCGCGAACGGAGCCCACCGCGTTCCCGAGCACTTGGCGAATCTACGCCGTCGTCGTCGGCGTCGGTGTCACCTGCGGTTCGCTGATTCTCGTCGTCCACGAGGCAACCAGTCGACGGATCGAGGATCATCGCGACGCCTATCGCACGCGTGCCGCGTTGGACGTTTTGCCCGGCGCGGAGGCGGTCTCCGAGTGGCGGCCCGAGGCCGAACGGCGACGGGACGACGCTTCGGGTGCCGTCGATTCGGTTTTGGCCGGCTACGACGCAGAGGGGACGCTGGTCGGCGTGGCGATCGAGGCGACCGGACGCGGCTACCAGGACACCATCCGGCTGATCTATGGTTACTCGCCACGCGAGCGGGCGATTTTGGGTTTTCGTATGCTGGAGAGCCGTGAGACCCCCGGCTTGGGCGACCGTGTCGAGACCGATCCGGCCTTCGTCGAACAGTTCCGCGGGTTGCCGGTTCACCCGGCGACCGACGGTAGCGGACTCGAACACCCGATCGCACTGGTCACCGCCGGTCGGAAACGTGATCCCGGCGAAAGCCGCAAGCCAGGCCAGATCGATGGCGTCACCGGGGCAACGGTGACCAGCCGGGCGGTCACCGAAGCGATCGACACGAGCATCCGGCGGTGGTTGCCACGGATCGAATCGAGTCTTTCCGAACGGACGCGGGAGGACCGATGAGTCGCGACTCGAGCGTTTCGTCCGATCCGGGACCGTTCGTGAACGGCCTCTGGAAGCAGAACCCCGTGCTCGTCCAGGTGTTGGGGATGTGCCCGGTGTTGGCGGTGTCCAACACCGCGGTCAACGCGTTGGCGATGGGTTTGGCGACGGGCTCGGTCTTGATCCTTTCCGGCGCGACCGTGTCGTTGATCCGCCACTGGGTTCCGGCCGAGGCGAGGATCGTGACCTTCATCATGGTGATCGCGACGTTCGTCACCTGCGTCGATTACTTGGTCCAATCGATCAGCATCGATTTACACCGGAGCTTGGGGGCTTTCCTCCCGCTGATCGTTGTCAACTGTTTGGTGTTGGGGAGGGCGGAAGCGTTCGCGTCGCAACAGCCGCTGCTGCGATCGGTGGCCGACGCCGCGGGCATGGGCTGCGGCTTCGTGATCGCGCTGCTCGGTTTGGGCATGGTTCGCGAACTGGTCGGCAGCGGCCAACTGTTCGGATACGACCTGCTGGGCGAAGGCTTTCAGGGCTGGACCGTGATGCTGTTGCCACCGGGCGGTTTTTTCACACTCGCCGGTTGGCTGGTGCTGTTCCGTTGGTGGGGACGTCGCGGTGGCGGCCCAAGCGGGGCCGACCGTTCACGATCAAAGGGAGCATCGACGACGGATGGATGACGTGATCAACCCCGAGCCGCTCTGGTCCGTGTTTATCAACGCTTCGCTGGTGAACAACTTCGTGTTCGCTTATTTCCTCGGCATTTGTCCGTTCTTAGGTGTCTCGGGCAACGTCAAGTCGGCCGGTCGGATGGGCTTGGCGGTCGCCTTCGTGATGCTCGTCGCCACGGTTTGCGGCTTCGCGATCCAGAGGGTGTTGGTGCTGATCGATGCCCCCTATTTGAATCTGATTTCGCTGATCGCCGTGATCGCCTCGACGGTTCAGCTGATCGAAATTTTCGTCAAAAAGACCAGCCCGTCGTTATTTCGCGCCCTCGGCATTTACCTGCCGTTGATGACGACGAACTGTGCGATCTTGGGTGTCGTGCTGTTCCAGTCTGGGCGTGGATACGGATTTCTACAAGCGATCGCTTTCGGCCTGGGGGCCGGCACCGGATTCCTGTTGGCACTGCTGTTGATCGCGGGATTGCGGGAACGGTTGGACCTCGTCGACCCGCCCGACGTCGTCCGGGGGACGGCACTGACGTTGGTGCTGGCCGGTATCCTCTCGCTGTGCTTCATGGGGTTCTCCGGCATCGGAGGCGGACCGTGATCGAATCGTTCGTGAAGGTCGCCGTGTGGATGTCGGCGTTGACCGTCGGATCGGTGCTAGTCCGCGTCCTGGGGCGACGGTTTGGCACCGGCGACCCACCGGCGTGTGGCAGCGGTCTGGGGTGTTCCGCGTTCTGCAACGCGGAAATAGAACGGCGATGCGATCGGAATCAGTGGCCACAACCGCAGAGGCCGGATGAACCTTCCCAAACGCAGGCGGGAGCATGAGATGAAGCTGCAAAACTTGGATACGTCGCGACGGTTCCGCGGGGAACTTCAGGCGACCCGCCGGATCACCCCCGACGCGTCTCCGGTCGAGGTCCGCGAATTGGAGTTCGTGGTCACTGACGGTTTCCCGGCGGTCGATGCCGGACAGTCGGTCGGCGTGATCGTACCGGGCGACCCCGGGTTGGCTCAGCAGGAACACCTTCGGCTCTACACCATCGCCGACTTGCCTCAGCACCTCGACGCCGGTGACGTGAAACTGAAGCTGTGTGTTCGCCGTTGTGATTACGTCGACCCCTACAGCGGCGAGCGCTATCCGGGGCGGGCGTCGCACTACCTCTGTGACTTGACCGTTGGCGACGTGATCGTGTTGACCGGACCGTTCGGCGACATCTTTCGTGTGCCAGAGGACCCGTCTGCCGATTTGATCCTGATCGCCGCCGGGACCGGAATCGCCCCGTTTCGGGCGTTCATTCGTCGTATCACCCGTGATCACGAAGAGTTCTCGGGAAATATCCGCCTGCTGCATGGCGGTCGCACGGGGATGGAACTGCTATATCACGACGAGGTGCTTAACGAATTGTCACAGTTCGGCGATCAGGAAACGTTTCAAGCGATCACGGCGTTCGCCGAACGGCCACATTGGTCGGACCAAATCGATTGGGCCGGGGCGGTGGAACCGCACGCCGAAACGATCCGCGGCGCGCTGTTGGAACCGCATACCTATGTCTACTTGGCCGGAACGGAATCGATTCGGGACGAAATCGACCGGGTCTTCGCGAAGGTCTATGGCGGGTCCGAGCCGTGGACACGGCGGAAGGCCGAGCTCATCGCCGGCGGCCGTTGGCACGAATTACTCTACTAGCGGGTCGGCTAACAGATCCTGGGCATCGGCGCGCCCAGAGGTTCGTCCAGCGGCAACGGTCGCCCCAGACCGCGGGTCACGATCACGGGGGCGGACTGTCGGCCGATCACACGACCGATCCTTGTGGCCCCTCGCGCGACGTCGGTCGTCCTCAGCGCCGCCAACGCCGGCTCAACATCCCCCGCCGACACCGCGACGACCATCGTCCCTTCGTTGGCGACATGGAGAGGGTCGAGGCCCAACAGCTCACAAACCGCGGCGACCGTCGGGTCGACCGGGACGAGTGTCTCATCGATCGACATCGTCAGTCGACTTTCCGCCGCCCACTCGTGCAACACCGCGGCAACCCCGCCGCGGGTCGCGTCGCGCATCGCCCGAGGGGGCAAGCCTGCGCCGCGAAGGGCTTCGATCGCCGGGACCAGCGAGGCACAATCGCTGCTCGGCCGAGGTTCGATCGCCAATCCGTCACGGGCAGCCATCACCGCGATGCCGTGTCGCGCGATGCTGTTCGTGACCAACAACTCATCCCCGGGACGCAGCCCGGTCGGCCCGACCGGTTCCGGTTCGACCGGCTCGCCGATCCCCGAGGTGGTGATGAACAACGCGTCGACGGTGCCCCGTGGGACCACCTTCGTGTCTCCGGTAACGATGCGAACGCCCGCCTCATCCGCACTCGCCGCGGCACTCCGCAGCACCGCCTCCAACGTTTCCCACGGCAGTCCTTCCTCGATGACCAACCCGAGACTTAGCCAGCGGGGCGTCGCACCGGAAACGGCCAGGTCATTGACCGTACCGAAGACGGCCAGCTTGCCGATGTCGCCACCGGGAAAGAACAGGGGTGAAACGACGTAACCGTCCGTGGCGAAGGCGATGCGGCCGCCTTGGATCGGTACCGCCGTCGCGTCACCGGCTCGCCCGGCATCGATTCCGAAGATCGGCAAAATGCCGTCTCGCAGCATCGAGCGCATCAGCCGACCGCCTTCGCCGTGCGCCAGCGTGATTCGTGAGCCATCGCTCGAGCCGGGGACGGGACAAGCCGGATAGGCGTCGGAATTCATGACGGGCGAGGCTCCGGCTTTTCGATCGTCGTCACGACCGTTCTCGAGTGGTTGGCATAGCGGTAATAGGCCGCACACGCCCCTTCGGAGCTGACCATCGGCGCCCCCAACGGCGATTCGGGCCGGCAACGGGTACCGAACGCCTCGCACTGCGTCGGCTTGATCCGGCCCGCCAGCACGTCGCCGCTGCGGCACACCGACGATTCGCCGACCACGGCTCGCGACCCGTCGAGTTGCTCGGCAAAGCGGAACTCGGCATCGAAGTCCCGGTACGCGTCGCGGAGCCGGAGTCCGCCTCCGGCGATCGGGCCGAAACCTCGCCACGGGGCATCAACGACTTGGTAGACCTCTTCGACGATCCGTTGCGCTTCGGGATTGCCGCCGCTTTGCACTGTGCGGCCGTAAGCGTTGGACAATTCGGCCCGGCCCGCCTCGAGCAACTCGACACAACGATCGATCCCGACGAGCAGGTCGACCGGCTCGAACCCGGTGACGACGATTGGCGTCCGGTAGTCGTCAACCAAAGCTTGATATCGTTCGAACCCGGTCACGGCGCAGACGTGCCCGGCGGCGAGGAAACCGTCGAGTCGCCGATCCGCCTCTTCGGCCAACTTCCGCATCGCCGGCAAGACGGTGACGTGCGAGACCAGCAAACTGAAATTGTGCACGCCGTCCCGTGCGGCCTGTCGGATCGCGACCGCCGTCGCCGGCGCCGTCGTCTCGAACCCGACGGCGAAGAAGACGACTTGTCGAGACGGATCTTCCTTGGCCAGCCGGAGCGATTCCAGAGGGCTGTAGACGCCGACGACTTCCCCTCCGGCGGCGCGGCTATCCAGTAGCGATCCGTCACTTCCGGGCACCCGCAACATGTCGCCGAAACTGGTCAACAGCACACCCGGCGAACGGCTCAACGCGATCGCCAAGTCGATCGATCGGCTCGGCGTGACGCAAACCGGGCAACCGGGGCCGTGGATCATCTCGACCACGTCGGCCAATTCCGAATCGATCCCGTGGCGGAGCAACGAGTGCGTCTGGCCCCCGCAAACCTCCATCAACGTCCAGCGGCGCGTGGCCCGACAACGGATCCGCTCGACTAGCCCGCGAGCGAGTTTCGGGTCGCGAAAGTCATTCAAGTATTGCATCGCGTCCCCCCAAGATCAGCCGCCCCGCGGCGACTCCGTGTCACGATCGATTCGATGTTCGCCCGTTTGACGTTCCGGGATGATCGCCGGAGAAGCATCCATCTGAGAAGGCAACGCGCTCGCCAAATCGGTCAACAGTCGGTCCGCCTGGTCGGTATCGAGGATCGAGATCGCGACGCCGGCATGAACGATCACGAAGTCTCCCGGGACGGCGTCGGGGACACAGGCCATGTGGCAAATTCGATGCACCGCACCGAACTCGACCTCGGCGATCGCCGAAATCGGGTCAACCTCGATCCAACGAACCACACGTCCCGGAACGGCCAAGCACATCTTCCTATCCTCCCCAAAACGCCGAATCGCCCCGCCGCGCGATCGCGACGGCGAGTTGGCCCGCCGACAAACCGCCGTCCCCAGGTGGAATCATACCGGGAATCCCCAGCGGACGTCGCGCCCCGGTGTCACCCGAAACCACCGCTTCGACGAGCACCCGGTTCTGGAAACAACCACCGGCGAGCACCAACGGGAAATCCGCGAAGCGACGACTGATCTCATGAATCGCCCTCGCCAACCCACGGTGGAAACGAGACGCAATCATCCCCGGGCGGATTCCCGACGCGAGATCGTCGAGGATCGCCACGATCATGGGCCGCCAGTCCAATTGGGTCGCCCGCCCGTCAGCCGGCGGGAAGTCATCGGCCAGCGGGATGTCGTACCCGACGTCGGCTTCGCTGTCGCAGGCCGACTCCAACAGCGTCGCGGCTTGACCGTCATGGCCGTTCTTCGCGATTCCCAGCACAATCGCCGCGACACCGTCACACAAGCGGCCAACGCTGGTCGTTTCGAGTACCGACCCGTCGTGACGGTCGCCGGACCGGCTGAGTATCGTCACCAATTGCTCGACCAACCTTCGGTCGATGCCATCGAACCGGAGCCGGCTCGCCGCTGCGGGCCCAAGCGTTTGATGAATCAGCGACACCGCCACCCGCCAAGGCTCGCGCACGGCCGAGTCACCGCCGACCAACGGAAACGGCATCAGATGCGCCACGCGGCGGTACCCCCGCGCGTCGGCCATCAGAAATTCACCGCCCCATACCGTGCCGTCGTCCCCGTAGCCCGTTCCGTCCCAAGCTACCCCCAATACCTCGCGATCAAGCCACCGATGCTCGATCATCATGGAAACGACATGCGCATGGTGATGCTGGACCGCGAGCGTCGGCAGCCCCCGTTCACCCGCCCAACGGGTCGAAAAATAATCGGGATGCCGGTCATGGATCACCGTGCGGGGACGCATCTGATAAAGGTCGCAGAACGCATCGACTTGCTGCGCAAAACGATCGCGTGCGGCCAACGTTTCCAGATCGCCGAGGTGCGGCCCGAGAACGGCCTGAGCGCCGGTGTACGCGGCCAACGCGACCTTCTGGTGACCGCCGACGGCCAACAGCGGCCCGTCCCCTTCGGCTGCCTCAAGCATTTCCTTCGGGATCTCCAGCGTCAGCGGCGCCAAACCGCGCCCCAGGCGGATTCCGACCGCACGGCCGGCAACCACGCGGACCACGCTGTCATCGATCGGACGGACGATTCGGCGATCGTGCTCCAGCCAGAGGTCTGGTCCTCGCTCCGTCACCGGCGTGTCACCGCCGAACTCGGGTTGCCCCGCGTCCGTATCGCCCGGCGACTCGAACTCGATCGGGGCCCCCTCCAGGTTGCCGCTGGTGACAACGAGCGGACCGGCGAAACGGCGTGCCAAGAAATGGTGTAGCGGTGTCGACGGCAGCATCACCCCGATCGACTCCAACGCCCCACCAACCGCTTCGGCCCAATCGAGGTCCTCCCGCCGACGAAGGATGACGATCGGGTTGGCCCAGGATCGTAACCATTGCCGTTCCGCCGCCTCGGTTTCCGCCGCCCGTTCGGCCATCCGTTCGGCCATCCGTTCGTCGCTGGCAACCGACGATTGACCGCCAGAGGTAAGCGATACCGCCGTCTCGAGATCGACGACCATCACCGCCAACGGCTTGCTCCGACGTCCCTTGATGCCACGCAACCTCCGTACCGCCTCCGGATTCGCGGCGTCGACCAACCACTGGTAACCGCCGACCCCCTTCAGCCCGACGACCGAGCCTTGGCGCAGCGTTTCCACCGCCCGGTCGATCGCCTCATCATCACGCGATTCGGGCTGCACGCCGCTGCCAACCGACCAAAGGCGTGGGCCACACGACGCACAGGCGTTCGTCTGGGAGTGCAGCCGTCGGTCGTGCAGATCATCATGTTCCCGACGGCAATCATCACACTGCTCGAAAGCGATCATCGACGTCCGCTGACGATCGTACGGCATCGCCTCAATCATCGAATAGCGTGGGCCACACGCGGTGCAAGTGGTGAAGGGGTAGCGAAAACGCCGGTCGCGGCGATCATGAACCTCGACCAGGCACCGAGAACACGTCGCCCGGTCCGTCGGGACGAACGCCGCCATCGGACCGGCGAGATGGCTGTCCGCGATGTGGAACCCGGATCGGCCGGTCGGTGCCACGCCCGACCGCTCCAGCTTGTCCACCAGCACACCGGGCGGCAGAACCCCGATCAACCGATCGCCGAACGTCCGCACCGCCGCCCCGGCCCCTTCGATCTCGATCCGCACCCCCTCCACCGTGTTGTAAACCGAACCGGCCAACGCCAAATTCTCCGCCAACCGGGCGATCGCGGGACGCACGCCGTACCCCTGAACACGGCCGTGCAAAACGAGTCGCTCGGCCCGCGGCGCCGATTCAGTCGAACCGATCGGCATGGCTAGATCGTGACCGAACGCTGGCGCTGTTGTTCGAGATACTCGCACCACCGCGGGACACCGTCATCATTGACCGCCGACAGGGAGATCACCTCAATGTCAGGACGTACCCGCCGCGCGTCGGCGCTCGCCGTGACAGGGTCGAACGGCAGGTAAGGCAGCAGATCGGTTTTCGTGACCACGAGACAGTCGCTCGTCCGGAACGCCTTCGGATACTTGCCCGGCTTGTCATCCCCTTCGGTCGTCGCCAACAACACGACGCGGATGTGCTCACCCAAATCGTGCGACGACGGGCAGACCAAGTTGCCGACGTTCTCGATGAACAGGAAATCGAGACACCGCTCCTCCCACTGCTGCCAACCACGCTGCACCAACGACAAGCTCAGGTGGCACGCACCACCGGTTGTCAGCTGGATCACCGGCACGAAAGGAGATAAACGCTGAGCGTCCCGGTCCGTCGCGATGTCGCCGACCAGCACGCCGCAGCGAAACCGGTCTCCCCAGTGCTTCGCCGTCTCCGCCAACAGCGTCGTCTTGCCCGATCCCGGCGACGACAGCAGGTTCACCACCAAGGTCCCTTTCCCGGCCATCATTCGTCGAAACTCCTCGGCCCGGTACCGAGTCTCGGCCGACAACTCACGCTCGATCGTCATCACGCGATTCACGACGTCCCCCTCCTGTGTGCTGTATCCCCGCGGTCTCGATGTCCCCGGGATCTCCAAAAAGATCGACCGCTTCCGAAGGGTCGTCCGCTTCCGCCGAATCGACGACAACGCTCTCGATCACCACCGCGTCCCCCGAGACCGCCGTCGTTTTCGGCGAGCCGCAATGCGGGCAAACGAAACAAAAATTCTCGGGCTCGAACGTCCGCCCACATCCGTCGCAACGGGCCGACAGCCCTTCTTCGATGATACGCAACTCCGCCTCGGCCATCGGCCCTTCCCGGCGCAAAATTGCGAACGCTTCCCGCATCAACAACGGTTCGACGCCGGACAACGGGCCGCAACGGACACGAATTTCGCGAACGGTGCCACCCCCATCGGCCCGAACGATCTCGGCAACCTGCGCACACAGCGATCGGGTCAGCGAGAATTCATGCACCGTTCACCTCCTGCACCAACCGCCGGACCAGTCTCCCCACGGCCGACTCCAGGGCCGCCGCTCGCGACGGTTCCCCGACCCCGGAACCGAAAGGGTCCAGCCGTGGCGACGGACCGACGTCGATCCCCCACACGATCACCGACGAAGGCAAAAGGCCAAGATTCCCGGCTAACTCCAACGCCGTCGCCAGCGAGACGTCATGGGTACCGAACGATCGCACGGACTCGATCGCCGAATCGGGCCAGTCCCAACGTTGCAATCGCCCCACCGGTCCCTCCCCCGCAAACGCGTCACAGACGATCAACCGGTCACCGGCCCCGCAAGCGTTGCCGCCACGAACAGTCTCCCCACAAAGGTTGCCGCCGGAGTGACCCTTTCCGCGGACGGCTCCGGCCCGGTCGCGGACATCCCCGAGAAGGCGGTCCTCCCCAAGAAGATCGAGCAGGCCGATCGGGGAAGCGATCGTGACGGCCTGCACGCGAGGAAACCGCACCGCCGCGAACCGGCTTGCGACGGCCCATCCGACACGGTCATCGCCGTGCGGACTCCCGACCCCGACGATCCGCGTCGCAACCTCGCCAGCCGTTTCCGTCGTGTCTCTAGCCACCGCGGTCGATCCGCACCTTGAGGAAATGGGTCGAACAACTGATGCACGGATCATAACAACGCACCAGTTTTTCGCATCGCTTCGCCAACTCGTCGTCATCCATCTCGAGAATGCCGGGCAAGAACGACCGCAGGTCCCGTTCGATCTGGCTCTGGTTTTGCGACGTCGGCGGGATGATATTCGCCTCGCCGATCGCGCCCCCCTCGTCGATCCGGTAGCGATGGTACAACATTCCCCGCGGGGCTTCGGTCACCGCCGAACCGGCGGCAGCGTGCGGCCGATACTCGACACGCGAAGGCTTCGGTTGGTGGTAACCCGCGATGATCTGCAGCGACTCCTCGTACGCGTGGACGATCTCCAAACTGCGGGCGACGATCATCTGGTAAGGGTTGCGGCATGGCGTCTGCAGGCCGATTTCGTCAGCCAGCCGACGGGCCGCCGGCATCAGCCGGTCACGGCAACCGTTGATCCTCGCCAAAGGCCCGAGCAAATACGTCGCCCCGGTGTCGCTGCGGATCGATTGCATCGCCGTCGAATGTTCGACCTGTCGTTCCACGAACACCGACTCGAATTCGTCACTGGTGATGCTCAATCCGTCACTCGCCTCGATTCGCCCCTCGCACATCGGGTACTCGTCGGGGTGCACCAAGCAAACCGTGTCGTAAGTTTGCTCGAAATCGGGAAAGTCGAAACCGGCGACCCAACGGGTCGCGTCGATCGCCAGACGCAACCCCGCCTGCAGGTCGGGAACCAACCGGCGGAGCGTCTCACGCCCCGGCGCCTTGTAGAAACCGCCGACCGCGACGTTGATCGGATGGACGGCGCGGCCGCCGATCAACTCCAACAAGGCGTTGCCGGCCTTGCGTATCTGCAGCCCGCGCGTCACCTCCTCGGGCAAATCACGCGACATCTCGAGCGAACCCGGGTAGCCGAGAAAATCGGGCGCGTGCAACAGATGGACGTGCAACGCGTGACTCTCGATCCACTCGGCGCAGTACAGCAGCCGTCGCAGCCGCCGAATCTCCTCCCCCGCATCGACCCCCAACGCCCGCTCCAAAGCGTGGACGCTGCTCATCTGATACGCCACCGGACAGATGCCACAGATCCTCGCGGTGATGTCGGGCGTCTCTTCGAGCGGTCGGCCGCGAAGCATCGCTTCAAAGAATCGTGGCGACTCGAAAATGTTCAACTTCACGTCGTCGAGGGCACCGGAACGCAAACGGATGTCCAAGCCACCCTCGCCTTCGACCCGCGTCAAGTTCTCAACGCGGATCGAGCGGGTCGTGACGCCGCCCTGCACGTCATCGCGGTGGCTGTCGTCGGCGTTCGTGACATCACGGTTCAGGTCGTCACGGTTCATCGGTCGGCCTCGCCCGAGCGGCCAGCTTCGCCCGAGCGGTCGGCTTCGCCCGAGCGGTCGGCTTCATCCGAGCGGTCCGACTCGGCCTCGAGCCGATCCCCTTCGCCGCGAAACTCCGGCGAGTAGGCGTTGATGCCACGGAACGCTTGGACGATCTCGCGCGGCGGCATCCCGTCCCGACGCAGTTGGTCACTGAGGCTGACCAAGTTGGGTTGGCGGCTGGGGCCGAAACAGCCGTAACAGCCACGGTCGTGCGCCGGACACAACGCGTCGCAACCCGAATGTGTGACCGGCCCCAGGCATGGCGTGCCGTGGGCGACCATGACACAAACCGTCCCCTTCCGTTTGCAATCCAAGCAAACCTCGTGATTCGGAATCCGCGGCCGCCGCCCTGCCAGCAACGAGCCGATCACGTCGAGCAATTGGCGTTTGTCGATCGGACACCCGCGGAGCTCAAAGTCCACCGTCACGTGGTCGGCGATGGCGGTCGATGTCGCCAACGTTTCGATATATTCGGGCCGGGCATAGACGGCACGCAGGTATTCCTCCGAGTCGGCCCAATTCCTCAGCGCCTGAATGCCGCCCGCGGTCGCGCAGGCCCCGATCGTGATCAAGTAACGCGAGTCGCGGCGGATCTGCCGGATCCGCTCGATGTCACGCGGCGTGCTGACCGAACCTTCGACCAACGCGATGTCGTACGGTCCCGGCTCGATCCGGCTGGTCGCCTCCAGGAAATGGGCGACGTGCAGACGCGACGCCAATGCGAGCAGATCATCCTCTAACGACAACAACGTCAGCTGGCACCCGTCGCACGAGGCGAATTTGAACACCGCCAACGTGGGTCGCGATTCCATTACAAAGACTCCACTTTCAAATAGCGGGCGACCCGGTCGAAGCGGTAAACCGGACCGTCCCGGCAGATGAACTCGGGCCCCAGCAGACAGTGGCCGCACAGCCCGACCGCGCATTGCATGTTCCGTTCGAGCGACACCCAGACCTGATCCTCGCGCATGCCGCGGGCCACGACGCTTCGCACCGCATAATCCATCATCACTTCGGGCCCACAACAAAGCATCACGGTGTTGGACGGATCAAGCGTTCGCAACCCGTCGATCAGCCGCGGGACCACGCCGACTTGCCCCTTCCACCCCGCGGTCGCTTGGTCGACGATGCGATGCACCTTCAAACCCCGCTCCGCCCACGCGGCGTACTCACCCTGATACAGCAGGGTTTCCGGCGTCCGACTGCCGTAAACGAGCGTCAGCCGGCCATAACGCTCACGGTTGGCCAGCAACTCGTAGAGTGCCGAACGGAGTGACGCCAACCCGGTACCGCCGGCGACCAACAGCACATCTTTGCCATGCTGCTCGTCCAGCGGCCAAGTCGTGCCGTACGGGCCGCGGATACCGATCACCTCGCCAGGCTCCATCTCCGACAACGCGCCCGTGACGTGACCGGCCAGCCGAATCGTGTGGTCCCAAGTCCGCTCCCGCGGCTCGGTCGCCTGTAAATCGCTGCTGACACCGATCGCGATCTCGCCGACACCGGGCACGTACAGCATGTTGAATTGCCCCGCCGCGACACGGTAATTCGCCTGAACCTGCGGGTCGGTGAACCGCAAGTGGTAGGTCTTCACCAAATCGACCTCGGGCGTGATCCGTTCGATCCGCGCCGTCTGGGACAGCCACGGGTTGGCAGCAATCGCCGCGGATTGGGGGGCGTTCATGGCGGCGTCTCGCGGATCGCGGCCACCTCTTCGGTGAGGTCGATCCCCACCGGGCACCATGTGATGCAGCGGCCACAACCGACGCAGCCCGACGTGTCGAACTGGTCGAACCAGGTGGCCAACTTGTGCGTCAGCCACTGGCGATAGCGGGAACGGATGTCGCCCCGCACCAAGCTGCCGTTCATGTAGCTGATCTCACCGCTGAAACAGCTGTCCCACTGCCGCACCCGCTGCACATGATCCCCCTGCAAGTCGCTGACCTCTTCGACGCTGCTGCAAAAGCAAGTCGGACAAACCATCGTGCAGTTGGTACACGAAAGGCATCGCTCGGCGACTTCGTCCCACCGCGGGTGCTCCAAATTGTCCATGAGCAGGTTGCGGATGTCGGTCGTGTCGAGCCGCTTGCGGATCTGGTTGACCGCTTCGGCACGTCGCCCGTCGGCACGCCGTCGCGAACCCGCGTCGGCCGAAGGCAACGCCAAAGCCGCCACGATCTCCGCCCCTCGGTCGGAGCCGACCTCGACCGTGTACCCGTCATCGAGCTCGGTCAACGCCAGATCGAACCCGGCGGTGCATCGCGGACCGGTGTTCATCGACGTGCAAAAACAGGTGCTCGCGGCTTGGGTACAGTTGACCGCAACGATCAGGGCCCGCCGGCGACGCTCGGCATAAATCGGATCCGAATATTGGTCGTGGATCAACGTCCGGTCTTGAACCGCGATCGCCGCAAGTTCACACGCCCGCACGCCGAGAAAGGCATAGGCGGGTGCCTCCTCGGGATGGTCGCTCAACTGCCACCCCTGCGGCCCGCGAGTCGCCTCGCCGACCACCGCCCGCGGGGGAAACAGATACCGTTTCCACGAGTGCGGCCCGACGTTGAACCCGAAGCGTTGCCCGTCGTCCCTCCGTACTAAACGATACTTGGCGGCCTCCTGTTGCTCGGTCCACCCCACGGGCAACTCGTCCTGATGCCGCACCTCGTCATAGACGATCGCCCCCGAATCGATGCGGGGGCCGATCACCCGGTACTGCCGGTCCCACAGTAAGTCGATCAACCGCTGCAACTCGTCACGTGCCAGCCAAAGCGTCGACGCGACGGTCGCGTCCATTTCGCGATCCGGGGGCGAAGGCGAGGTGGGCATGGGAGGTGTCAAATCGGTGACGCGAAATCTCGGGCGACGCTTACGCAAGCCACGCCCTCCTCGATTCTAGTGGTTCCGTCCCTCGGCATGCACCGTCCGGTGAAACGGATTCCGTTTCGATCGCCTCCTCGGGAAGTCCGTCTCTTTCAACCCGTGACGTCTCTCAACACTTGACTCGGACCATGGTGGCATTGATGCGGTTACAAATGGGGTATCCTGGGGGACGTCGTCCGTTTCCCTGGAGCCTTACCGATGCGTGTTCGACCGCACAGCGATTTTGCGTCCGACGATCCGTCTTTCGGGGATCCGCCGTGCGGGGACGAGACGGCTCACCCCGCGAGGCTCGGCCGCCGAGACTGGTTCGGGACCTCCGGCGGGATCCTCGGGGCGGCCGCCTTGGCCGCGCTTTCGCGGTCGGACGCTCCGGCGGCGTCTCCCGCTCTCGGCGATCCTCGCGGACTCGGTCCCGGGATGCCGGACGGGCTGCATCATGCCGCCAAGGCGAAGCGGGTGATCTATCTGTTTCAGTCGGGCGGCCCGCCGCAAATGGACCTGCTCGACCACAAACCGCATCTCGCGAAGGTTCACAAGCAAGAGGTTCCCGAAAGCGTATTCGGTGGTCAGCGGTTGACCGGGATGACGGCGGGCCAAACGTCGTTCCCGGTCGCCCGGTCGATCTTCCCGTTCGAACCGTGCGGCGAGTCGGGGCTGTCGATCAACCGAGAACTGCTCCCGCGGTTGGCGTCGGTGATCGATGACGTTTGCGTGGTCAAATCGATGCACACCGAAGCGATCAATCACGACCCGGCGATCACGTTTCTTCAAACCGGTTTTCAAATCGCGGGGCGTCCCAGCATCGGGGCGTGGCTGAATTACGGGTTGGGCAGCGAGAACGAGAATCTGCCGGCGTTCGTGGCGATGGTCTCGAACCGCGGCGGCCAACCGCTGTACGACCGGCTGTGGGGCGCCGGGTTCCTGCCGTCGCGGTTTCAAGGCGTCCGGTTTCGGGGTGGCAGCGAGCCGGTGCTGTATCTGAACAACCCGGAGGGGATCCCCGACGCGATCCGCCGGCGGACGCTCGACGACATCGGGACGCTCAACCGAATGCAGCTGGACCGATCGGGCGACCCGGAGATCGAAACCCGGATCGCCCAGTACGAGATGGCGTACCGGATGCAAACGGCCGTCCCCGACTTGACCGACATGTCGGACGAACCCGACTCGACGTTCGAACTCTATGGCGAGGACGCCAAGAAGCCGGGGACCTACGCGTTCAACTGTCTGCTCGCGCGACGGCTCGCCGAACGGGGCGTGCGATTTATCCAATTGTTCCATCGCGGCTGGGATACCCACGGGGGACTCCCCGCGCAACTCCGTTCCCGTTGCCGCGAGACCGACCAAGCCTCCGCCGGGCTCGTCGCCGACCTGAAGCGACGCGGGATGCTCGACGACACGCTCGTGGTGTGGGGCGGCGAGTTCGGCCGCACGGTTTATTGCCAGGGCGAGCTGACGCCAAAGAGCTACGGCCGCGACCACCATCCACGCTGCTTCACGATGTGGACGGCCGGTGGCGGGTTTCGCGGCGGGACGAGTTACGGCGAAACCGACGAGTACAGCTATAACATCGTCCGCGACCCGGTCAGCGTTCACGATCTGCACGCGACGCTGCTCCACTTGTTGGGGATCGATCACAAGCGGTTGACGTTCAAGTTTCAGGGACGCGACTACCGCTTAACCGACGTCCACGGCCGAGTCGTCCCCGGCCTGCTCGCCTGAACCGACGGCTCGCGGGGTGGGTCATGCTCGCAGGAATCGACCACGCCCCGGACTGTCGTCCTTCGCACACGATTTCTTGATGTCCTATGATTCCGACCCCATGCCGCGCGACTCGCGTCGTCACGCAAAGTTTGCCGTTCGCTTTCACCTTCCCGGGCATTTTCAGGTTTGCGGACGTTTTCATGTTCGTGGGCGTTTTCATGTTCGTGGTCGTCGGGGGCTTCACCGCCACGCGCTCGCCGTCTGTGGCGGCCCAGGACGTCCCTTCGGATCGGGGCGTGGCCACGACGGACACCGACGACGACCCGTGGGAGACGATTCGGGGATACGCCGACCCGCCCGAACGGCTCCGTGATGACTTCGGTGACTATCGCTCACCGCTCAAGTTCGCCGACGGGTCCCGCGTGGAGACTCCGGACGCTTGGACACGCCGACGAGACGAGATCCGGCGGCAATGGATGGGGTTGCTTGGGGAATGGCCGGAGATGAACCGGGCCCCACCGGTCGAGGTGCTCGAATCGACACGGCAAGAAAACTTTGTGCGGCATCGCGTCCGTTTTCCGTGGGCCCCGGGTGAAATCACCGAAGCTTACTTGCTGGTCCCCGACGGGAAGGGGAAGCGGCCGGCGGTGGTGACGGTGTACTACGAGCCGGAGACATCGATCGGTGAGGGGAACCCCGACCGGGACTATGGCCTTCAGCTCGCCCGTCGCGGGTTCGTCGTGCTGTCGGTCGGGACAACCGAAGCGACCGCGGCGAAGACGTACGGGATCTACCACCCCAGCCTGGAGGACGCTCAGGTCCAACCGCTCTCGATGCTCGCTTATGCCGCCGGGACGTGCTGGCACGTGTTGGCCAACCGTCCCGAAGTCGATGCCGATCGGATCGGGATCGTCGGCCACTCGTTCGGCGGCAAATGGGCGATGTTCGCGTCTTGCCTATTCGACAAGTTCGCGTGCGGCGTTTGGTCCGACCCCGGGATCGTGTTCGACGAATCGCGTCCGAGCGTGAACTACTGGGAACCTTGGTACCTCGGTTACCACCCCAAGCCGTGGCGGAAGCGTGGCGTGATCAGCGAGGAAAACCCGCCGCGGGGGCTGTATCCGAAGCTCCGCGCCGCGGGGCGAGACCTGCACGAGTTGCACGCGTTGATGGCACCGCGACCGTTGCTCGTATCGGGCGGGTCGGAGGACCCGCCGGAGCGATGGCGGGCGTTGAACCACACCGTCGCGGTGAACCGAGTGCTCGGGCACGACGACCGCGTGTTCATGACGAATCGCCCCGAGCACAGCCCGAACCCCGAAGCGAACGAAGTCGTCTATTCGTTCTTCGAGCATTTCCTGGGCGATTAGGGGGTCTTGGCCTGCCGCGCGACCTCGTTGAGGATGTCACGTTCGATTTCGGGTGACCAAATCGTTGGGAGGCCGTAGTAAACCATCGAACCGCCCCCTTCGTAGCCCCCTTCGCGGAGAACGCGGCGGGAGGGGATATACGCCATCACGTCGTTGGAGTATCCGGCGACCCAGGTCGATCCCTCGGCGGCTTCGCTGATCCGGGTCGCGTAATCGACGACGACCTCACCTCCTAAGAACACCCAACGGACGTCCCCCCCAAGCACCCAGGTGCCGATCGGGTAGGGGTACGTTTCCGACATCGGGTTTCCCGCGTCGATTCGGTCCAGCAGCATCTCGGCGCGAGCCTTCTCGAATCGGTTGTTCGATTTCGTCTGTCGGATCAACGCTTGGCGGCTTGGCAAGGAGTCGAGTTCGAGCGGGATTTCGGCGTAGTCGGTCCGGAGGTCGGGGGCGAGTTCGGTCATTTTTTGTGTCAACAAGACGGCTTCGACCGCGGCGGCGAGACGTCGTCCGTAATGTTCCGCGAGCGCGACGGTACGGCGTGGCAGTGGGTTTTGGTCGGCGCCGCACCCGGCCCAAAACATCGCCTGGCAACCGGGGTCGAGCCGTTCGAGCTCGGCTTGGGCGAACCCCGGGTAATCGCCGGACCACTGGTACGAGCTGAGCACCGTCGCGTGGCAGGCGTACCCGAATACGACCGCCTTCCGTTGGCCCGACTCGTCGGCGATCGCCAAGACCGGGACCCGGTGGTCATACGGACCCGCCAACTCGTTCTCGGATCGGAGTTCCGGGACGAGTGCCTCGGGCCGATTTTCTCGGCGGTTGACCGCGAAGGTCGCTTCCCCGGTGCCATGACGAAGGCGACACGGCTGGAGGTCTTCGATCGCCCGCCCCACCGTGGCGACGACTTCGTCACGCAGCCGAGCGGCGTACTCTTCGATCAGCCGTTGCTGCGGCGGGGGAACGACGTGGTAATGCAACGGTCCCAAGTTCTTCCCGACGACCGGCCCGGTGTGCGTATGTGACGCGTTGATCGCGACATCGGTCCGGTCGATCCCGAACCGCTGGCCGATTTCGTCACAAATCGATTCGGAAAGGTCTCGTGAGATCCCGACCAGGTCCAGCGTTACCAAGACCGCACGACGGTCGTCGGCGTCTTCCAACACCAACGCCTTCGCCCAAAGGTCAGTCAGCTTTCCCTCCGCAGGACGATCGCGGCTTCCGTATCCGGCCATCCACATCGGCTGCCCGGGGGTGATGTTCGACTTTGCGACCCCGGCCCGCCAGCCATCGGCGAACACGCCGCCGACGAGCAGCACCGAAAGGAGCGGGCCGATAACCCCGGCGAACACCCGGCGAGGCCAGCGGGCGGATGACTCGTCACAGGCCTCGGAAAAAGTGCACACCATCAGACAAATCCTCCGCGATCGATCGAACTGAAGACTCGACGCCGGGCGACCTGCGCTCCCGAATCACCACGCGACGAACGAAACCCCCATCGTAAGTCGGAACGTGCCGCGTCGCCATGACTCGCCACCCGGTCGGAAGGAGAGGGCGGAACCCCGTTGGGGTTCGGGTTGGGATGGGGACCGGGTTCCCGGGGTAGGCCGAAGCGGCCAACCCCGGGCTGCAGGGCGGAACCCCGTTGGGGTTCGGGAGGGAGGATTCGAGAAGAGTTCGGGGTCTGTTTTCCGCCAACGGCGTTTCGCCCCACAGCCCAGGGTTGCTTCAACCCTGGGTGACCGACGCGACAAACGGTGGATCAACCCCAACGGGGTTGCGACCTTCGACTGCCCCGTCGGAAGTCTTGACGACTTCCGCTACGGGGTGCGTCGGTAATATCGCTCCAGCCCGAATCGGCCGATGAGAAAGCCGGCGAGCGCGATAAAGAAGTCTCGCCAGTCGTCGCCGACGAGCATGGCCAGAATGCCGATCACGATTGCCAGCCGAACGACGGTACTGACCGCGAGCAACATCCCCGGGCGACTCACCGAGTCCAAGTGGCGGACGGTCCACCGGAACCCGCTGTAATAAACCGCGGCCAGGGCCAACCCCAGCAGGAATACCGCAACCGCTGTCCACGCGTCGCTCATTCGTCGTCATAATCCTGACAGCGGGCCCGAAGTTGCTTCGCCGCCTCAAGCGATTGACGGGCCGACTCGACCGACGCGATCGCGGCGGCGACGTGGTGAGCGAACTCCTCGGTATCGATCTGCGGCGGTACTTCGTCTCCGGAGTGCCCGAAGGCGTGTTCGCTTTTGCGTCCCAATCGCTCGTCGACGAACGATTCCACATGGCGAAGGGACGCCAACAGCGCCTCGGCCTGATCTGCTGTGGTCAGCACCACACCATCGAGCGTTTCGGGAAGTCGGGCCGTCATCGTTGCCTCAAGCGTCATGGTACACGCTCCGTATTTCGAACGTAGTTCACCTAATCAATCTGGCCCACTCGTGTCAAATCAGAAACGGACTCGAGTGCCGCTCTTGGACATCCGCTGTGACGCAGTGACACGGGTAACCTGAGAGAGTCAGGAGGGCACATGGCATGCCAACCGCCGCGCCACTTTTCGATCGCGGTGGCGATTCGGTCCGCCCCGAGTCGGTCGAAGAAATCAGCCCACTTTTCGGCGGGGGCATACCCGAGCCCTCCCGACATTGCCGCTTCGATCGATGAGACGCTATCGGTCACCTGGTCGGCAATCAAGCAAGCGGCCTCGATCCACATCGGGATCGCGAGCAACTCGAGCAAATCTGTCTCGTCCCATGTGCGGGGATGGCGCGTGTAACGTCGGCGTA
This sequence comes from Pirellulaceae bacterium, assembly GCA_041685355.1. Classification (GTDB taxonomy): domain Bacteria; phylum Planctomycetota; class Planctomycetia; order Pirellulales; family Pirellulaceae; genus JAWLFY01. Next base: position 1,953 of record JAWLFY010000003.1, on the reverse strand, counting down.
GCTCTTCGACCTCCGGGGCCAACGATTTCGTCCGACGCCCGTCGCGATAATCGTAAAACCCGTTTCCGCCCGCACGTCCCCAACGCTTTCGCTTGACCAATGCCGGCAAGAGCGGTGCCGGGTCGATCCGTCGCGGGAACGCTTGCCAATACGCCCGTCCCGCGTCGAAAGCGGTCGGGGTGCCGATCCAATCGATCAGTTCCAGCGGCGACATCGGCATCCCGTACCGCAGCGCCGCGGCCTCGATCTGTTCCGCGGTCGCGCCCGCGGAGAGCAAACCGACCGCCTGGTTTAGATAGGGGACGAGCATCCGGTTAACGACGAACCCGGGGGCGTCGCCTACCCGCAGCGGACGCTTGCCGACGCGCCGGATGTGTGTTTCCGCCGCGGCGACGACGTCCTGATCCGTCTCCGCCGTCGCGACCAGTTCCACGGCGTCGCGGCCGCGGACCGGCATGAAGAAGTGCATCCCGCACAACCGCCCCGGCCGACGAAGCGCCACGCCGATCGAACCGATCGTCAGACTCGACGTGTTGCTGCACAGGATCGCCGAGTCTCCGAAACGTGTCTCGGCGGCCCGGAAGAAATCCCGCTTGACGTCGATCCGCTCCGAGATCGATTCGATCAACAACACCGCCGTTCGATTCTCCACTCCGGCTTCGAAATGCGGCCCGGGACCTGGATCGATCCGAACGGACGCGAGTTCGCCACCGATCGAAACCGGCTCGAACGGCCCGACGCGGCCGCCATCGAAGCGGCCGATATCGCCTTCGCCCTCCGGCCGATCCCGGGACGGTTCCCATCCCGACAACTGTCGCACCGCGTTCGTGAGCCGGTCGGCGTCGGCATCGACCAGCCGGATCGGGATCCGCTGGTGCAGGTGTTCGCGGGCGATCGCACACCCCACGACCCCGGCCCCGACCAGCCACACGGTCGGCGTCGTCGGCCCCCCGTCGCCCCGTTCATTCATCGTCATCCCCGTCCGCGTCATCCCCAGCCCCGTCACCCGACCCGGTCGCTGGGGTATCGCCAGACAGATCGCCAGACGGGTTGTCGTCAGTGGTGTCGCTCGGTTCGGCGACCGGCAACCATTCTTCCTTGGGCGGCTCGTCAACCGGCGGAACGTCATCGTCGTCGTCGGGTTCCGCGATCGGGGTCAACACCAACCGAACCGGCGTCCCGATCGGGGGGATCCGTTCGGTGAAGGGAACGAAGAGCAAGTCGTCGGCGTCGGCGCTGCTTTCGAACGGGACGTCGAGCATCGCGGTGCCGAAGTTCGACACGCAGATCATGTCGCCGCCGTCGGCCTGATAGTATTCCCGCCCGTCGGCGGGGTCGGTCCAGAAATCGCTCCCGCCGAAGACCCAATCCTCGGAGAGCGGCTCTTTCGATTTCGCGTGTCGGACCCAATTCCGCGCGTCGACGGCATGAAAGTCTCCCGCTTCGTCGCGCCACAAGACCCACACCCGGATCGACTGACCGGACGGCGGTTCGAACTCCGGGTCGTACCGCACCGGATGACCTTGGGTGGCGCCGACGGCGAGCAGCCCGGCGTGGACCTCACGCGATTTCGACAACGTCGCCACGATCGATTCGTGTTCTTTCGTCCCCGCCGGACAGGCGAACATCTCGAGGTAGCCTTCCCGCAACGTCACGTACCCGTCGGTCAGCACGCGGGCGTTGGCTCGGTCGACCCACAACCGTGACTGACGGCTCAAACGCACCCCGTTTGGCGGATCGCCGAACGCCCCGGCGGCCCGAAGGTCCGGACGGAACTCGTCCGATTCGTCCAGCGGGGCCAGGATTTCCTCGGTCGCACGCTCCGCCTCTTCGTCGGCCGACGTCGGGGATCGGGAAAGCTCGTCGGCGAGCGAACGGGGCTCGGCGGCGGGCGCCGGGCGGGGCTCCTCGGCGGGCGACGGGCGGGGCATGTCGGCGGGCGACGGGCGGGGC